>NZ_JAVROT010000374.1:0-2630 GCF_032162605.1 Mycobacterium sp. | reverse complement strand
TTGGACGCCGCCTGTGAACGACAGCTCCGCCGCATTGATGACCTCGACGGTGAGCTGCGATGGTCACGCTTCGTCGAAGAGGCGTTAGCCAACACGCCGATACGTTCGATGCTGGCGCTGCCCCTTTTCACCCGCGAATTCCCCAGATCGGTACTGAGTCTTTACGGCGACCGGCCAGCCGTGTTTGGGGCTAAAGGCGAACACATCGGTTTGGCATTTGTCGCCGACGCCGTTACCGCTGTGGAGACATGGCGTCGACAGCAGCGGTTCCGCAGGGCGGTGATCAACCGGGACACCATCGGACAAGCTAAGGGAATTCTGATGGAGCGCTTCGATATCGACGCGGTGGCCGCGTTCTCGTTGCTGGCCGAGTTGTCCAAGAGTCGAGGGCAGTCGGTGTCCTCGGTGGCGCGCGGGTTGGTGCGTCGAGAACTTGTCGACGACGGGAAGCGGTTGCAATCGTGACCAACACGCGAGTGCGCGTGCCCATCGTCGGGACGCGACTACCCATCGTGAATCGTAATCGTTTGGTGTTGTGCGAGAAGCGGTTTGAGACGATGGATCAGGCGGCGCCTGTCGAGGCGCCGTCATCGCGTGGCGCACCGATGCGCTCTCGACCGCCACCACACGATCCAGAGTATGCCGATGTGTTGGACATGTTTCGCGAGCTCGCCCAGCTTCCGGCCGGGTCATCGCAGAGCCGATGCGTCCGCAGCCGGATCGTTGAACGGTGCCTGCCCCTGGCAGACCACATCGCCCGCCGCTACCACGGCAGGGGCGAACCAGATGAAGACCTCCTGCAGGTCGCCCGCGTTGGCCTCGTCAACGCGGTGAACCGTTTCGATGTCTGCGTCGGCACTGATTTTCTGTCCTTCGCGGTGCCCACCATCATGGGCGAGGTGAAACGGTATTTCCGCGACAGCGGCTGGTCGCTGAGCGTGCCGCGTGGCGTCAAGGAGATATACCGCCAACTCGGATCAGTAACCGAGGATTTGTCACAACGCCTGGGGCGTGCGCCGACGGTCACCGAAATGGCCGCAGAACTGGACATGGAGCGCAGCGACGTCATGGAGGGCCTGCTCGCCGGGGGATGTTATCGGACCAAGTCCATTGACGAGCCCCGTGGCGGCGAGCAGGGCGCCAGAACAATTGCAGACCACCTCGGCGACTACGACACCGACATCAGCCTCGTGGAGAGCCGAGAATCGTTGCGGCCGCTGCTGGCCAACCTACCCGAGCGCGACCGCGACATCATCGTCATGCGCTTCTATGAATCCCTTACCCAAAGCCAAATCGCCGATCGACTCGGCGTCGCTCAGATGAGTGTGTCGCGCCTCCTCGGAAAGGCCCTGACCCGACTACGCGATGAGCTAACCCAATCCCCGTAGGGCGTCCGCTGTGCTGTCCTCCGTCGCGCGCGGGCTGGCGCCTTGGGTCATCAGCTCGCGCTGCACCCCAGCGGCCGCCACCTCACGTTCGGAGCCGATGTGAGCGGCCAGCGCCGTGCACAAGCCAGCGGCTTGGCCGGTCGCTGTCGCCATCGGCATCACCCGGCATGAGGAATGGGCGAAGGAATCCGGAACGCGACCGCGCACAATCGTGGCGCCGTGGATGGCAGTCGCGGTGCTGGCCTCGCTGGCATGCGTTGGCGGACATGCACTTCAGGACGTGGCCGGCAACGTGTAGCAAGGCGGGCTCAATGGCTTCCCAGCCGGCGCTCTATTGGTGACGTTGGTCGGGCAGATGGTCCCCGAAGGAGGGAGAGGGCGGATTTTTCGCGATGTGACCTGTTTAGCAAGACAAACGCAGGGTATGGCACCGACGCGCACGGCCCGTGGCGCCCAGTGCTTACGCCGAACCAATGGAGGTGATTTGTCGTGGCCGAAACATCGGAGATGTCAACAGAGGATGTCGTCGCCTTCCTCAAGGGGCAACACAATCGAATCAAGGAACTATTCACCGAAACCATCAACGCTCCCGACAACGAAACACAAGAAAGAGCATTCTTCGAACTTCGTTCGCTCTTAGCCGTGCACGAAAAAGCCGAGGAGATGGTCGTCCACCCCAGGGCACGAGCCACAATCGACGGTGGCGACGCCATCGTGGGCGCGCGACTGGAAGAAGAGAACCAGGCCAAACGACAGCTCTCGGAGATCGAACACATCGACATCGGCTCTTCGGCGTTCGTGGAAGCCCTCAGGCAGTTTGAGCGAGACGTAATCGATCACGCCAACCATGAGGAGAACGAGGAATTCAACAAGCTGCATGACGCCCTCGGCGGAACAGACCGCCGACGGATGGCCGACGCCGTTCGTGCCGCCGAGGCCATCGCGCCCACCCGACCGCACCCCGGTATCGAATCCGCCAAGGAAAACTTCGCGGTGGGCCCATTCGCGTCAATGCTCGACCGCGCCCGCGACGCGCTAGAGTCGGCCGTCCGGTAGGCATGACATACCAGCCGATGGCTGGCCGATCGGTACCGCCGGGGCAAGATCGACCATCGGGATGCGGCTGTTTCGTCGAGCCCGATCGAATCGCGGACCACCTGCACCTGCCACTCAACGTCGTCGGACACTTGCTGGCACAGTTGAAGGGCGATCCAACTGTCTATCCGATGCCGGGTTCGGAAA
>NZ_JAVROT010000373.1:0-3710 GCF_032162605.1 Mycobacterium sp. | reverse complement strand
TGTTCGCCCACGGCGTGGAGTTCGGCGTGGACAGTGAGGGCTGCGGTCAGTGGCCCGGTTCCGTCGTGCGCTTGGACGCCCCGGTGATCCCGCACATGGGTTGGAACGTCGTCGATGCGGCACCGGGCAGTGTGTTGTTCAAGGGGTTGGACGCCGACACGCGCTACTACTTCGTGCACTCGTATGCCGCTCAGCAATGGGAGGGTGATGCGAGTGCCCTGCTGACGTGGGCGACACATCACGTCCCGTTCCTTGCGGCCGTCGAGGACCGCGCGTTGTGCGCCACCCAGTTTCATCCGGAGAAGAGTGGCGACGCGGGTGCGACGCTGCTCTCCAATTGGGTCGAGGGGCTCTGAATGGGAATGAGTGACGTGCCAGTCGAAAGACCATTGATACTTCTGCCCGCCGTCGACGTGGTCGACGGCAAGGCGGTGCGCCTCGTGCAGGGCGTGGCAGGCAGTGAAACCGACTACGGCTCGGCGTTGGACGCTGCGCTGGGCTGGCAGAAGGACGGCGCCGAGTGGATCCACCTGGTCGACCTCGACGCGGCGTTCGGCCGCGGGTCCAACCGCGACCTGCTCGCCGAGGTGATCGGCAAGCTCGACGTCGCCGTCGAGCTCTCCGGTGGCATCCGTGACGACGCATCGCTGACTGCGGCGCTGGACGCCGGTTGCGCCAGGGTGAATGTCGGCACTGCCGCGCTCGAGAATCCGCAGTGGTGCGCGCGAGTGATCGCCGAGCACGGCGACATGGTCGCCGTGGGACTCGACGTCAAGGTCGACGGTGCCAGCGCCGGCCACTACCGGTTGCGCGGCAGGGGCTGGGAGACCGACGGCGGAGACCTGTGGGCGGTACTGGAACGCCTTGATGCCGAAGGCTGCTCGCGGTTCGTCGTCACCGACGTCACCAAGGATGGCACGCTCAACGGCCCGAATCTCGACCTTCTGGCCGCCGTCGCGGAACGTACCGATGCCCCGGTCATCGCGTCCGGTGGGGTGTCGAGCCTCGACGACCTTCGCGCCATCGCGACCCTCACCGGCGCCGGTGTCGAGGGAGCGATCGTCGGGAAGGCCCTGTACGCAGGGCGATTCACGCTTCCCGAAGCCCTCGCCGCGGTGAGTCGGTAGACGGGATGGCGCTGGACGACGCGGATCTCGAGGGACTCGTCGCCGAGGCCACGGTGATCCTCGACGCTGCCGCCAAGCCATTCGTCGTCGGCCACCGCGCTCAGTCTGCGGTGCGAAAGAAGGGTAACGACTTCGCCACCGAGGTCGACCTCGCCATCGAACGCCAGGTGGTGAAGGCGTTGGAGGAGGCGACCGGCATCGGGGTGCACGGTGAGGAGTTCGGTGGCGCTCCGATCGACTCACCCCTGGTGTGGGTGCTCGACCCCATCGACGGCACCTTCAACTACGCCGCGGGGCTGCCCACCGCCGCAATCCTTCTCGGGTTGCTGCGCGACGGCGTGCCGGTCGCCGGACTCACCTGGCTCCCGTTCACCGATCAGCGCTACACCGCCACAGTGGGAGGGCCGCTGTACGCCAACGGAATTGCTCAGCCTGCACTGAAGGACGCCGAACTGGACCAGTCGATCGTCGCCATCGGGACGTTCAACGTCGACTCACGGGGCGAGTTCCCAGGCCGTTATCGGATGGCCACGCTCGAGCGGTTGAGCCGCAGGTGTTCCCGGATCCGGATGCATGGCTCGACCGGCCTTGACCTCGCCTACACCGGCGCGGGTGTGCTCGGCGGCGCCATCAGCTTCGGCCACCACGTCTGGGACCACGCGGCCGGGGTGGCGCTGGTGCGCGCGGCAGGCGGCGTCGTCACCGACCTCGCCGGCGAGGACTGGACGCCCGCCTCACGTTCGGCGCTTGCCGGGGTGCCGAACGTGCACCGCCAGATCCTCGAAATCGCGCTGGCGGTCGGCTCGCCGGGGGAGTACTGACATGGATGTCGCAGTCCGTGTGATCCCGTGTCTGGACGTTGACGACGGTCGGGTCGTCAAGGGGGTGAACTTCGAGAATCTCAGGGACGCAGGTGATCCCGTCGAACTCGCGGCGGCCTACGATGCCGAGGGTGCCGACGAGTTGACGTTCCTGGACGTGACGGCGTCCTCCTCGGGCCGGACGACGATGCTCGAGGTGGTCCGTCGGACGGCCGAGCAGGTGTTCATCCCCTTGACGGTCGGCGGCGGTGTCCGCTCGGTCGCCGACGTCGACATTCTGCTGCGCGCGGGCGCCGACAAGGTGTCGGTGAACACCGCGGCGATCGCACGCCCCGAGCTCCTCGCCGAGCTGTCCCGACAGTTCGGATCGCAGTGCATCGTGCTCTCCGTCGACGCTCGCACCGTGCCCGATGGCGCCGAGCCGACGCCGTCGGGCTGGGAGGTCACCACGCACGGCGGTAGGCGGGGTACGGGTATCGACGCGGTCGAGTGGGCCCGCCGCGGCGCCGAACTCGGCGTCGGGGAGATACTCCTGAACTCCATGGATGCCGACGGCACGAAGGCGGGCTTCGATCTGCGAATGCTGCGCGCCGTGCGCGGCGCGGTGACGGTCCCCGTCATCGCCAGCGGCGGTGCGGGCGCGGTCGAGCACTTCGCGCCCGCGGTCGAAGCCGGAGCGGACGCAGTGTTGGCCGCCAGCGTCTTTCACTTCGGTGAGCTGACCATCGGCCAGGTCAAGGCGGCGATGGCTGAGGAAGGGATCGTGGTCCGGTGACGGTGGGCAGGAGCGAAGCGACCGAGGGAGCGGCACAGCTGGATGATTCGATCGCTACGCGGCTCAAGCGTGACGCCAACGGCCTGTTCGCCGCGGTCGCGCAGGAACGCGGGACCGGGCAGGTGCTCATGGTGGCCTGGATGAACGACGACGCCCTCGCTCGGACTCTCGCCACCCGCAAGGCGACGTACTACTCGCGTTCCCGCGGCGAGCAGTGGGTCAAGGGGGAGACGTCGGGCCATACGCAGTTCGTGCACTCGGTGCGTCTGGACTGCGACGGTGACACCGTGCTGTTGGAGGTCGACCAGGTCGGCGCCGCATGCCACACCGGAGAGCACACGTGCTTCGACGCGGATCAGTTGTTGGCGCCCGAGGGTTGAGCGTTAGCGGCGGGCACTCGGTGACGAGATCCATCCGATGGGCCGCGGTCCGATGATGGCGTTGAGCGGATCGTGGGGGAGCCCCGTACATTCGGCCACCCGGTAGTGGTGGGCGCCGTGTCCGGCCATGTGGCGTCAGACGTCCATCCGGGATGCCTTGGCCCGGGCAGTCCAGCGGCCGTCGTGGTGACCGACCGCCACGGGGTGCGAGAACGCAGCCGTGACGTTGTCGGTGTTGACCGTGTCGAGGGCGGGCCCGCTCGCGACGGTTCGACCGTCGGCGATCAGCAGCGCGTGAGTCGTCGTGCTCGGCAGTTCCTCGAGGTGGTGGGTGACGAGAATCGACGCGACGTCGGGATGGGCCTCACCGAGTGAGTCGATGGTCTCCAGCAGCTGTTCCCGCGCCGCGACGTCGAGGCCGGTCGACGGTTCGTCGAGCAGGAGGAGGCGCGGGCCCGAGATCAAGGCCCGGGCAATGAGCGTCCGTCCTCGTTCACCCTGGGAGAGCGTCGGCCACACGCCGTCGACGATGCGGGTCAGACCCACCGTCTCGATCATCGCGTCGGCGCGATCGACGTCCTCCGGGCTCGGCGTCCAGCGCAGCGGT
>NZ_JAVROT010000372.1:0-12937 GCF_032162605.1 Mycobacterium sp. | reverse complement strand
CACGTCGCGGACTTCGAGCGCAGGGCTGGCCGGCGCCACCGTTGATGGCTGCCGTGGTCGCCGTGGTGCTGATCGGGTTGTGCCTGCCGTTCCTGCCCTTCGCGCACTGGATCGGAATGACGCCCTTGCCCGGATCGTTCTTCGGGTGGCTCGTGCTGATCCTCGCCGCGTATCTGGCTGCCGCGCATGCTCTGAAGAGTCGGTGGGTGCGTCGAGCCGAGGTGTTCCCGTGATGTCTCTCGGTCAGCTCGGTAACCGGCGGTTGATCAGCAGCGCGGCCAGCGCCGAGACGACGAGCACGAGTGCCGCCAATCGATACCAACCGGCACTGGCATCGCCGCGAATGATCTCGTAGCCGAACTGGCCCTGCAGCGTGGTGTACACGTTCTTGAGCTGATCGACGTTTTCGGCGCTGTAGAGGGTGCCACCGGAGAGGTCGGCGACTCTGCGCAGTGTCTCGTCGGCAACGGGCACTGGGATGCGCGCGTCGTCGAGGTCGATGAATCCCGACGGCGTGCCGAACGAAATCGCTGAAATCGGCACACCTTGATCCCTGGCGCCGCGGGCGGCCGTGAACGCACCCCTTGGGGCATCGGGGTTGGTCGGTTGATTCTCCTTGCCGTCTGAAAGCAACACGATTCGGGCCGGTGCTGGAGTGTCCCCGCCACCGATCACCGCACTCACCGTCGCAATGGCCTGTAGCGCGGTGAAGATACTCTCTCCGATGGCAGTGCGCTCGATCAATTGCAGTTTGTCGATCGCGTCCTTGGTGGCCGCCCGGTTGGTCGTCGGCGATACCAGCACGATCGAACTGCCCCCGAACGCAATCAATCCCAGGTTGATCCCCGGCGTCAGCTCGTCGGCGAATTGCTTGCCGGCCTCTTGCGCAGCGGCCAGCCGATTCGGCGACACGTCGGTGGCCCGCATCGACGGCGAGACATCGATCAGCAGCATCACCACGGCGCGGTTGCGTGGGATCGGGACATCACGGGTCGGGCCGGCCATCCCAACGGTCAACAGCAGCAACGAACACACCAGAAGGATCGCCGCCAGGTGACGCCATCGCTTCGATCGCTTGGGCGCGACGCTGTCCAGCAACTCCATGTTCGCGAACCGCAGCATCCGCTGCCGATGCGACGACTGGACGATGACGTAGAGCACGACCAGCCCGAGAACGAGGACCAGAAACAGGAAGTACCACTCGTGCGCGAAACCCGACAACGCAAACGGTCCCAACACCGGCACGGTCATCGCCGTCGCCACCGCGCCACCGCGACGGTGACCAGCAAGATGAGGCACAGTGCCAACAGGATGGTGCTGCCCGTCATTGCCTCCCCCGACGTGTACACCGGAAGACCTGCCGTCGGGGCGAATGCGGCCGAGGTCGACGCGGGGATCGCCCGATCGAAGCCCGTCATCATGTTGTGGCCCAACTCGTTTAGGCGCACCGCTGCAGCAGCGCGTTAATGCGGTCGTGGCGCAGTGCCGCAGGTCGGTACTGCTGCCGGTAGTACTCGGTCACATGATCCTCCAACCCCAGGCTAGCGTGACAGGGCAATAATACTTGCGCAACTGATTGACTTTCTGGGTTTCAAGACTTGTAATGGTCGAGGCGCAGGGTCCCTGCGGTGGTAATCGGATGATGGAAGCGAGGTGAGCGGCACATGCCGGACGACAGTATCGACGCACGCGGTTGGGTCGCCCTCGCGGATTCGGCCTCTCCGTCGTTGCGTTGATCTTGGTCTAGGCGGGTTGATCGGCAGCTGTGCCGGCCAACCCCACGACTGCCTGGCTAGTGGCGAGCACCCCCGAAACTGACGGGAGGTTGCGGCATGTCCACAACGTTCTTCGGCGATCGGCGTGACGGCCCGCTGGTGCAGCAGCACGTCGACTCGTGGTGCTGGAATCAGGCGAACGCATGACGCTGCTGCGCTCGTACCCGTCACGCGACGCGCTGGACCGCCCGCCGAGCCGTGCCGTCGACATCGTGGTGTTCTTGGCCGCGGCCGTGCTTTTGGGGGTGATCGCGCGGGTCTCGTCCGGGATCGACGTCCCGTTCGACGAGACTTCGGCGCCTGCGACGGTTTCGACGGATCCGAGCCAGCTGCCGTACTACGCGGCCCGCTCGCTGCTGAGGATGTTCGCCGCACTTGGTCTGTCGCTTCTGTTCACCTTCCTCTATGCCACCGCCGCGGCGCGACTGCGGCGTGCGCAGAAGGTGATGCTGCCGATCCTCGACATTCTCCAGTCGGTGCCGATCCTCGGGTTCCTCTCCGTGACGATCACCGGCTTCATCGCCCTGTTCCCCGGCTCAGCGCTCGGACTCGAATGCGCGTCGATCTTCGCGATCTTCACGTCGCAGGCCTGGAACATGACGTTCGCCTTCTACCACAGCCTGTCCAGTCAGCCCCGTGAACTCGACGAGGCCGCTCGGAACCTGAGACTCTCACGCTGGCAACGGTTCTGGCGGGTCGACGTGCCCAGCGGCATGATCCCGCTGGTATGGAACGGCATGATGAGCTTCGGCGGCGGCTGGTTCTTCCTGGTCGCCTCGGAGGCACTCAGCGTCAACAACCACCACTACGCGCTGCCCGGTATCGGCTCGTACGTCGCGACGGCGACTGCGGACGGCGATCTCGGCAAGGTGCTCATCGCGATCGCCGTGATGGTGGTCATGGTGGTCGGAGTGAACGTGTTGTTCTGGCGGCCGCTGACCGCATGGGCGGAGCGGTTTCGGGTCGAAGAGTCCGAGGCCATCGAGGCGCCTCGCAGCCTGGTGCTGAACCTGCTGCGCCGCTCGCATGTCCCGGCGCTGATGGGTCGGCTGTTCGGTTGGCTGGTGGCGCCTCTGGACCGGTTGATGGCGGTGTTCGGACTGGCCGAATACCCACTGCGGACATCACCTGCGCGCCGCCGGGTCGGTGACGTCGTCTTCGGCTCCTTGGTCGTGGTGGCGGTGAGCTATGGGGTGTTTCGGATCGGCGGTTACATCGACGCCACCGCGGGGTTCGGGGAGGTCGTCCACGCGCTCGGCCTGGGATTGGTCACGTTCGGCCGGGTGATCCTGCTGGTCGTCGTCGCGACGTTCATCTGGGTGCCGATCGGGGTGTGGATCGGTTTGAACCCCAAGGTATCGCGGCTGGCTCAACCCGTGGTGCAGGTGCTTGCCAGCTTCCCTGCGAACTTCCTGTTCCCGATCGCGACCGCCGTCCTGGTATCGACGGGCATCAGCCTGAATTGGGGCGGCATCGTCTTGATGAGCCTGGGGGCTCAGTGGTACATCCTGTTCAACGTCATCGCGGGGGCCAGTTCGATTCCCAACGACCTGCGTGAAGCTGCGGCCAATCTTCAGCTGCCCAGAGCGCTTTGGTGGCGCAGGCTGGTCCTGCCCGCGATCTTCCCCAGCTACGTTACCGGCGGCATCACCGCAGCCGGCGGGGCGTGGAACGCCTCCATCGTGGCGGAGGTCGTCAGCTACGGCTCTACGACCTTGGTGGCAACGGGGCTCGGCGCCTACATCTCCCAAGCGACGAGCGCCGGTGACTCACCGCGGATCCTCATCGGCGTCCTGGTCATGAGCCTGTACGTCGTCAGCCTCAACCGCCTGTTCTGGCGGCAGCTATATGCACTCGCGCAGCGCCGATACTCCCTCTGACCATTCGGGTTCACCACACACCAGGAGCGACACCATGACGACACCTTCCACGACCGTCTCCGACACGGACGTTCTCATCGAGGTCGACGCGGTCTGCAAGAGCTTCCCCGGCGCCTCCGGCGATGACCTGCGCGTCCTCGACTCCATCGACCTGCAACTGCGGACCGGTGAAATCGTGGCGCTGTTGGGCAGATCCGGATCGGGCAAATCGACGTTGCTCCGGATCATCGCCGGGCTCATCCCCGCGACCACCGGCACCGTGCGCTACCGTGGTAGCGAGCTCAACGGTGCCAACCCGGGGGCAGCGCTGGTGTTCCAGTCCTTCGCATTGATGCCATGGCTCACCGTCCAGGACAACGTCGAGCTCGGACTCACCGCTCGAGGGGTTGCGCGCGCGCAGCGCAGGGAGCGCGCGCTCGACGCCATCGACATGATCGGTCTGGACGGCTTCGAATCCGCTTACCCCAAGGAACTTTCGGGCGGCATGCGCCAACGCGTCGGATTCGCCAGGGCGCTCGTCCTCGAACCCGATCTGCTCTTGATGGACGAGCCGTTCTCGGCGCTCGACGTGCTGACCGCCGAGAACCTGCGTACCGAGTTGGTGAACCTATGGACGGGCGACAACTTCCCCACCAAGGCGATCTGCATCGTCACCCACAACATCGAGGAAGCCGTGCTGCTCGCCGATCGGGTCGTGGTGCTCGGCGCCAATCCGGGTCGGATTCTCACCGAAGTCCGCGTCGACCTCGAGCGCCCTCGCGACCGACGAGCTCCTACGTTCGAGGCGCTCGTCGATCAGCTCTATGGCCTACTCACCGGCCGGGAAACCGCTGAAGTCGTCGCGGAACACACTGCGGCGACTCCGATTACCCGTCCGCTGCCCGACGCCTCGGTCGGCGGCCTCGCCGGTCTCGTCGAGATCGTGAACGCCAACGACGGCCGGATGGGGCTCGCCGACCTGGCCGACGAACTGAACTTCGAGATCGATGACCTTTTCCCGCTGGTCGACGCTGCCACCATGCTCGCGCTGGTCACCATCGACGACGGCGAACTCAGCCTCACCGACGTCGGTGTGCAGTTCACCACCGCAGACATTCAGAACAGCAAGCAGATCTTCGCTACCCAGGCCCGCAGCGGGGCACCATTGGTGCGCACCATCTGTAAAGCGTTGACCGGCAGCGCCGATGGCAATCTGCGTGCCGGGTTCTTCCTCGACCTGCTGCGGCGTGGATTCTCCGCCGACGACGCCCGCCGCCAACTCGACACCGCCATCGACTGGGGCCGCTACGGCGAGTTGTACGACTATGACAGCGTGAGCGACGACATCACCGCCGACCCCGCGGCAGGTATCCACCCCGGGAGTTCGTCAACGACGATCCCGGCCACCACGTGACCACGCGTCAATGCGGTCCTGATCAGAGGTCGTCAACGATGCGGTTGCTCTCCACTTTGGAGATGGTGTGGCCGTTGTGGTCGAGAAAGCGTGCGCCGGCGTAGATCTCGTCGAGGCCGCCGTCGCCCGGGCGGAGCGCATGATCCTGTTCCACATCGTCGCGGCGGGGCGATGCTGGATCTCGCTGCCCGGCGGAGAACGGCATTGGGCGAACCGGGGCGATGTCATCGTGCTGCCCTACGGCGACGACTATCTGATGGGCGGGGAGGAGCCGGCCGAGATCGTTCCGATCATGAACCTGATGAGGCGGCCGCCGTGGGACACCATGCCGGTGCTCTTGCATGGTGCCGGTGGGAATCGCACCGACATCGTCTGCGGGCACATGCATTCCGAGGATCCACTGTTCGATCCGGCCATGCGGGCGTTTCCTCCGTGTTCGTCGTCCGTGTACCCGAGGGTCCCGCCGCCGGCTGGGTTGCCTCGAGCATCAACTACGCGCTCGAGGTCACCACGGCGTCGCTGCCTGCGCCGCCGTCGTCGACGCGACTTCCCGAGCTGTTGCTCACCGAGGTGCTGAGGATTCACCTCGAGACGGCGCCGATGGCCGAGCACGGATGGATTGCCGCGCTTCACGATCGGGTGTTGGCGTCTGCGATGGCCGCGCTGCACGCCGCGCCGGAACGGAAGTGGACCGTCGCCGAGCTCGCCGGGGCCGCCGCCGTCTCGCGTTCGGTACTCGATCAGCGGTTCCGCGAGGTGCTCGGTCGGTCACCGATCAAGTACCTGACCGAGTGGCGGATGCACCTCGCCGACGACCTGCTCAGGACGACCGACCTGAGCGTCAGTTCGGTATCCCGGCGCGTCGGGTACGAATCCGAGGAAGCGTTCAGCCGTGCGTTTCGGCGTAGTCACGGAAGCTCACCCGGCGCCTGGCGCACCGCGGAGCAGCTCTCGGGGTGACGAGCTACAGCCAGTGGTTTCGGCGAAACGTCAGGTACAGGAACGTGCACGTCGTCGCCATCACGACCAGTATCGCCGGATAGCCGTACGTCCACGACAGCTCGGGCATGTGCTCGAAGTTCATGCCGTAGATGCCGGCGAGCGCCGTTGGTACTGCGGCAATGGCGACCCACGCCGAGATCTTGCGCATGTCGAGGTTCTGCTGCATCGACACCTTGCCGACGGCGGCCTGCACCAGCGAGCTGAGAACCTCGTCGTAGCTGGCGACCCGATCCGACGCCTGCGTGTTGTGGTCGAGGACGTCGCGGATGTAGCGCCGGACCTCCTTGGAGATGAGGTCGTTGTGGTCGCTGCCCAACCGCTGCAGGGCCAGGTTCAGCGGGCCGACGGCCCTGCGCATCTCGACGACTTCCCGCTTGAGCAGATAGATGTGCTCGATATCGGTGTCACTGGTCGGAGAGAAGACGTTCTCCTCCATCGCGTCGATGTCGTTCTCCACGAGATCGGTGACCTGGAGGTAATGGTCGACGACGTGGTCGGCGATCGCATGCAGCACGGCGTACGGGCCAAGGGCACAGTTCGACGGCGTGTTGTCCATTCGCTTGCGCACCGCGGCGAGCCCGCCGTGATCGCCGTGCCGGACCGTCACCACGAAGTCCGGGCCGACGAAGATCATGATCTCGCCGGTCTCGACGATCTCGCGGGCCATGGCCACCGAGTCGTGTTCGACGTACATGATGGTCTTAAGCACCAGGAACAGGGTGTTGTCGTAGCGTTCCAGCTTCGGTCGCTGGTGGGCGTGGACCGCATCCTCGACTGCCAGTTCGTGGAGGCCGAAGACGTCGGCGACGGCCTGCATCTGGTGTTCGTCCGGCTCGTGTAGGCCGACCCAGACGAAGGCCCGAACGCCGTCCATCTCCAGTTCGCGGACCTTGTTCAGGGCGGCGGCATGGGTGTACTTGCCCGGCAGGCGTTTGCCATCGGCATAGACCCCGCAGTCGACCATCGCCCGCGCGACGGGGACGTGAATCGAATGTGCGTCGGGGTCTCGCAGGCGGCGGCCTGCGGGTCGCAACATCGACGGCTGCAGCGCGCGGAAAGACGGCACGATCGACCTCCCCTCAGCGGGTGGAGCAGCCTCGTTGGGCCCCGAAACGACAGTCCCAGATGTTACGCCCAAAGGCTGGGAGTCCACGGCTCGCAAGCGGTCAACCCGGCCAGGTGGGACCCCTCGGTGAAGTAATCTGACGCGATGGCTGAATTGACACGCACGCCCCAAGTCATCATCGATGACGCCGCGATCTTCGACGCCCACGAGGGCGGCAAGCTCTCGGTGGCGCTGAAGTCGCCGCTGGACACGCAGCGTGCCCTGTCGATCGCCTACACCCCGGGCGTCGCCCAGGTCAGCCGCGCCATCGCGTCCGATCACACCCTCGCAGCCAAGTACACGTGGGCCAACCGGCTCGTCGCGGTGATCAGCGACGGCAGCGCCGTCCTCGGGCTCGGTGACATCGGCCCCGCGGCGTCGCTTCCGGTGATGGAGGGCAAGAGCGCCCTGTTCAAGACCTTCGGTGGCCTCGACTCGATCCCGATCGTGCTGGACACCAACGATCCCGACGAGATCGTCGAGACCATCATCCGACTGCGGCCGACGTTTGGCGCCGTCAATCTCGAGGACATCTCGGCGCCGCGTTGCTTCGAGATCGAGCGCCGCGTCATCGAGGCGCTGGACTGTCCCGTCATGCACGACGACCAGCACGGCACGGCGATCGTCGTGCTCAGTGCGCTGCTGGGCGCGACCAAGGTGCTCGACCGCGACCTGCACACGCTGCGCGTCGTGATCTTCGGTGCGGGAGCAGCCGGTGTCGCGTGCGCCAACATCCTGCTGGCTGCGGGAATCCGCGACATCACACTGCTGGACAGCAAGGGCATCGTGCACACGGGCCGTGACGATCTCAACCCGTTCAAGGCGGAGCTGGCCACGAAGACCAACCCCAAGGGCCGCACCGGTGGCATCGCCGAGGCGATCGGGGGGGCGGACATGTTCCTCGGGCTTTCCGCCGGCGTGGTGCCCGAGGAGATCATCGCCACCATGGCTCCCGGCGGCATCGTCTTCGCGCTGTCGAACCCCGACCCCGAGATCCACCCGGACGCGGCGCGCAAGTACGCGGCGGTCGTCGCCACCGGGCGCAGCGACTTCCCGAATCAGATCAACAACGTGCTGGCCTTCCCCGGCGTGTTCCGCGGCGCGCTCGACGCGGGCGCCCGCCGCATCACCGAGGCGATGAAGGTGGCCGCCGCGGAGGCGATCTTCTCCGTCGTCGGTGACGACCTCGGCGTCGACCACATCGTGCCGAGCGCATTGGACCCGAGGGTGGCGCCGGCCGTGGCCGCGGCGGTAGCGGCAGCGTCGAAGGTCTGAGCCGCTTGACGGCCCTTCGCCGGCTGGCGGTCGCGCTTGCCGTGCTGCTGATCGCCGGCTGCGGAAGTACGTCCCCGCCGCCATCCATCGCCGTCGGCGCCGGTCCTGACGCAGAGTCGACGCTGCTGGCCCACGTGTATGCGGCGGCGCTGCGGTCCTACGGCAGCCCGTCACACGTCGAGCAGAGCCCCGATCCGCTTGGCGACCTCGATACCGGGCGCGTCGAGGTGGTGCCGGGGTTGACGGGGCGGTTGCTGCAGCGGTTCGATCCCGGCGCCACCGCGCGCGGTGGAGAGCAGGTGTACCGGTCGATGATCTCGGCCCTGCCCGAGGGCATCGGTGCGGGCGACTACGCGCAGTCCGCCGAGGACAAGCCCGCGCTGGCCGTCACGACCGCGACGGCCAAGGCCTGGGACGGGCGCGACGTCGGTGCGCTGGTCGATCACTGTCGCGGGGTGTCGGTCGGCGCGGTCGCGGGCGATCGCACGCCCACTGCCGTCGCGGTGTGCCGACTTCCCGTGCCCGTTGAATTCCCGGATGCCGCAGCGTTGTTCGCTGCGCTGCGGTCGGGCCGGGTCGGCGCCGCGTGGACGTCCACCGCCGCCACCGGCGTGCCCGACGACGTCGTCGTGCTCGGCGACCGGACATCGACCATCCGGGCGCAGAACGTCGTGCCGCTGTATCGGCGCAACGAGTTGAGTGAGCGTCAGGTGTTGGCGCTCAACGAGATCGCGGGCGAACTCGACACCGGATCGCTGGCCGACATGCTCAGCAAGTTCGTCGCAGGCACCGACCCCGGCGCGGTGGCCGACGAGTGGCTGGCCGCCCACCCCCTCGGCAAGTAGCCACCTTTCGGGCGCCCATTTTGGCGCGAGCGTGCGTGTCTGTGCGCGACACGCCGCTCGGAAACGTACGTCCGCGCACGCTCGCGTGGCGATCGGACCTCAGTGCACCGGCGGCATCAACTTCGAAGTGACCGTCGAAAAGAGCTTCTGGTAACCCGACCCGGTGATGCGCACGATGACGTCGAGCACCTTGGCGTCGGGACCGACGAGGACGCGGGCCTTGTTCTTGCGGACGGCGTCCAAGATGATCGTCGCCGCCTTCTCCGGCGTGGTCATGGTCAGCTTCTTGTCGAAGAAATCGGTCAACGTCGCGGTGTCCACGCCCTTGGCAGCGGTCGAGTTGCGCATGATCGCCGTCTTGATTCCGCCGGGGTGCACGGTGGTGACCTTCACGGGATGACGGCTCACCTGCATCTCCTGCCGGAGCGCTTCGGTGAACCCGCGGACGGCGAACTTGGCCGAGTTGTACGCGGCCTGCCCTGGGACCGAAAAGATGCCAAACAAGCTGGAGACGTTGACGACGTGCCCATCGCCGGACTCGATGAGGTGCGGGAGGAACGCCTTCGTCCCGTTGACGACGCCCCAGAAGTCGACGTCCATCACGCGCTCGATGTCCTTGAATGGGGTGACCTCGACATCGCCGACGTACGCGATGCCTGCGTTGTTGTAGATCTGGTTGACCTTGCCGAAGTGCGCCTTGACCGCGTCGGCATACAACTCGAACGCCTCGCGCTCGGTGACGTCGAGACGATCGGCCTTCACCGACACGCCGATGGCCTTCAGGCGCTCCTCGGTGACCGCCAGTCCCTCGGCGTCGACGTCGCTGATCGCCAACTTGGCGCCCGAACGGCCGAGTTCGAGGGCCAACGCCTGTCCGATCCCCGACCCTGCTCCCGTGACGACGGCGACTTTCCCGGCGAAGCCCTCCATGAACACTCCCTCTTTCGACGTCGACCACCGTGCTTTCGGCGAGCCAGCCTAGTCGGTACCGCTGGTTGCAGGTAATCGTGGGTCCGGCGGCTCGGCCTCAAGCCTCAGAGCGGCGGCCTCGGCGACGGGACGCAGCCCGAAGAGGATTCCGCAGATCTGGAAGACGACGCCGCCGTAGAGCTGGGTCGGATCGGCGCGGACCTCGGGGTCGTCGACGTCGCCAGGGGACTCCGCGGCGAAGTCGAATCCGAGGACGTCCTGGTGGAGCTACACGAACGCGCGATGTCAGTCACGGTGACGCGCAGGTGGTGCAAACCGGTGGTCTCCATGAGGGCCATGACTGCTCCACGCTGTTAGGTGTGTGGAACCGCGGTGATCCATGTACCGGGCGCGCTCAGTCGTAAACGGCCTGTGAGCGTGCGTGGACTGCCACTGGGCAGCGGCGTGTCGCGTGCAAACACGGTCGCCCGCAGGAAGGGGTGAGGCCCGCAGGAAGGGGTGAGGCCTGTGGGAAGGGGTGAGGGCTCGCCAGCACAGGGCGGAGGGAAGGCTCGCGGCTACCAGATCTAGCCGAAGGCCTCGTCGATGATCTCCTGCTGTTCGACGGCGTGCACCTTCGAACTGCCCGACGACGGCGCCGACATCGCGCGCCGCGAGATGCGCTTGATGCCGGTCAGCTTGTCCGGCAACTGCTCTGGCATGGCAAGGCCGAACGTCGGCCACGCTCCCTGATTGGCCGGTTCCTCCTGCACCCAGAAGAACTGCTCGGCGTTCGGATATTCGTCCAGCGTGGCGCCCAGGCGTCGCTTCGGCAGCGGATAGAGCTGCTCGACCCGGACGATCGCGACGTCGTCGCGGCTCTCCTTGTTCTTGCGGGCTATCAGGTCGTAGTAGATCTTGCCGCTGGTCAGCAGAATCCGCTTGACCTTGGTCCGGTCGCCGTCGCCGTCGGTGTACGTCGGCTCCTCCATGATCGAGCGGAACTTCTTCTCGGTGAAGTCGCGGATGTCGCTCACCGCAGCCTTGTTGCGCAGCATCGACTTCGGGGTGAAGACGATCAGCGGCCGGTGGATCCCGTCCATGCCGTGACGGCGCAACAGATGGAAGTAGTTCGCCGGCGTCGACGGCATTGCGACGGTCATCGAGCCTTCGGCGCACACCTGCAGGAACCGCTCGATGCGACCCGAGGTGTGGTCGGGACCCTGACCTTCGTGCCCGTGCGGCAGCAGCAGCACGACGTCGGACAGCTGGCCCCACTTGGCCTCACCGGAGCTGATGAACTCGTCGATGATCGACTGTGCGCCGTTGACGAAGTCGCCGAACTGCGCTTCCCACAACACCATTGCGTCGGGGTTGCCCACCGAGTAGCCGTATTCGAAGCCAACCGCGGCGTACTCGGACAACGCCGAGTCGTAGACCATCAGACGGCCGCCGGTCGGTGTGCCGTCCTCCTTGAGCGTCAGCAGTTCCAGCGGGGTGAACTCGGCGCCGGTCGAGCGGTCGATGATCACCGCATGCCGCTGCGTGAACGTGCCTCGCCGGGTGTCCTGGCCGGACAGCCGTACCAGCTTCCCCTCGGCCACCAGCGTGCCAAGGGCGAGCAACTCGCCGAAGGCCCAGTCCACCTTGCCCTCGTAGGCCATTTCGCGCCGCTTGTCCAGCACCGGCTTGACGCGGGGGTGCACGGTGAAGCCCTCTGGCACCTCCAGGTGCGCGTCGCCGATCCGGGCTAGCAACGACTTGTCCACTGCCGTACTGAGTTTCGCGGGCAACTGCTGATCGGACTCGACCGACTCGCTCGGCTCGATGTCGTGCTTCTCAAGATCGCGTACTTCGTTGAACACTCTTTCGAGCTGACCCTGATAGTCGCGCAGCGCGTCCTCGGCCTCCTTGATCGAGATGTCGCCGCGGCCGATCAATGCTTCGGTGTACGTCTTGCGGACGCCACGCTTGGTGTCGATGACGTCGTACATGCCCGGCTGCGTCATCGACGGGTCGTCGCCTTCGTTGTGCCCGCGACGGCGGTAGCACAACATGTCGATGATGACGTCCTTCTTGAACTCCTGACGGAAGTCGACGGCGAGCCGGGCCACCCACGAGCCAGCTTCCGGATCGTCGCCGTTGACGTGGAAGATCGGCGCGCCAACCATTTTCGCGACGTCAGTGCAGTACTCCGAGGACCGCGAATCCTGCGGTGACGTGGTGAAGCCGATCTGATTGTTGACGATGATGTGGATGGTGCCGCCGGTGCGGTACCCGCGCAGCAGCGCGAGGTTCAGCGTCTCCGCCACCACGCCCTGACCGGCGAACGCCGCGTCACCGTGCAGCATCAGCGGCACGATGGAGAAGTTCTGGGGACCGTCGGCTCCATCCTTGAAGTCCAGCAGGTCCTGCTTGGCGCGCACCAGGCCCTCCATGACCGGATCGACGGCCTCGAGGTGCGACGGGTTGGCCACCAGCGACACGTCGATGTCGTTGTCGCCGAACATCTGCAGGTAGTTGCCGGTTGCGCCGAGGTGGTACTTGACGTCACCGGAGCCGTGCGCCTGCGACGGGTTGAGGTTGCCCTCGAACTCGCTGAAGATCTGCGAGGCCGGTTTGCCGACGATGTTGGCCAGCACGTTCAGCCGACCGCGGTGCGGCATGCCGATGACGACCTCGTCGAGGCCGTGTTCGGCGGCCTGGTCGAGCACCGCGTCCATCATCGGGATGACGCTCTCGGCGCCCTCCAA
>NZ_JAVROT010000371.1:0-2569 GCF_032162605.1 Mycobacterium sp. | reverse complement strand
CGCTGCAGGCGCTCACGGTGCACACGACGACGGACCGGGCGCTACTGGAGGAGCAGCTCGAGATGGCACGGGTACACGGTTATGCCACCGACGACGAGGAGAACACGGCCGGGTTGCGGTGCTTCGCCGTGGCGCTGGGCTACACGCGGCCCGCGCAGGACGCGATCAGCGCGTCGGTCCCCATCGCGCGGTTGACGCCGGAGCGCGAGCGGGCCGTCGTCGAGGCGCTGTGCAGCGTGGGGGACAAGGTGACCCGCGTGCTGCGGCCCGTCGCCAACGGCGACAAGTGGTTCGCCCAGTAGGGACGTCCGACGAATGCAACCCGAGCATGAATCCATGTCATAAGGGTGTTGGACGAGTATCAACGTACGTTTGTACGCTGACAGTATGAGGACGCCACCTCCCCAGTCGCTTCGCTCGCCCCGAGTGAGCCGCACCCCCGTCGTGACCGTAATGCGGGTGGTTCCCATCGCTGGACGCGACAGCATGCTGCTGAACCTGAGCGGCGCCCATGCGCCGTACTTCACCCGAAACTTGGTGATCCTGACCGACTCCGATGGCAACGTCGGCGTCGGTGAGGTACCCGGCGGTGAGCCGATCCGTCGCACGCTCGAAGATGCCCGCCAGATCGTCGAGGGTCGCAGCATCGGCGAGCACCACGCCGTGCTGGCCGACATCCGCCGCACGTTCGCCGATCGTGACGCCGCGGGCCGTGGCGCGCAGACGTTCGATCTCCGAATCACCGTGCACGCGGTGACCGCGGTCGAGTCGGCCCTGCTCGACCTTCTCGGCAAGCACCTGGACGTCCCCGTTGCGGCGCTGCTCGGCGAGGGACGGCAGCGCACACGCGTTCAAGCGCTCGGCTATCTCTTCTTCGTCGGCGATCGCACCAGGACCGACCTGCCGTACGCGTCCGCAAGCGACGAACCCGCCGACTCCGACGAGTGGCTGCGCATCCGGCACGACGAGGCGATGACACCCGATGCGGTGGTTCGGCTCGCGGAGGCGGCCAGGGAGCGGTATGGGTTCCGCGACTTCAAGCTCAAGGGCGGCGTGCTGCCCGCACCTGAGGAGGCCAAGGCCGTGATCGCACTGGCAGACCGCTTTCCGGACGCGCGAATCACGTTGGATCCCAACGGCGGATGGCTGCTCGACGATGCCATCACCACATGCCGCGAACTCGACGGAGTGCTGGCCTACGCCGAAGACCCGGTAGGGCCGGAGGCCGGGTTCTCGGGCCGCGAGGTCATGGCGGAGTTCAAGCGGGCCACCGGGCTGCGCACGGCCACCAACATGATCGCCACCGACTGGCGTGAGCTCGTTCACGCGATCCGGGCCGCCGCCGTCGACATTCCGCTGGCCGACCCGCACTTCTGGACGATGGCGGGCTCGGTGCGCGTCGCACAGCTTTGCGACGCGTGGGGCCTCACCTGGGGCTCGCACTCCAACAACCACTTCGACGTGTCACTGGCCATGTTCACCCACGTCGCCGCCGCGGCGCCCGGCGAGGTCACCGCTATCGACACGCACTGGATCTGGCAGGACGGCCAGCGCATCACCAAGCGACCGTACGAGATCGTCGACGGCTACCTCGACGTGCCGGATGCCCCCGGACTTGGCGTCGAGCTCGACGAGGACGCCGTCGCGGCGGCGCACGCCCTGTACCTGGCCGAGGGGCTCGGCGCGCGGGACGACGCGATGGCGATGCAGTACCTGATACCCGGCTGGACGTTCGACGGTAAACGACCCGCACTGCTACGGAACTGATGCCATGAAGGTTCTCGTCGCCGACTCCAATCTCGTCCCGCACCGTGAGCGATTGGAGGCTGCGTTGCCGCCGGGCGTCGACGTCGTCTGGCGCATCGGGCAAGACCCCCAAGCCGTGCGCGACGAACTCCGCGACGCCGACGTCTACGTGGGTGGCCGGTTCACCGCCGACATGGCCGACGCAGCTGAGAAGCTGCGTCTCTTGCACGTGGTCGGCGCGGGCACCGACCGGGTGGACTTCAATGCGCTGCCCGATACTGTGTTGGTGGCCAATACCTTTCACCACGAGCGGTCGATCGCCGAGTACGTCCTCTCGGCGGCGATCATGCTGCGGCGCGACTTTCTCGCGCAGGACAGGGCGCTGCGACGTGGCGTGTGGGCGACGGCCGTGTATGACGACGCCATCAGCCAACCGCCAACGCTGCGGGATGCCCGCATCGGCTTCGTCGGCTTCGGCCACATCGGCCAACGCGCCTGGGAGTTGTTCCGCGTCCTCGGCTCCGAGGGCGCGGCAGTGACCGGGTCCGGTCGCGTGGACGCCGCGGCCCACGGGCTGACGTGGGCGGGGCAGTCCTCACGGCTCGACGAGCTGATGGCCGATTCCGACGTCGTCGTGGTGTCCGCGCCACTGACCCCGGCCACCGAGGGCATGATCGGGTCGGAGCAGTTGCGCGCGCTCGGACCCAATGGGGTGCTCGTCAACGTCGGTCGCGGTCCGCTGGTCGCCGAGCGTGCCCTCTACGAAGCGCTCAGGGACGGTGTGATCCGTGCCGCTGCCATCGACGTCTGGTACACCTACCCG
>NZ_JAVROT010000370.1:0-6438 GCF_032162605.1 Mycobacterium sp. | reverse complement strand
GAACTCGTCGTCGGCGCGGTCGATCTCGTCGATCAACAACACCGGCGGGGTGGGGCCACGGTACCTGACGCACTGCAGGATCGGTCTGTCCACCAGGTAGGTCTCGGTGTACAGGTCGGCTTCCGCCATCGGGGTTCCCCTGGCCTCGGCCAGCCGGATACTCAGCAGCTGACGTTGATAGTTCCAGTCGTAGAGCGCCTCTGCAGCCGTCAGACCTTCGTAACACTGCAACCGGACCAACGGCGAACCGAGCACCGCCGAAAGCGTTTTGGCTGCCATCGTCTTGCCGACTCCCGGCTCACCCTCCAGCAGGAGCGGCCGGCCGAGGGTGGCGGCCAGGTACACGGCCGACGCAGTGCCGTCATCGAGGAGGTAGTCCTCGGCATCGAAGCGGCGCACCACGTCGTCGACGTCGCGGAAGGGAGTCGTCATCGGGCGGCCGCCGTGTCCAGCAGTCGCTCGTAGTCGGCCCACGTGTCGACGTCGAGCGGGATGTGCCGATCGACTTTCACCTCGGTGCGGGTTCCGCGCGACCCCGCACTCTCGACCAGCTTCCAAACGCCCTTGTCACCGTGTAGCCGGCGCAGGTCGTCAAACACGCTGTGGCCCAACCAGAATGGGTGGCCAAGACCGTCGGAGTAGCGGCACACCGCGACGGATCTACCCTGACGTTCGGCGATCAGCCGTTCGACGGTGCCCGGCTGAACACCTGGTTGGTCTCCGAGCATCAACACGATCCCGTCGGCCCGCGCGTCGACGTGGGCGAGGGCGGCCCGCAACGACGATGAGCAACCCGAGCCGAAGTCATCTGCGACCACTACCCGTACCCCGTCGAGCCCGACGGCGGCCCGCACGTCGTCCGCGGCTCCGCCGAGCGTCACGATCAGCTGGTCGAACGGGCAATGACGCGCGACCTCGAGGGTGGCGCCGAGCAGCGTGGTGCCTGCATACGGCAGAAGTTGTTTCGGCGTGCCGAGGCGAGTCGAGCGGCCGGCTGCCAGCACGACACCGGTGACACGATCAGCGGTCACGGGTCCGCGCTCGCCGCAGCGAATGCCGCGCGACACGCCGCGCTGCAGAACCAGAAGTCCTCGCCCGCGGCCGAGAGGTGGCGCGCCGACGGCCCAACGGCGACCGTCATTCCGCAGACCGGGTCGATCGCCTGCGCGGGGACGTGGACGGGGCGATCGGTCGACGACGACAGGCCATCGACCCGGATCGCGGCGATCACCTCCGCGACGATCGAGACGGCGATCTCGGCAGGTGTCTTCGCCCCGATCGGCAACCCGACCGGGGTGTGCACGCGGGCGCGCGCGTCCTCCGTCAGCCCCAGTCCGGCGAGCACTGAGGCACCGCGGATCCTGCTGGCCACCAGGCCGATGTAGCCGACCCCCGCAGCCAGTGCGGCGCGGATCATTTCAGCCTCGGGCCCACCATGGCTGGCGATCACCACGGCGGTGGTTCTGGTCAGGTCTTCGCCGGAGTCGTCCCGTGCCACGGCATAGCCAAGGCTCCCACATAGCTCCACCAGAGAGTCGGCGACGGGGGTCGCGCCACTGATCCGGACCAGTGGGGCGGGTACCTGAGGCGCCAAAAATATCTCCAGCGCCCCGCCCGAGAGACACGGGTTGACGACGACGCACGCGCCAGGTGCCTCCGGGAAGTGCACGTCACCGTCGGGAAGCACCCGAAGGAGCACGCTCTCGCCGGCCTGCAGGACGCCGAGCGCCGCCTTGCGCACCGAGTTCTGCGCGCACTCTCCGCCGACGAAACCCTCGATGGTGCCGTCGGACAACAGGATCGCCTCGTCACCGGCGTGCGCCGACGTCGGCTGCTGCGCTCTCACCACGGTGGCGTGCACGAACGGTGTCCGCGCGAGCACCAATTGGGCGGCGCGCTCGGACATCGTAATCGCTGATCTCACGTGATCTCGCTAGATCGGTGGGGTTGCATTGCCCCGCATCGCCTCCCACACCCGCGACGGGGTCAGTGGCATGTCGGCGTGCCGAACTCCGAACGGCGCCAACGCATCCACGACCGCGTTGACGACCGCAGGAGGAGATCCGACGGTGGCGGACTCCCCGATGCCCTTGGCGCCGATCGGGTGGTGCGGCGACGGAGTCACGGTGTACCCGGTCTCGAGATTGGGCACCTCGACGGCGGTCGGGATCAGGTAGTCCATCAGCGAACCGCCCAGGCAGTTGCCGTCGTCGTCGAACGCGATCATCTCCATCAGCGCCATGCCGATGCCGTCCGTGATTCCGCCGTGCACCTGGCCCTCGATGATCATCGGGTTGATCCGCGTGCCGCAATCGTCCACGGCGAGGAAGCGACGGACCTTCACGACCGCGGTTCCGGGGTCGATGTCGACGACGCAGAAGTACGCCCCGTACGGATAGGTGAGATTCTCTGGGTTGTAACAGATCTGGGCATCCAGTCCGCCCTCGAGGCCCTCGGGCAGATCACCCGCGCCGTGCGCCTTCATCGCGATGTCCTGAATCGTCACCGAAGCGGTGGGATCGCCCTTGACGTGGAACGAGCCCTTATCCCACTCGAGGTCGGCGATGCTGGCCTCCAGCATGCCGGACGCGATGATCTTGGCCTTGTCCCTCACCTTGCGGGCCACCAACGCCGCCGCCGCCCCGGACACGGGCGTGGAGCGGCTGCCGTAGGTGCCGAGACCGAACGGGGTCTGATCGGTGTCTCCGTGCACCACGTCGATGTCGTCTGGCGGAATGCCGAGTTCTTCCGCGACGATCTGAGCGAACGTCGTCTCGTGACCCTGGCCCTGCGTTTGCACCGAGAGCCGGACCACGGCCTTGCCCGTCGGATGCACCCGTAGCTCGCAGCCGTCGGCCATGCCGAGGCCGAGGATGTCCATGTCCTTACGGGGCCCGGCGCCGACGGCCTCGGTGAAGAAGGACATCCCGATGCCCATCAGCTCGCCGCGCTCACGGCGCTCCTTCTGCTCGGCACGCAGGTCGTCGTAGCCGATCATGTCCATGGCGAGGCGCATGGTGGTCTCGTAGTCGCCCGAGTCGTACTCCCAGCCGGTCTTCGACTTGTACGGAAACTGCTCGGGCTTCAGCAGGTTTCGCAACCGGAGTTCGGCGGGATCGATCCGCATCTCTTGGGCGAGGCAGTCGACGAGGCGTTCCACGAAGTACACCGCCTCGGTGATCCGGAACGAGCAGGCATAGGCGACACCGCCTGGTGCCTTGTTGGTGTACACCGCCGTCATGTGGCAGTAGGCGGCCTCGATGTCGTAGCCACCGGTGAAGACCCCGAAGAAGCCCGCCGGATACTTGACGGGGGACGCCACGCCGTTGAACGCACCGTGGTCGGCCAGCACGTTGGACCGGATCGCGAGGATCTTGCCGTCCTTGGTCGCGGCGATGTCACCGACCATGATGTAGTCGCGGGCGAAGCCGGTGGACGTCAGGTTCTCGCTGCGGTCCTCCATCCACTTGACCGGCTTGCCGAGCAACAGCGAGCCGACGATGGCACAGACGTAGCCCGGGTAGATGGGCACCTTGTTGCCGAAGCCGCCACCGATGTCGGGGGCGATGACGCGGATCTTGTGCTCGGGCAGGCCTGCGACCAAGGCGTACAGCGTCCGGTGGGCGTGCGGTGCCTGCGTGGTCGACCACAGCGTGAGCTTCCCGCTCACTGGGTCGAGATCGGCGACCGCACCGCAGGTCTCCATCGGTGCCGGATGCACTCGCGGATAGACCATCTCCTGCGTAACGACGACGTCTGCCTTCGCGAAGGCGGCGTCGGTTGCCGCGGCGTCGCCGGTCTCCCAGTCAAAGCAGTGGTTGTCGGTCTTGCCCTCGAGGTCGGTTCTGATGATCTCGGCGGCCGGGTCGAGCGCCGTGCGGGCGTCGACGACCGGATCGAGCGGCTCGTAGTCGACGTCGATCAGTTCGAGTGCGTCGCGCGCCGAATAGCGGTCGTCCGCGACGACGAACGCCACCTCCTGCCCCTGGAAGCGCACCTTGTCGGTGGCGAGCACGGCTTGAACGTCGTTGGACAGCGTCGGCATCCACGCCAAGCCCTTCTCCGCGAGATCGGCTCCGGTCACCACCGCCTTGACCTTCGGATGTGCCTGTGCCGCAGACACATCGATGGAGGTTATTCGGGCATGAGCATACGGAGATCGCAGGATGGCCAGGTGAAGCATGCCGTGTAGGTTGATGTCGTCGACGTAATTGCCGCGTCCACGGATGAACCGTGGATCCTCCTTCCGCAGCATCCGGCCGTGACCGCAGGGCTTCTTGTCGTTGTCGACCAGATCGTCCCTTGCCGGGGGTCGAGCTTGAACCGTGGTCATGATGCGCTCCCGGCTTCGACGAGGTGGTCGCCCGCGTCGCCGCCGAGGGTCTCCTCGGTCTGCGCGGCCGGCGCGAAGTCCTCCCGGCCATGGCGCGCCGCCCATTGGATGGAGCGCACGATCGTGGTGTAGCCGGTGCATCGGCAGATCTGTCCGGAGATGGCCTCGCGGATGGTGTGTTCGTCCGGATCGGGATCACGGTCGAGCAACGCGCGGGCGGTGATCATCATGCCGGGAGTGCAGAACCCACACTGCAATCCGTGGCACTGCATGAATCCCTCCTGAACGGGGTCGAGCTTGCCGTCGACCTCCATCCCCTCGACGGTCCGGACGTCGTGCCCGGAGGCCATCGCCGCCAGCATCGTGCACGACTTCACCGGTTCGCCGTCCAACGCGACGACGCAGGTGCCGCAGTTGCTGGTGTCGCAGCCCCAGTGCGTCCCGGTCAGCCGCAGCTGGTCGCGCAGGAAGTGCACCAACAGCATCCGCGGCTCGACCTCGGCGGTCACCGGTTCGCCGTTCACGGTCATGGTCACCTGCATCAGTTGATCCTCTGATTTCCCTGGGGGGCTTGCCGTGGGGCATTGCGAACCCGCTCGACCGAAGTGCGGAGCGTCCGGATGGACAGTTCCGAGGCCAGGTGCCGCTTGTAGTCGGCGCTGCCCCGCATGTCGGACACCGGTTCGCACGCCGCCGCGGCGAGTCGGCCCGCTTCGGCATAGGTCTCCTCGGTGGCGGGCTTGCCCGTGAGCGAGTCGGCCAGTGCCCGAAGGGCCGCGGCGTCCGGGTTGACGGCGGTCAGCCCCACCCGCACGGCCACGATCGCACCTTGCGCCCCGTCGAGGGTGACGGCGGCGCCCGCCGCGGCCACCGCCCAGTCGCCGACTCGGCGGTCCACCTTCGCGTACGCGCTGGACATGTGGTGTCGCAGGGGAATTCGCACTTCGATGAGCATCTCGTCGTGGGCGAGCGAGGTCTCGTAGGGGCCTTCGTGGAAGTCATCGATCGATATCTCCCGTTGCCCGGACGGGCCACGCGCGACGCAGACCGCGTCGAGCACCGAACAGACAGTCATCAGGTCCTCAGCGGGGTCCGCCTGGCACAACGACCCGCCTACCGTGCCGCGGTTGCGCACCACCGGGTCGGCGATCACCCGCTCCGCGTCGGCGAAGATCGGGCAGACCGCGGCCAGCGCCTCGGACGACAGCACCTCGCGATGCCGTGTCATGGCACCGATCCGGACCAGCGTCGGGTCGACCACGACATATCCCAGCTCGGCCGCGAGGTCGTTGATGTCGATCAGGTATTCCGGGTTGGCGATGCGCAGCTTCATCATCGGCAGCAGGCTGTGGCCGCCCGCGACGATCAGCGCTCCGTCGCCCAACCGGCTCAACAGCCCGACGGCGTGCTCGACACTCGTCGCTCGTTCGTACTCGAAGGGTCCAGGTACCTGCATGTGACCGGCCTCACAACCATCGAAGGGAGCCCTAGTCTCAGCCGGTCCGGCAGCGTCGTCAATATCGAGTTAAGGAATCGCTTAACTGGCTATGTTGGTCCTGGTGACGATGAATTCGGCCACGCTCCTCGCTCAGCGGTCGGCCACCACCGCCCCACCTGCCAGCGATGATCTCGGCGGCGATCGAGACCGCGGTCTCCTCTGGTGTCCTGGCCCCGAGGTCCAGCCCGATGGGGCTGGACAGTTTGCTCAGTTCGGGTTCGGTGAGCCCAGCTTCCCGCAGTCGCCCGATGCGGTCGTCGTGCGTGCGGCGGGAACCCATTGCCCCGACGTAGGCCACCTCGGGCAGCCCCAGCGCGACCTTCAGAAGCGGTACGTCGAACTTCGGGTCGTGGGTCAGGACGCAGATCACGGTGCGCGCATCGACATTCCCGGCCTCCGCCTGCGCCGCGAGGTAGCGATGCGGCCAGTCGACGACGACCTCGTCGGCCGTCGGGAAACGGGCAGACGTCGCAAACACCGGGCGGGCATCGCACACCGTGACGCGGTAGCGCAGGAACGTCCCGAGCTGTGCCACGGCGGCAGCGAAGTCGATGGCGCCGAACACCAGCATGCGGGGTCGTGGCGCATGGCTCGCGACGAACACCTC
>NZ_JAVROT010000369.1:0-4150 GCF_032162605.1 Mycobacterium sp. | reverse complement strand
TATGTGCTGCCGCGCCGGGGATCCGGACGTTCCTGGACCTGCCCACGATAGTCGGCAGGGGAGTTCTCAGCGCCAGTCCCTGAACGCGTTCATCAACCGATCGCGGAAGGCCGGTTCGATGTCGCCGTCGCGGATGGTGCCGATGGTGTGCACGGTCGCGCGGAACTGCTGCAGATAGTTCTCGCACCCGTCGCAGTCGAGAAGGTGGACGTCGAATCGTTCGCGGGTGGCCTGGTCGAGCGAGCCTTCGAGGTAGGCCGTCACCAGTTCGACCAGCTCGTTGCAGTTCATCGGTTGGGCACTCATCTCTGATCCCCCAGGTAGTTCTCGAGCAGGTGCCGGACGACGGCCCGGCCGCGGTGCAGTAGCACCCGCTGGTTGGCGACGCTGATCTCGAGCAGCTCACAGACCTCCGCCGAATTGAATCCGAGCAAGTCGCGCAGAGTCACCACGGCGCGCTGGCGCGCGGGCAACCCCTGCAGCGCGGCCTGCGCCACGGCCATCAACTCGGTCGCCAGCACGGAGGCCTCCGGGGTGTCGGGGAATCGGGCAGGTTCCTCCGCCTCACGCCAGTGACCCGCCCACTCCTCGCCTGCGGCGCGGAACCGCGCGGGATCGACGGTGCCGCCGGTGAAGGCTGCCACCGCCGCGTCGACATCGCGACGTTCGCGCACCCCGCGCTTCTTGGCGATGTTGATCATCACGGTGAAGAGCCAAGTGCGCAGAGAGGATCGGCCCTCGAACGCATCGATGCCCTTGAGCAGCGCGATCCACGTCTCTTGGACGACTTCTTCGGCGATGGCCTCGCTCGGCACGTATCCCCGCGCCACCCGCAACATCGAAGGGGTGTGGCGATCGACCAGTTCGGCGAACGCGGACTCATCGTGGGCACGCAACGCCGTGATGAGCTCGGTCTCGTCGGGCGCCACTCGCGTCATGTTCGTGAATCCATCGGCTCAGCCGCGCCGCAACGCATCGCCGAGGGTCCACACCGAGATTCCCAGCAGCGCAGCGTCCTTGATCAGGAACTGGCCCGTCGAGGACAGGATCGGGAAACCGCCCACCGACGCCTCGAACACGCCCGGCGTCGTGAGCAGAAAGCTGAGCGTGGCAACGAAGAGGCCGATGGCCATCACACTGCCTGCGGCGGAGACCCTTGGCCACCACGGCTTCACCGCGAGCAGCAGCGCGGTCGCGACCTCCACGACGCCGAGCAGCGCCGAGAACGCGTTGACCGAGAACACCTCGTAGAGCCAGCCCATCACTGGGCTGTTCGCGACCAGCGGTTGGATGCCGTCGGCCTCGAACGCGGTGAACTTCAGCAGGCCGATCCAGCCGATGACGACGACGAGGCCGTAGCGGGCCAGCAGGCCGCCCACACGCTCGATCGTCGGCTGAGCCCGCACTGGGTGGGGTTGTTCGCTGACGGCAGTCATACGGCGCATCCTTCCGAGAGGTTCTTGGATGCGGTGTTCGGCGGACGTCCAACCGTTACGGAAGGCCGGGCGCACCCTACTCGCCGAGCGTGCGGTGCAGGAACTCGTAGATCAGTGCCGATCGGAATGCCGTCTGTGCGTTGTCCGCCGCACCTGCGTGCCCGCCCTCGACGTTCTCGTAGTACTGCACCCGGTGGCCTGCCGCCTCCAGCGCGGCGGTCATCTTCCTGGCGTGGCCGGGATGGACCCTGTCATCACGCGTCGAGGTCGTCATGAGCAGTGCTGGGTACTGCCGGTCGGCCGAGATGTTCGCATACGGCGAGTACTCGGCCATGAACGCCCAGTCGTCGGGGTCATCGGGGTTGCCGTACTCGGCCACCCACGACGCGCCGGCCAGCAGCAGGTGATAGCGCTTCATGTCCAGTAGCGGCACGCTGCACACAAGTGCGCCGAACAACTCCGGGTACCTGGTCAGCATGACGCCCATCAACAGTCCGCCGTTGCTGCCACCCTGGGCGGCCAGCTGCTCGACCGTGGTGATGCCGCGCGCCACCAGATCTGCTGCTACGGCGGCGAAGTCCTCGTAGACGAGGTGCCTGCCCTCGCGCATCGCCTGGGTGTGCCAGCGCGGACCGTACTCACCGCCGCCGCGGATGTTGGCCAGCACGTAGGTGCCGCCCCTGGAGAGCCACAGCCTGCCGAGCACCCCGGCGTAACCGGGGGTGTTCGAGGACTCGAAGCCGCCGTAACCGCCGAGGAGGGTCTTGCCCGGACCAGTCGAACCACTGGTTCCGGTCGAACCGCGGTGACCCACGACGAAGTACGGGATCATCGTCCCATCGGCGGAGGCCACGAAGTGCTGTGCCACGTCGATGTCGGAAGCGTCGAAGAACGCCGGTGCGCTCTTGATCTCGGTCAGCTCGCCGCCGGCATGGCCCCAGAGCAGCCGGGACGGACTGTCGAAGCCGCTGGAGTCCAGGAAGATCTCGTCGCCGTATTCGTCGACGTCGACGATCACCGTGGTCATATTGGCGGGAATGCCGGGGATGGGGTCACGCCGCCACGATCCCGGGGTGACGATCTCGATCCTGGTCGCGACGTCTGCGAGCGTGGCCAGGACCAGCCGGTCGCGGGTCCACGCGAAGTTGTCGAGGCTGGTGTGTTCATCCGGCTCGAAGACGACCTCCAGTTCCACTGTGCCGGAAAGGAATTCGTCGTACTTGGCGGCCAGTAGGGTGCCCGGCGGGTACGTCGTCGCGCCCACGATCCATTCGGTGCGCGGCCGGATCAACAGCCACTCCCGGTGGATCGAGATGCCCGCGTCGGTGGGAACGTCGATCTTGACGAGTTCCTCGCCACGGATCTCGAAGCGCTCGCGGTTGAAGAAGTCGACCGAACGCGAGGCAATCAGGCGCTCGAAGCCGGGCGTCGGGTCGAAGCCCACTCCTACGCTGACGTCCGAGGCGAGGCCGGAGTACACCGTCTGGGCCTCTGCCAGCGGCTGCCCGCGTTGCCAGCGCTTGACGATGCGGGGGTAGCCGGAGTCGGTGAGGGAGCCGGGGCCGAAATCCGTTCCCACCAGCACGGTGTCGTGGTTCTCCCACGTGACGCTGGTCTTCGCTTCCGGCACTGCGAACCCGTCGGTGACGAATTGGCGTGTCGCCATGTCGAATTCGCGGACGATGGTGGCGTCGGATCCGCCGCGCGACAGCTCGACGAGCGCGAGCGAGAAGTCGGGCTCGATGACCTCGGCGCCTGCCCACACCCACTTCTCGTCGTCGACCGCGGCCAACGCATCGAGGTCGATCAGGACGTCCCAGTCGGGGGCTTCGGTGCGATAGCCGTCGAGCGTGGTGCGTTGCCACAGTCCCCGTGGGTGGGCCGCGTCGCGCCAGAAGTTGTAGAGGAACTCACCGCGCCGCCGCACGTAGGGAATGCGGGTGTCGGTGTCGAGTATCTCGAGGGCCTCGGAGCGCATGCGCTCGAAACGCTCGCCGCCAAGCTCGGCGAGCGTCGGCTCGTTGTGCGCATCCACCCACTCGAGCGCGTCGTCACCGGTGATGTCCTCGAGCCACAGGTAGGGGTCCGCCCCAGCCGTCTGTTCCTCGCGCAACCGCTCGTCAGCGGCTGTCTGTTCTTCGCGTAAGCGCTCATTACCCACAGGCCCATTGTGGACTCCGGCGTAGTGTGACCTGTGTAACACCTCGTTGACCCGAGCTTCGAGCACCGTTGCGACTAGAGCCGATGGAGACCGTCATGACTGTCTATTCACGCCCAGGATCCGCCGACGCCGTGATGGGGTACGAATCCCGGTACGGCAACTTCATCGGCGGTGAGTGGGTGCCGCCCGCAGGCGGCGAGTACTTCGAGAACCCGACGCCCGTGACGGGACAGGGGTTCTGCGACATTCCGCGTTCGACCGAGGTCGACGTCGAAAATGCGCTGGACGCCGCGCACGGGGCGGCGACCGCGTGGGGCAAGACCTCGCCCGCCGAGCGGGCCGGCATCCTGAACAAGATCGCCGACCGCATCGAGGCGAACCTGGAGGCGCTGGCGCTGGCAGAGGCGTGGGACAACGGCAAACCGATCCGGGAGACGTTGAACGCCGACATTCCGTTGGCGGTGGACCACTTTCGGTACTTCGCCGGGGCGATCCGCGCGCAGGAGGGGTCACTGTCGCAGATCGACGAGGACACCGTCGCCTACCACTTCCA
>NZ_JAVROT010000368.1:0-3575 GCF_032162605.1 Mycobacterium sp. | reverse complement strand
GACACCAGCGTCAAGAATCTGGACACCCTCGTCGGCCGCAACGTCGTCGGCGCCGTCTTGGTGCATTGCATCTATAGCTGCACCGCCCTTTCGGATGGCCACCCGATGATGCACGTGGTCGGGAATCCCGTGCCTGACTCGAGGACCACGATGACGTCGGCCTCGTCGACGCCGACGCCAACCCATCCCGAGTGGTGTATGGCCAACCGGCGCCGGACATGATCACCCAAGGGTGATGGCGCTGCGTGCTTCCAGGTACCAGGTAGTTCTCGACACCGACGGGCCGGAACGCGGATGGCGGCTGGCCTTGATGACATCCGCCTTCGCGGCGTCCATTCTCAAGTCAGGACGCGCCGCACATCGGAGTGAGGCGCGTCGCAAGCGCAGATGTCCGTCGACCGAATCGGACCGGAGCGCGACGTGCCGGTCCACCGGCCTCGTCGCCGGGAGCCGCAAGGGCGAACCGCGGCGTCCTACGTGAAAGTCGTTGTATTGAGGAGGAGTCATGACCGGAATCGTCGTCCTCACCCTCGTGGGGCTGCTCGTCTACGGCATCTGGCAGACCGTCAGCAAATCCGCGCCCAATGAAGGGCCCAAGTGCTCCGTGTGCGGCACCACCAAGCGGACACTCCAGTGGATGAGAAGCTGGCAGGACTGGTACTGCTGGCCGTGCAAGGAGCATTGCATCCATGTCATCCTGAGGGCCCTCATCGGAGAACACGCGTGACGCCCAACGAGTCGAGTGCCGTTGGCTAGCCGCAGAATCCGGATAGTGCCCAGGAGTGGGCGCGGGCTGGGGCCCGTTGCTCGACGGGGGTCTTCAGCTGGTTCCGGCGTCGTTTCGTTGTCCGGACAACTGCCAACCGGTCTGGCCGCCGCCGGGATTTCTAGCTCGAGTTGACGGACGGGCAAAAACGACACGCAAGGAGGAGACGCGAGTGAGCCATCCGACCAAGGTCAGAACCGACGCCGCATATCCGCTGCCCGAGCAGATGCGGGCCTGGGTGCTCGGCGATCCCGGCCAAATCAGCCTGGTGGACAAGCCGATTCCGATGCCAGGACGCGCCGAGGTGTTGGTGCGCATCGATGCCGTAGCGATCTGCGCGACAGACGTGGAGATCATCCATCACGGCGCGCCGGCGATGATCGGTGGCGGCGAACCGTTCAACAAGATGTTTACCCCGGGTCACGAATACATGGGCACCGTGGCGGCACTCGGCCCGGGCGTCGATGAGTACCGCATTGGCCAGCGCGTCACCGTGGAGGTCCATGCCGGCTGCGGACGGTGCACGCGCTGCCGCCAGGGCATGTACACCGCCTGCCTCAACTACGGCCTGAACTACGGTGACGTCGACAAGGGCCACCGCGCAAACGGATTCACCACCGACGGTGGATTCGCCGAATACGCCGTCAACAACATCAACACGCTAATTGCCATCCCCGACAGCATGTCTGACGCCGAGGCGACGCTGGTGGTCACGGCAGGCACCGCGATGTACGGGCTGACCGAACTCGGCGGGCTGGTGGCGGGAGAAGGTGTCGCCGTGTTGGGGCCGGGACCGATCGGATTGCTCGGCGTCGCCGTGGCCAAGGCGCTCGGGGCATCGCCGGTCGTGCTCACCGGGACCCGGGACAACCGCCTGCAAATCGGCCGCGCGTTGGGCGCGGACCACGTGATCAACGTGCGCGACGAGGATGCGGTGGAGGCGGTGCGCCATATCACTGGCGGCAAGGGCCTGGATTACGTACTGGAGTGTTCTGGTGCACCCGATGCCGTGAACCAGGCAGTGCGCATGGCGAGCCGCGGTGGCCGCATCTGCCTCGCCGCCTTCCCGCACCAGCCGGTGCCGATCGACGTCGCCTTCATCGTGCGCAACAACATCTACCTCTATGGCATTCGCGGCGAGGGCAAGAGTGCCGCCCGCCGCGCCGAGGCGTTGATGTCGCAGAAACGCTTCGATGCCAACAAGATTCACACGCACACGTTCGGCCTGCACGATCTGCCGACGGCCCTGCGCTACGCCGGCGAACACATCGACGATGCGATCAAGGTGGTGGTGACCGTCGCAACGCCGAGTTGGCGCGGGCAACCATGCCCGCGGACCACCACTCAAGTCACAGAGGTCACCGGGGTTCCGGTCGTTGGACATTGACCCGACCGGGCTGTCATGCCAAGGCACGGTAACGCGGCACCGCGAGACCCCGCCCGGTTTGCAATTTGTTGAGGGACGTCATGAGGTGCACTACCGCTAGGACAAAGATTCCGGTCAGCAGCGGCCACTGATAGGCGCCAACAGTGACGACACGGGTGCTCTGACGCGCAATTTCTTGGATGACGCGATACGAATATCGCGCAGGTAGCGACGCAGTCATCCCAGCGGGTATCGGTGGCCGACCGATCGGACGCCGAGTTCATCGACGGACCGCTTGCGCACCTGCTCCCGGGCCGCTCCGGCGCCAACCAGCGCGGACATCCCTCGTCGCCCCTGATCCGCCAGCGGGAGCAACGGCATAACCGTTCTTCGGCCGTTCCGAGGGTCCGGCGATGAGCGGAGCGAGTCGCTCCGCCGAACGAATCGCGTGTAGCGATGTCGACCAAATGCCCAGGGCCGTCATCCCGAGCCCGAGCGTTGCGCACAACAACCACAGCGGCCTGGCGTCCGCCGTGTACTGGGCGGTGCTGGCGGTCAGCGTTGCCCCGGCTAGCGAACCGCAAAGCGCCACACCGATACTCACACCCACCTGTCGACAGGTCGAGGTGACCGCCGAGGCCGCACCAGCACGATCTGTCGGCATGCCGCTCACCGCCGTGGTGGTGATCGGTGCGTTGGACATCGCGAAGCCGGCGCCGAACACCGCAAAGATCGCCACCACGGCCCACACCGGAGCCGTGACTGTGAGACCGGCCAGCATGAGCGTCGCCGCGGTAATCATGATTCCGGCCGCCAGCAACGACGGTCGACTGCCGAAGCGGCCGACCAACCGGCCCGATATTGGCGACAGTATAAGAGCTGCAAGGGAAATCGGCAGATACATCAGGCCGGTGTGGACCGCCGAATAGTGTCGCTCACCCTGCAGGTACAACGACATCATGAACAGGAAGGCACCGTAGGCGGCGTACGCGCACACCGCGATCACCGTCACCGACGCGAACGGGATGCTGCGGAAGAATCGCAGCTCGATGAACGGATCGTGGCGCCGGGATTCATAGGGGAGAAATCCCACCACCGCCACCATCGCCACGATCGATATCGCGACGGACGGAGCTGCCGTCCAGCCCATTTCTCGTCCCTGGATGAGCACGAAGACGACGGCGAAGAGGAACGTCACCGCGAGCGCCTGACCGATCGGGTCGACATCCCGCATCGTGGCGGAGCGTGATTCCGGGACGAAGATCGCGGTGAGCACGATCGCAGCGGCGCAGATCGGCAGGTTGATCCAGAACACCGCGCGCCAGTCACCGAGCTCGATCAGTGCGCCGCCCAGCATCGGGCCGAGTGCCATCGCAATGCCCATCACGGCTCCCCAGATGCCGATTGCACGGGCCCGCTCGACCCGGCCGACGAACACCTGAC
>NZ_JAVROT010000367.1:0-8169 GCF_032162605.1 Mycobacterium sp. | reverse complement strand
GACGTCGCGAACTTGACGTTCGACTACCACGCGGTGGCACCGGGCATCGCCACCGTCCTGCTCGATCACGGCGCCGGCGGCAAGCGGGTCGTCATGGAGGCGTATTGTCCGGCAGGCCCAACCGGGTGCCGGATCTTCCTGGTCTCCGGCACGGCGGAGGGTTACCAGGCGTTCGATCCGGCTGCGACGCTAGCCACCGAGATGCAGATACTGCACGAGGACTTGCCGACCTTGAACGCCCTGGACCCGCTCGAGGTGCCGTTGGAGCGCGAGCAGTACGAGCTGTCGGTCGAGGCCGACCGCTATACGCTCGCGACGCGTCGCGCCTTCGTCGAGTTCATGCGTGACGCGGCTCGGCCGGCTATGGGGTCGTCGACCTCAGACGAACCCAGCGAGTCGGTCACGTCCGCCGCAGGTGAAAGACCCGGCTAGCAGGGGGCGCGGATTGGGCGTCAGCATTGCCGACACGGGCTCGCTGGAGCGGAATCATGGCCCACGAAGGGGATTGTGCCAATCGCCAAGGAGTGCCACTACGCACGCCGTGGTTCTTTGACGAGTCGCAGTCCACTACCGGAAGGCGGGCCCCATGGACGTTGACAGACGCTCCCTACTCGTTGGAACACTGCTGATGGCAGGTATTGCCGGCTGCGGATCTAAGGGGACCAGGCCCGCAACCAACTCCTTCACCGGCACGCACCGCGATCCTCCCGATCCCAACGAGACGTTCGTCCTACCGTACGACAAGATTGCGTTCGAGGCGTGGGGCGATTTGCCTGCCCGGAGCGGCGAAATGGCCGCGCTCTACGGTGATCTCAACAAGGCCGGGCCTTACCTGGTCGCGATGAGATGGAATCCCGGTTGGTTCAGCGCACCTCATACGTATGCAACCGATCGGGTCTGCGTCGTTGTGTCCGGCACCTGGTGGGTCAACAGCGGCAATGACTTCGAGCCGGACGATGCGGTGCCCGTAGGGCCTGGCGGATATGTCAAACGCACCGCCCGCACCCCGCATTACGACGGCGTCGTACCGAGCCAATCTGATCCCGCGGTCATCGCCATCTTTGGTCTCGGCCCTGTCGACCTGCAGTTGGTCGATCCGAAAAAGCCTTCATGGCACCAGGTTTGATCGAGCGCGGACGGTCCAAGTACGGAACCAAGGCCCGTGCAACGCGGCCGGGTGGTCCCGTTTAGGCCACGCCTGGCGCCAACCGATCTTGGGTGGATCGCAGGGCCACGTCGAGCTCATCGAACGTGAGCCCTTCCGTTCGGCCGAGGTGGATCTCGATCTGGTCGTAGCGACGCAAGTAGGCCGACGAGCCCGCCCCGCCCCAGTTCGGCAAGCACGTCGACGTCGCGATGCCGCATTTCCTGGCCAGTTCGGCCGAGGTGTGGCTGTTGGTCGAATCCGCCAGTGCCTCAACCACGTCCATCGCTCGGGGGGTCGGTGGTATTTCGACGTTGACTTGACCACGATCACCTCCCTACCATGCCTTCGAATACTAGATAGCTGCATCCTAATAATAGGAGGACGATGACGATCAAGGTGGGTGTCTGGGGACCGGGGTCCATGGGTGTCATCGCACTGCGCGCGGTGATCGACCACCCCGAGCTGGAACTGGTCGACCTCGTCGTGCACAGCGAGGCCAAGGATGGCCGCGACGCCGGCGAATTGTGCGGGGTCGATCGGGTGGGTGTACTCGCCAGCCGCAATCCGGACGATCTGCTCAACGGCGACGCCGATGTGGTGATCTACGCAGCCGCGGGCAACCTTCGCGTGCACGAGGCGTTCGACGACATGGTGCGGATCCTGCGGGCGGGCAAGAATGTGGTGTCCTGCTCGGTGGTCCCGCTCGTCTATCCCGACGCCGTCGACGTGGCCTTCACCGGTCCGCTGGGGGACGCCGCACTGGCCGGCGGCAGCTCGTTCTTCACGACCGGCATCGACACCGGCTTCGCGAACGACGTGCTGCCGCTGGCATTGTCAGGAATCTCCCGCAACATCGACACTGTTCGCGTTACCGAGATGTTCAACTACGCGACCTACCCCGATCACGGGGCCGTCTACGAGATCCTGGGATTCGGCAAGCCCCCGGAGTTCGCCGCCCTGGCCGCGGCGCCCGGCGTCTTCACCTACGGCTGGGGACCCGTCCTGCACCAGTTGGCCGCCGGGCTCGGTGTCCGCATCGACAACCTCGCCGAGGACAACGAGCGCGTCCCCACTGACGAAGGGTTCGACACCCCGACCGGTCACATACCGGCCGGGACGATCGCCGCGATGCGCTCGACACTCACCGGATACGTCGACGGCAAGCCGACATTCGTCGTCGATCACGTCACGCGCATGCGCGACGACATCGCGCCGCAGTGGCCGCAGCCCAGCATTGCCATCGCTCCGCTGGACCTCGGCTATGGCGGCGCCTCCGGCCGTGGCGCCTATCGGGTCGAGATCGAGGGATCGCCGAGTATCCGATGCGAACTGGAACTGGCCGAGAACCACGACCACGATCTGGGAGCCCGCGTGGCCGGTGCATCCCGGATGGTGAACGCGATCCCGGCGGTATTCGCCGCCGCACCCGGACTCCTTTCGGCGCTGGATCTCCCGCTGATCACCGGCACCGGTCTGGTCAAGCCGGCGCCCGGGCCCTCACCGGACAGCCGGGTGGTCGGCATTCGCTAAAACGATCAGTTCCGTCGCAGCTGTCGGCAGCCCAACATTGCAGCTGGCCACCACAAGGGTTGGGTGCCAGCGTGAACGACATCCGCCACGGGTGACGGGACAGTGGAAGCCATGCACACGGTCACATCACAAACATCAAATGGCGTCGTCACCGACGACGGGAACACGAAGGCCGATAGCGGCCCGCGGGCACGAGTCAAGTACGTCGTCGAGGCGATCGGAACGTTGTTTCTGGTATTCACGGTCGGCGCCGCCGTCGGAAGCCGCAGCCCGCTTGCTCCCCTGGCGATCGGCGCCGTCCTGATGGTCATGGTCTACGCCGGCGGCCACCTCTCTGGCGGACACTACAACCCTGCGGTTACCTTGGCGGCCCTGGTGCGGCGCCGGATCACGCTACGGGATGCCGCCGGATACTGGCTCGCGCAGTTCGGTGCCGGTCTGCTCGCCGCGGTGCTGGTGCGAACAGTCATCGACCCAGCCCAGGCCGCCAAGACAGCGACACTGACTCTGACGGGCGCCAGCGTGCTTGCCGCGTTCGTGGTGGAGGTGCTGTTCACGTTCGCGCTGTGCTATGTGGTGCTCAACGTCGCCACCAGCAAGGATCACCCGGACAATTCGTTTTACGGCCTGGCGATCGGGTTCACCGTGGTGGCGGGCGCAGTCGCAGTCGGAGCGATCTCCGGTGGCGCCTTCAACCCGGCGGTGACGCTCGGCGCGGCCGTGATGGGAATGTTCGCCTGGCCGACGCTGTGGATCTACCTGGTGGCGCAGGTCGTCGCCGGCGCCGGCGCCGGTGCCGTCTTCCTCGCCCTCAATCCCAACGACCGATGAGCCACCAGCTCAATGCCTGACAGCACGTGTCGCTGAAGCGCTCTCGTCGTCGCTCCTGTGCTACTGATGTCAGAGTGTTTCGAGGCATTCCAGAACGGCCTGAACACGTTGGGGGTCAAGGTGTTCGAGGCGTTGAGTGAGGACTAGTCGGATGCGGGCGGCGATTGCTGCAGTGGTGCGGGCACCCTTCTTGGTCAGGTCGACCCGCGACCGGCGGGAGTCGTCGCGATCGATCCGCCGCCCGATCAAGCCGGCCTTGGTGAGCTTGGTCAATGTGCGACTGACGACGGCGGGGTTGAGACCGAGGTCGCCGACCAGCCCGCCGGCCGTGTCGACACCGAGCTCGATGGTGCGCAGCGTGAGGAAGTCGACGAGGTCTTCACTGGAGGCATGGCCATGAGCAGTCCGGGGCCCGCACGGGTCGACCTCCACCATCACATCTTCCCGAGCGGAAAGCTGGCTGAGTTCGTACAACGCGGCCTCATCGCGGACTCCGGTTGGCGCTTTCCCGGCGGCACCCCACGCTGGACACCGGAAACCAGCCTGGAGTTCATGGACGGTCTCGGGATTCAGACCGCCGTGCTGTCTCTGCCGAGCGATCTCGAGCACAACCTGCCCGCCAAGGACCGTCGGGCCTTCGCCCGCGAGGTCAACACCGTCGCCCGCCAGACAGTCGACGACCATCCCGGCCGGTTCGGGTTCTTCGCGCATCTGCCCACCCTTACCGACGTCGACGCCGCACTCGACGAACTCACCTATGCCCTCGACGAGCTGGACGCCGACGGCATCACCCTGACGAACGTCTACGGCACCGGGGAACAGGCACGGTCGTTGGGCGACGACATCTTCGAGCCGTTGTGGGCCGAACTCGATCGGCGCCATGCGCTGGTATTCCTGCATGGCGAGCAGACACCGGGACGCAACCGGATGCCGAATCGGTTTCTGCCCACACCCATAAGCGAGGTACCGAACGAAACCTACAAGGCTGCAGCGGATCTCGTCACAAGCGGCCGGAAACGACAGTATCCGAACGCACGGATCATCCTTTCGCATTCCGGCGGGAGCACACCCTTCCTCGCCGCGCGGGTCGCGGTGCTCTCCCATTACCTCGGCTGTGAGCTCAGTCCTGAGGAGATCATCGCCGACTTCCGCACCTTCTACTTCGAGACGGCGTTGTCGGGTTTCGAGACGAACCTCGTCGCACTGGAGAACTTCGTCCCGCCCGAGCAGATCCTGTTCGGCACCGACTTCCCCGCCGTCAGTCCAGATATGGCCGGCTGGTACACGACGAACGTCGACGCCTACTTCTCGGACCGGCCCGAAGTATTCGCGCAGGTAATGCACGGCAACGCGCACACACTGCTACCCAGACTGGCCGTGAACACCGCTGCGTGAGCCACCCGGGCCCCGAACGACGAAAGGATCGCCATGACACTGATCGCCCTAGAAGAACACCTGCTCCCCGCCGACCTCATCAGCGAGGTGCGGCCAAACCCGACCGCGCCCGACGCGCTCACCGCGAAACTGGTGGAAGTTGGCGAGCAGCGGCTGCGGGTGATGGACGACGCGGGCATCGACATGCAGGTCCTGTCGGTCGCGGCGCCGGGAACACAGCAGGTCCCCGCCGAGCACGCCGCCGAACTCAGTCGGGCGATCAACGACCGCTGCGCCGAAGTTGTTGCGGCGCACCCTGCCCGGTTCAACGCATTGGCGACGCTGCCCACCCAGGATCCGGATGCCGCGATCGTGGAAGCCAAGAGGACGATCACCGAGCTCGGGTTCTGCGGCGTGGTCATCAACGGGCACACCCAGGGGCGGTTCGTGGACGACCCCGAGTTCGGTGATCTACTGGCGGCTGTCGAGGAACTCGACGTACCGATCTATCTGCATCCCACCTACCCACCGCAGCAGGTCGCCGACGTGTACTTCGGTGGTCTACCCGGACCGACCGGCGCAGCCCTGTCCACCGCAGCCTGGGGCTGGCACGCCGAAACCGGTCTGCACGTACTGCGACTCGCGGCCACCGGCGTCTTCGACCGACACCCCAAGCTGCAGATCGTCGTCGGACACATGGGCGAGAACCTGCCGTTCTCACTGATGCGAGCGGACTCCATCCTCGCCCGGGCGAACCCCGACAATCGATCGGTCGCGCAGGTTGTCCGCGAACACGTACACATCACCATCTGCGGCTACACCACCACCCCGCCGCTGCTGTGCGCCCTGCAGGTGTTCGGCGCCGACCGCATCATGTTCTCAAGCGACTACCCCTTCGGCGACCCGGTTCAACATGCACGGTTTCTGGCCGAAGCCCCGATCAGCCCCGCCGACCGGGACAAGATCGCTTACCGAAACGCCCAACACCTCTTCCGGCTCTGAGCGAGCCTGCAGACCGGACACTGATTGACAGGAGACCGTGATGAGTCCAGCCAAGATCGACCCGGAATCGGGATGTCGCATACCACTGCCCCGCCGCGAGGACCTCGACCCCCAAGGCCAGAAATCCTTTGACTTCTACACCTCGGGGACTCTGCGCGGGCTGCACGGACCCGCCGGTCTATGGCTGCACAGCCCACGGTTGGCTGAGCTGTACAAGCCACTCGGCAGTTACCTGAGGTCCGGCGCCGGACTCAGTGAACCCGTCCGCGAAGCATCCATCCTCGCCACCGCCCGCGAATTCAACAACGCGTTCGAGTGGGCGGCGCACGAGCCAGAAGCGCTACGTGTCGGCGTACCGCAGCAGATCATCCACGCCATCAAACTTCGACAGCCGACGACCGACATGGAGCCGCCGTTTGGCACGGTCGTCGAATTGATCCGTGAGGCATTTACCGCGGGATCAGTCAGCGCCGCAACGTATGACGCTGCCGTCGCTCTACTTGGAGTGCCCCAACTCATCGACCTGATGGCCCTTGTCGGAATGTATGCCGGCACCGCCGCGCTGCTGACAGTCTTCGATATGCAACTAGACCCCGGTGAGACGCATCTATTGCCGCCACTTCAGTAGTGTTCAGCTTTCAGTCACATCCGTGCCGGACCTCAGGTCCGGCGCGGACCGACGGTAAATATGAACTCAGTGAGCTCCTCCACGCCGCCGGTGACGACGTCACCGGGCTGCATAGGTCCTACGCCGGCGGGAGTTCCGCCGTAAATGAGATCGCCGGAGGCGAGGTCGACGGCGCGCGAGATGGCGCTGATGACTTCCGGAATGGACCAGATCAGGTCCCGTAGGTCGCCGCCTCCTCGGGATCAAGAAACGGCGAGGGCTTCCTTCTCCACGTCATAGTCCCGAACCCAGGAATGGTCGAGGCTCAAGGGCTTTGCGGAGTCGAAACGAAGTCCGTTCACCCGCGCGTTCTGTTGGATTCGAGCGGTGTGATCGCGCCGCAGCATCTGATAACGCATCAGTGCTGCTGGGGCGTCGGCGGCCGCAACGCCGCGTAGCAATATGGCCAACGCCAGGGCGTCCTCGATGGCCTGGTTGGCGCCCTGGCCCATGTGCGGCAACATGGGATGGGCCGCATCGCCGAGCAGGGTCAGCCGGCCGTGCGTCCACCGTGGGAGCGGCTCGCGGTCATACAGGCCCCATTTGAGCGTGGTCTCGACTCGCGATAGCAGGCGGCGAGCCTGCGGGGTCCAATCAGCGAACGTGGCGGCCAGAATTGCCGGATCGCCAGGTGCAGACCATGATTCGCGCATCTGCTCGTCGGCAGGGACGAATCCCACGAAGTTGATCAACTCACCGGCGCGCACCGGGTAGGCAATCAAGTGTTTGCCGTCGCCGCCCCACGTCACCAAGCCCTGGGGCCACTCGGGCAGCCGGGGCGCCGGGATCAGGCCGCGATAGGCCACGACACCGGAGAACACCGGGTCGGTGGGCTCCACGACGTAGCCTTGAAGCCCGGAATGGATTCCATCGGCGGCAATCACCACATCAGCACTCACGCTCACCCCGTTGTCGAAGCTCACCACCGCCGACCCGTCATCCTGAGTGAATTGCACGCAGCGACATCCGGTGTGCACGAACCCGGCCGGCAAGGCGGCGGCGAGCACCGCCACCAGATCGGCCCGGTGCAGCCCTAGCTGTCCGGCCCCGGCGTCGTACGTTTCATGTGAGACAACGATGCCGTCCTTGGTGAAGAGGTGAAACTCAGACAACCGCGCGCCACGTCGGCCGACCTGCTGGCCGAGGCCGAGCCGAGCTAGGACTGTTTGACTGTTGCGGTGAAGCGCGACTCCTGCGCCGACTTCGCCCAACTGACGCGCTTGCTCATACACCCGAACCTGAGCGCCCATCTGATGAAGCGCGATAGCTGCGGACAGTCCACCGATGCCGCCGCCGATGATCGCTACTCGTAGCTTCTTCATCACTGCCCCTCCCCATGACGGGAACTGCGAGCACCGACGAAACCGGCTGCCTCAGCGGGTTCGGCCAATAACGCATCCGGCTTCCGCCCCGGCAATGTGGGGACGACGGTGCCGGCGTTTTCCCTCTGCCGGACGACCAGCGCGAGTACCGCGCCGACGCCCGCGGTGGCGGCCGCCGCCGCCATCATCGTGGTGTGCAGACCGGTCATGAACGCGGTGTGGCTTGCCTGGGTGATCGCATACGACAGTTGGCTCGGGGCTCCCGGAATCCTCGGCGCGACACCCTGAGCCACCAG
>NZ_JAVROT010000366.1:0-10250 GCF_032162605.1 Mycobacterium sp. | reverse complement strand
GCCGCTACGGTGCCAAGAACACGCTTCTGAAGAATTATCTGGGACTGGCGGAATCGGCTGGTGCAGAAGTCCTTCCGATGACGACCGTGACCAGCTTCCAGCCCAGGCCCGGCGGCGGCTGGGACGTTCACACGGCGCGCACCGGGCGGTGGTTGCGCAAGAAGAAGCGGACGTACACCGCCTCGAACGTGATCCTCGCGGCGGGGACGTGGGGGACTCAGCAGCTGCTGTTCAAGATGCGAGACACGGGCAGGCTGCCGCAGCTGTCCGAAAAGCTCGGCGTCCTCACCCGAACCAACTCGGAGTCCATCGTCGGGGCGGGTCGGATGCAGGTCGGCTCCGATCTCGACCTCACCCACGGTGTGGCGATCACGTCGTCGATCCACCCCACGCCCGACACCCACATCGAGCCGGTCCGCTACGGCAAGGGCTCCAACGCGATGGGGCTGCTGCAGACGTTGATGACCGACGGCACCGGGCCGGGCGGTACCGACGTGCCGCGCTGGAAGCAGCTGTTCAAGAGCGCCGAGGCCGACCCGAAGGGCACACTGCGGCTGCTCAATCCCCGGCGGTGGAGCGAGCGCACGATGATCGCCCTGGTCATGCAACATCTCGACAACTCGATCACCACGTACACCCGGCGCGGCAAGCTGGGCTTCCGCAGGATGACAAGCAAGCAGGGCCACGGTGAACCGAATCCGACATGGATTCCGGCGGGCAACGAGGTCACCCGACGGATCGCGAAGAAGATCGACGGCGTCGCGGGCGGCACCTGGGGCGAGCTGTTCAACATCCCGCTGACCGCGCACTTCCTTGGTGGCGCGGCCATCGGCGACAGCGCAGAGCATGGCGTCATCGACCCGTACCACCGGGTGCACGGGTATCCGACGCTGTCGGTGGTCGACGGTGCCGCGATTTCGGCGAACATGGGTGTCAACCCGTCGCTGAGCATCACCGCGCAGGCCGAACGGGCGGCGTCGCTGTGGCCCAACAAGGGCGAGGTCGACCAGCGGCCCGTCCAGGGCGAGCCGTATCGGCGCCTGGCGGCCATCGCGCCAGAGCACCCAGTGGTTCCGGCTGACGCGCCGGCGGCGCTGCGACGATTGCCGATCGAGCCCGTCAGCTCGGCGGGCTGATCGCACCCCCGACACGACTCAAGCGTCCGCTGCCGCGCAGGGCCAGTCACGTGGTCACCACTAGACTGGGCCAGTGGAAACCGCATCACCGAGGCCCGTGTTGGTGGTCGACTTCGGCGCGCAGTATGCGCAGCTGATCGCGCGGCGCGTCCGCGAGGCGCGGGTGTACTCGGAGGTGATCCCACACACCGCGACTGTCGACGAGATCAAGGCACGAGATCCGCAGGCGATCGTGCTGTCCGGCGGCCCTGCCAGCGTCTACGCCGATGGCGCACCGCAGTTGGACCCCGCCCTCTTCGATCTCGGCGTCCCCGTCTTCGGCATCTGTTACGGATTCCAGGCGATGGCACAGGCGCTCGGAGGCACCGTCGCGCACACCGGCACCAGCGAGTACGGCCGCACCGACCTGAAAGTCTCTGGCGGAGAGCTTCATTCGAATCTCCCCGAGAGTCAGCCGGTGTGGATGAGCCATGGCGACGCGGTGACGGCGGCACCCGAGGGGTTCGACGTCGTGGCCACCAGCGCCGGCGCTCCGGTGGCGGCATTCGAGAACCGGGCGCGCAGGCTCGCGGGCGTGCAGTACCACCCCGAGGTGATGCACACCCCGCACGGCCAGCAGGTGTTGAGCCGGTTCCTGCACGAGTTCGCCGGTATCGACTCGGCCTGGACTGCCGCGAACATCGCCGACGCGTTGGTCGACCAGGTCCGTGCGCAGATCGGCGACGGACGCGCCCTATGCGGGTTGTCGGGTGGCGTGGACTCCGCGGTGGCTGCGGCCCTGGTGCAACGGGCCATCGGCGACCAGCTGACGTGTGTCTTCGTCGATCATGGGCTGTTGCGTGCGGGGGAGCGCGGCCAGGTGCAGCGTGACTTCGTCGCCGCCACTGGCGCCAAGCTCGTCACCGTCGACGTCGAGGCGCGCTTCCTGGAGGCGCTCTCGGGGGTTACCAATCCCGAGGGCAAACGCAAGATCATCGGGCGGGAGTTCATCCGCGCGTTCGAGGGCGCAGTGCGCTCCATCGTGGATGATGAGGGCGGCGACAGCGGATCCGAGGTCGACTTCCTGGTCCAGGGCACGCTGTACCCCGACGTCGTCGAGTCCGGCGGCGGCACCGGCGCGGCCAACATCAAAAGCCATCACAATGTCGGTGGACTGCCCGACGATTTGAAGTTCAAGCTCGTCGAACCCCTGCGCCTGCTGTTCAAGGACGAGGTCCGAGCGGTCGGGCGTGAACTCGGCTTGCCCGAGGAAATCGTTGCGCGCCAGCCCTTTCCGGGGCCGGGGCTTGGTATACGCATCGTCGGTGAGGTCACCGCTGCACGGTTGGACACTCTTCGTCGTGCCGATGCCATCGCCCGCGAGGAACTCTCCGCCGCCGGTCTGGACAACCAGATCTGGCAGTGCCCCGTAGTGCTGCTCGCCGACGTCCGGTCGGTGGGGGTTCAAGGCGATGGGCGCACCTACGGTCACCCGATCGTGCTGCGGCCCGTCTCCAGCGAGGATGCGATGACCGCGGACTGGACCAGGGTTCCGTACGAAGTGCTGGAACGGATCTCCACCCGGATCACCAACGAGGTGCCCGAGGTGAACCGCGTGGTGCTCGACGTCACCAGCAAGCCGCCCGGCACCATCGAGTGGGAGTAGTCACGCTTGTTCGTCGGCGGACTTCTCGATGAACTCGCCGAGGATCTCGGTGACCACGGACTCGATGGTCGACTCGATCGAGAACGCGAGCGTGGCCGAGCCCGGCTCACATCAGTCTGGAGCCCACGTTCGCCGCGACGAGGGGTCAGCGCAGCGGGTCTCCGCGCCAGCTGAAGCTGTTGACGTACTTGCCCATGTCCAGGGCGAGTTGAAGGTTCGCCGCCGACGGCTTGCCGGAACCGAAGTCCGGGCCGAATGCGTGGTAGGGCCCGACCGCCCCGGCGACCAGCGCGAGGTCGTTCTTCACGGCCACCATGACCACCACCCGCATCCGGGAGTAGCTGGCGGTGGACCCTTGCGGCCAGCAGTCGGCGACCAACCCGTACCCCGGCTGGTAGCCGACCATCGCGTTGGGAATCTCGTAGGCCGTCTTGGTGTCGGGGAAGGTCTGCTTGACGAGCTCGTTGGCGATGTCCTTCGGCGTGCGGCCCGCGGCGGGTTCGCTGAACAGCCGCATAGTGCCGCCGTCGCCTGCCAGCAGGTCGGCGACGACGCCGCGGTCGCCGGTGGTCACCTTGTACGCCGACCCGACTGCTGGATAGGAGACCGAGAACGCCCCGTCGGCCGCGGTGAAGCGCGGGTTGACCGTGACGGGCTGGCCCATCGGTGGCCGCCCGCATTCGGGCGGACACACATACCGTGCCGCCGGTTTCTCCATGGCGCCGGACATGGCGACGAGGCCTGCGGCGACGACACCGATGGCGGCCACCCACACGACGAGCAGTCGGCGGTGCGAGGTCTTGGGCAGGATCGGCGCGGTGTACGTGCCTGCGTGCGTCGAGTAGCCGGGAACGAGCGTCGTCACGGCTCGTCTGCCTCTGGCTCGGGGCCTGCCTCGACGCGCACGGGCCGGACATCCCGTCGTGCCTGCCGCGACGATCGGGAGGAGGCCCTGGTGGCTGCGCCGCAGGCGACGCAGAAGGCCATGTCGGGCACGACGTGACCACAGTACGGACACAGCAGTGGCTCATCGGAGAGGATCTCGTCGTGCGCCTCGTGCAAGAGCGCAAGGTGCAGGCCGACCCGCAGGGCGAGCAACGCCGACGTCGCCACCACGAGATGCAGTACGAGCTGCAGGGTTTGGGGCAACCGTGCGACGTCGACGAGCCCGAGCACGGCGTACATCACGAGCACCGCGAAGGCGAAGAGGGTGAGGGCGATGCGGACGTAGTTGCGGTGCTGGTGCTTCTTGTTCGCAGGGCGGGTGAACCACAGGGCGGTGCCGATGAGACCGCCGACTGCCGCCGCGGTCAGAGGCACCGCCACGCCGCGAATGCCCGCCTCGACGACCAAACCGTTCATCGGCCTGGCGCGGGCGACCATGCCGCCCGCGAACTGGGGAGCAAGGCGGGTCATTTGTGCTGCGGCCGTGAACATCAGTGCGCCGAGCGCGCCGATGGCGAAGCCGTCGAGGGCTTCGCGTTCCCCGGGCCGCACCAGTCGCACCAGCGCTGCGGGAACGAGCATGAGAATCAGGCCGCCAATGGGCACGCCGAGCCCGTCGCGAAGGATCCGGGAGCCCGCGATGCCCATGCCCAATCCGACGTCGTAGGCCTGCGCGACGACCGCCCCCGTCAGGAGCACCCACCCCACGCCGAGGGCGATGCCCAAACCGGCCGTGGTCACCAGGGTCGAGGTCGGCACGTCGTCGAAGACGTCGGACTCCTGCAGATAGATGAGGAACAGCAAGGGAAGTCCGAGTGCGGCAACGGTGATCAGCGCGGCGGGTAGGCGCAGCAGGGCGGTGGCGATCAGGGTGGCGAGGATCAGCCCCAAACCCAGCACGAACGGCAGGCGCGAACTGGGCGACAGATGGGGGAACAGCGAACTCACGATGTTCGGTCTCAGTAGATGCTCGCCAGGCGATGCGCTGTAGGCGCGGATCCGCAGCCACCGGAGGCCTTTGGCGCGGTGATCGGTCAGGTGGTCTCCGCACAGACCGCAGAATTCACCTTCGGGAACGTCGGTTTGGCACACCGAGCACTCGACCATGCCGGGCGTGGGGTCGTCTGGTTCAGACTCGGTGCTCATTGGGTGATCCTCTGCAGGGTGAGCAGGTTGCGGGCGAGGTTGTCGACGTCCGGGGTGCCGAGTCCGCTGACCAGGTCATAGCCCGGTCCTGCGGTGTCGACGGCGTTCCCGCCGAGGGTCACGTCGCGGAAGGCGGGCAGTGGGGCGCCCTCGGCGATCCGGTACAGCAAGGGGTTGATGTCACCGATTCCACTGCCGCCGCCTGCCTTCAGGAACTGGGTCATCACCGCAGCCAAGCCTGCCCAGATGGGGGCCGACTGCGAGGTTCCGCCCCCGACCACGGTGTCTCCGTTGAGCACGATCTTCACGCCGGTGAACGGGTCGGCGACGGCGGAGATGTCGGGGGTCAGGCGCTTACCCGTATTTCGGTCGCGGGGAATCTGATCGGACGCGGCGCGTTGCCACGGCGGCATGTCGAAGAGCGACGACACCCCGCCGCCGGTGCCCTGGGAGAGCGGGACGTCGAACCAGGCCTGCTCTGCCAGCCATCTTCCTTCTGCGTCGGTGGACAGCGTGGTGCCGCCGACGCTGGTCATCTCGGGAAGGGACGCAATGGAATCCAGCCCGACGTCGGACGGGCCCGGTGGGGAGTCCCAGTCGTCACCGCCCTTGCACTCGAGACCGGCGAGGTCGCCGCTGGCGTTGAATGCCGTGGTGCCGTGCCTGTGGGCGGTGGCCAGCGCGGCGCGAACTGGCGCCAAATCCGCTGCGGTGAGCAGTTTGTCGCAACCCCAGCCGATCGACAGGGTCCATATCGCACCGGGGAACTGACGATCGGTGTCCTCGAACATCTTGCCGATCTTCTGGAAGGCGCCGTCGCCCTCCACGGTCGGACGAGCGTTCACGACGACCTTCTGCGCATCGGGCGCAATCGCATGGGCGACTTCGAGATCCATCGTCGTCTCGCCGTACGGCTCGGCCAGCTGGTCACCGACGAGCTTCGGGGTGAACTGGGGGAGCCCATTCATGGTGGCGAAGGCGTCGAGGTCGGACTGGGCGAAGCCGTTGAACGCGAAGATCACGATCGTGGTGCCCTTCCCGGTGAAGCCGTCCCGCGCCAGGCCCGCCGCGTTGTACGTGGTTAGCAGAGCAGCGGGGGTCAGTCCGCGATCCGGCACGTCCAACGGCAGGATGTCCGGCCGGGATTCGTGATGCGGTGTGTAGCTGAGGATTCGGCCCAGCTGGGTGACCTGGTCGTGCAACGTCGCCGGCACCTCCGGCTGCTGCGGTGACGCATAGAACTCCTGTCCGCGTTGGCCGCGGTAGTCGTGCACCTCGACGCCGAAGGCGTCCGCCACGTGGTCGGGGGTGCCCTCGAGAACCGCCCAGCCGTCGCTGGTGCGCCACTGCACGGCCAGACCGTGCTGTCCGGCCCAGCTGATCAACGCGTCTGGGCGGGTGTGGTCGTGCAGCATCGCAGTGAGCTGAACGTGGTCACCACGTGCCGGCCCCAGATCGGTTGAGGAGGCCAACAACGACGCGAACGGACCCTCGATGAAGCCTGGTGTTCCGGCACTCGGAGTGCTCCGCAGATCCGATGCGAGGGCCAGTACGCCAACGAGGACGACGGACAACAACCACGCCCAGGAGCTCGCGCGCCTGGGCGTGGTTGCTGTCAGCGTCTGAGACGGCATTGCGTCGTCGTGTGACGGTCTCGCGAAGTGTCCCCGAGACCGTGTGATGTCAGTTGTGGGTGCCAGGAATTGCCGTCGGCGCGGCAGGCGCCGTGATAGGTGGCGTGAACAGGTTGCCGCCCGTGGGGTTGATCGACTTCTCGGTGGGCGACGCCGAGGGCGCCGTGGTAGTCGTAGTGGTCGACGTTTCGGGTGCCTTCTGCGTACCGCCACCGCACGCCGCGGTCAGGCCGACCATCGCGACGATGGCAGCACCTCCCGCGTAGGCCGCGACACGGCGAGCCAGACGATTTGACCTCATGATGCTTGTTCCTTACTAATCCCCGAGTTGTCAACGCATGACCTTCGGCGAATCGCCAAGCGATTCCGCACGTCCCGGAGCGTCGCAAACGTGCACCAACCCCATCCCGAAGTGGGTTCTGGTGCTCGAACTCTAACGTACTGGCTGAATGGCCGCACAGGCATTCCTCTGGAGGCGTAGAACCTCGCGTCCGTCTGCGCTTCGCGCAAGCGCTCGCTTGACGGTGTCGGGGGGTGAGTGTTTACTCGTCGTATCGAACATACTTTCGAATACGAGGCGAGTCTGATGGTGCGAAAGGTGTTCTCGTGGCAGTCGTGATGAATGTGACTCAGCAGGCGCAAAATCGCGCTGAACAGGTAGAACGCCTACGGCGCAAGATGGCCGAAGTGTCCGGGAGAGCGTCGGGCACGGTGGGTTCGACGCAGCGCGGATCCATGCCTTCGCCCACCTCGCTTCCCGCCTCTGAAACTTTGCTATCCATCCCGGAATCGTTGGCCGATCTCCTGCCTGCCTCGTTGCCTCGCGGCACGGTCGCGGTGTTGTCGGGTGCCCGGTCCCTGCCGCTGAGATTGGTGGCGGCGGTGACGGCGGCGGGCGGACACGCGGCGATCGTGGGCCAGCCCGACATGGGGTTGCTTGCTGCCGTCGAGATGGGCGCCGACCTCAGCAGGCTCGCGGTGATCCCCGATCCGGGCGCCGATCCGGTCGAGGTGGCCGCGGTGCTGATGGACGGTCTGGACCTGGTGGTGCTCGGGCTGGGCGGAAGATCGGTGGCGCCGACCCGGGCGCGTGCCGTGACGGCAAGGGCCCGGCAAAGGGGTTGCACCCTCCTGATCACCGACGGTGACTGGCACGGTGCGTCGGCCCGGCTGGAGTCCAGGGTCTGTGGCTACGAGGTGACGGGGGCCGGTGCCGGTGCGCCTACGCCCGGATGTGGGCGGATCAGTCGGGTGCGGCTGGCGACCAGGGCCACGGGTCGGGCAAGCGGCCACGCTCGCGTAGTGGGCGGATGACGTGCCCGGCCGGGTGCTGGCCATCTGGTGCATGGACTGGCCAGCGGTGGCGGCGGCCGCTGCGGCGGGTCTGCCGGCAACCGACCCCGTGATCGTCACGCTGGCCAATCGCGTCGTCGCCTGCTCGGCGTCGGCCCGTGCGGCGGGAGTGCGGCGGGGGTTGCGTCGCAGAGAGGCGCAGGCGCGCTGTCCGCACGTCCACGTCGTAACCGCCGACCCTGGCCGCGACGCCCGCCACTTCGAAGGCGTGACGACGGCGGTGGACGAGGTCGTTCCTCGTGCGGAGGTACTGCGGCCGGGCCTGCTGGTGTTGTCGGTCCGCGGGGCGTCCCGTTACTTCGGGTCGGAGCGGTCTGCTTCGGAACGGCTCGTCGACGCGGTCGCCGCGGCTGGGGCAGAGTGTCAGGTCGGCATTGCCGACCAAATGTCCACCGCGGTGTTCGCGGCTCGCGCCGGCTGCATCGTCGAGCCCGGTGGGGATGCGTCCTTCCTGGCCGCGCTGTCGATCCGGCAACTGGCCACCGAACCCAGCCTGGCGGCTCCTGGCCGCGAAGATCTAGCGGATCTGTTGTGGCGCATGGGAATTCGTAGCATTGGTCAGTTCGCTGCATTGTTGCGTACCGATGTGGCATCGCGGTTCGGCGCCGATGCGATCACCGCTCACCGGTTCGCTCGAGGTGAGCCGACCCGCGGGCCGTCGGGCCGGGAGCCGGCGCCGGATCTCGACGCCGTCATGGACTGCGATCCGCCCGTCGACAGAGTGGACGCCGCCGCCTTCGCCGGACGGTCGCTCGCCAGTGAGCTGCACCGCAGCCTGGAGTCGAGGGGTGTCGGCTGCACTCGGCTGGCGATCCATGCGGTCACTGCCAATGGTGAAGAGATGCAGCGGGTCTGGCGGTGCGCGGAACCGCTGACCGAGGATGCCACGGCCGACCGGGTGCGCTGGCAGCTCGACGGTTGGCTGAACCGGCGCAATCCGGACGACCGGCCCTCCGCCCCGATCGTCACGCTGCGTCTGCATCCGGTGGAGGTGGTGTCGGCCGCGGCGCTGCAGTTGCCGTTGTGGGGCTCCTCCGGCGACGACGACCGCCTGCGTGCCCGTCGGGCCCTGGTGCGGGTGCAAGGCCTGCTCGGCCCGGAGTCGGTACAGGTACCGGTGCTCAGTGGCGGCCGCGGGCCCGCCGAACGCATCACCTTCACGCCATTGGGAGACGAGCCGGTGCCAAGGGCCGATCCCGGTCAGCCGTGGCCAGGGCAACTCCCCGAACCGTCACCGACCGTGCTGCTCGACGACCCGGTCGAACTGCTCGACGCCGAGGGCAACCCGGTGCGGGTGACCGGTCGGGGGCTGTTCTCCGCGGACCCGGTGCGTCTCACCGGAGACGGCAGGTCGGGCAGGCTGAGCTGGTGGGCAGGACCGTGGCCCGTCGACGAAAGATGGTGGGACACGGAGGGAACGGAGGGCAGGAGCGAAGCGACTCGGGAAATGAGGGCGGCCAAGGCCGGGCGGACGGCTCGAGTACAGGTGCTGCTCGAGGAGCCGGGTGGCCGTCCAGATGGAGGAGGTGACGTTGTCGACCGGGCGATGCTGCTGTGCTACCGGCAGCGGCAGTGGTACCTCGAGGGGGTCTATGAATAGTCCATTGTGCACAATTGAATTGTGGTCCTACAGTTTCGGCATGGCCGCACTGAGCCTCGATCGGCACCTCTGCTTCGCTCTGTACTCGGCGTCGCGGGCGATGACCGCGGCCTACCGGCCGGTCCTCACCGAGATGAACCTCACCTATCCGCAGTACCTGGTGCTCTTGGTGCTGTGGGAGCAGGGACGTCTCACGGTCGGCAGGCTCGGCGAGCGCCTGCACCTCGACTCCGGAACCCTCTCCCCCCTATTGAAGAGGTTGGAGGCCAACGGTTTCGTGCGGCGGGAGCGCTCAACCACCGATGAACGTCTGGTCGACGTGACCCTCACCGACGCCGGACGCGAACTGGAACGTCGCGCCCAGTGCATACCGGAGCAGCTCTTCACCGCGACCGGGATGACCGAAGCAGATGCCGCCGTACTGCGTGACGCGGTCCGGCAATTGAGCGATGCGCTCAATGCATCTTGAACAACCCGGGTCGAATCGCTCCGACCCGCCGAAGAAAGGGAAACCACATGAAGGCCCTCTACACCGCCGAGGCGTTGACCACCGGCGACGGACGCGATGGACACGCCCGCAGCGCCGACGGTCGGCTGGACCTACAGCTGGCCATCCCGAAGGATATGGGTGGTAGCGGCGTCGGAACCAACCCGGAGCAGTTGTTCGCCATCGGCTACGCCGCCTGCTTCCACTCCGCACTGCGCATGGTCGGCCGCCAGGAGAAGACGGACGTCTCGGATTCGGCAGTGGGATCGCGGGTTTCGATCGGTCAGCTCGACAACGGCGGCTT
>NZ_JAVROT010000365.1:0-6047 GCF_032162605.1 Mycobacterium sp. | reverse complement strand
GTCGTCTCGGTCGGAGCGGGAACCTTCTCGTCGCCGGAGGATCCGCGGAAGGCGAGAAGTACGACCGAAACGACTAGTGCGACCACGGCGAGCGACGCTGCGACGAGCGCGACGATGGCCGAGCGGGTGCGGTACCAGGGCACGGTGGCGGGCTTGAAGTTCCAGGTACCCGCGTTGAAGGCGTCGAACGGATGCTCCGTTGGATCCAGCGGCGGCGGCGCGACCCATTCGGCGGCGGGTTCGTCCTCTCTCTCGAAGGCGACCTCGGATTGGTCATCGAACTCGGCCACCGGATCGATGTATTCGGGCTCGTCGAAAAGGTACCCGAACTCGCCGTTCGCCTCGGGTGCCCCGTCGTCGACGGGTTGCCGAACGGCCAGCTGATCCGTGTCGACTGGGTTGTCGACAGTATCGTCCAGTCTGGCTTCCCTCGAGGCCTCGCTCTCAGCCACCCCCTGATGCTAGGTGGCCACCTGCGCAGATGCGCGGCAGGTCGCCGAATTCGTGGCACGCGTCGCAGAACTGGGTGCGTCGCCCTGAACGCCTGCCGACCTGTGAGCCCCCCGGTAAGGTCCCCAACGAGTTGTTCGTTCACCGTCGCGACCAGGCGCAGACACTTCGGCGTCACCGTCGCGCCTCCCGTCCATAAGAAGGTTCGCCAATGAAGAAAACACGGCTCACCGCTTCCGCTGATTCACGGCTCGCCGTGGTCGCCGGCGCCTTGGCCCTCGTCCTCGTGGGCGGCCTCGCCGCATGCGCACCGCCCCAGGCGAAGGAGAACGGGGAGAAGACCTCCACGGGTGTGAGTGCGTCCGAGGCGAAGTCGGCCGCCGATTTCGGTGGGGACAACCTGTCGGGCCTGATCGACGCCGCCAAGAAGGAGGGCCAGCTCAACGTCATCGCGTTGCCGCCCGACTGGGCCAACTACGGCGCCGTCATCAAGGCGTTCGGCGACAAGTACGGCATCAAGGTCAACTCGGCGCAACCCGACGCGGCCAGCCAGGACGAGATCAACGCCGCGACCCAGCAGAAGGGCAAGTCCACCGCGCCCGACGTCTTCGATCTCGGACAGTCGGTCGCGCTGGCCAACACCGCGCTGTTCGCGCCGTACAAGGTCGCGAAGTTCGACGAGATCTCCGATGCCATGAAGGATCCCGACGGTGCGTGGGTCAACGACTACGGCGGCTACATGTCGATCGGTTACGACTCCGCGAAGGTGCCCGAGGTCAAGGGCGTCAACGACCTCCTGGCGCCGGAGTTCAAGGGCAAGGTCGCGCTCAACGGTGACCCGACACAGGCAGGCGCCGCGTTCTCGGGCGTCATGATGGTGGCGGTCAGCCAGGGTGGTTCGCCCGACGACATTGCGCCAGGGGTCACGTTCTTCCAGAAGCTCAAGGAGGCAGGCAATTTCCTGCCGGTCGACCCGACGCCCGCCACCATCGAGTCGGGCCAGACGCCGGTGGTCGTCGACTGGGACTACCTGAACGTCGCCGAAACCAAGAAGCTGCCGTCGTGGAAGGTGTTCATCCCGCCGAACGCGGCCGTCGCCGGTTACTACTACCAGGCCATCAACAAGGACGCCCCGCACCCCGCTGCAGCCCGCCTGTGGCAGGAGTTCCTGTTCGGCGACGAGGGGCAGAACCTGTATCTGCAGGGCAGCGCACGGCCGGTGCGCGCCGACACCATGGTGGTCAACGGCACCATCGACCTGGCCGCCTACCGGCTGTTGCCACCCGTCGACGGTGCGGCCACCTACGTCACCGAGCAGCAGAACAATGCGGCCAAGAAGTACCTGGAGGCCAACTGGGCGAAGGCGATCGGCTGATCCCGTTGCGCCGACTCCGCGAATCCCTGCCGCTGCTGCCGTTCTTCGCGGTCGTCGCGATCTTCCTCATCGTGCCGACCATCACGGTGGTCGTCAGCGCTCTGGTCGAGGACGGCCGGTTCTCGTCGGCGCGCCTCGGCGCTCTGTTCTCCGAGACGGCGCTGACCGCCCTCGGCAGGAGTGTGCTGCTGTCGGGTAGCACCGCGCTCCTCGGCGCCGCGTTCGGCGCATTGCTGGCCTGGCTGATCGTGACGAGGCCGGCGACGTCGTTGATCCGGCGTTCGGTGCTTTCACTGTGCAGCGTCCTGGCCCAGTTCGGGGGCGTCGCATTGGCTTTCGCGTTCCTTGCGACGATAGGCCTCAACGGAGTGCTGACGCTGTGGGCGCAGGAGCATCTCGGCTGGAATCTGGCCGGTTCGGGTTGGCTGTACGGGCTGCCGGGGCTGATCCTGGTGTACACGTACTTTCAGATTCCGCTGATGGTGATCGTCTTTCTGCCCGCGCTCGAGGGCCTGCGAGAGCAATGGCGCGAGGCCGCAGTCAGCCTCGGCGCGTCGACGTGGCAGTACTGGCGTCAAGTCGCCGTCCCGCTGCTGACGCCCGCCTTCCTCGGCTCGGCACTTCTGTTGTTCGCCAACGCGTTTGCGGCCTACGCCACCGCCGCCGCTCTGGTCAGCCAAGGCAGCCCGATCGTGCCGCTGATGATCCGCGCCGCCCTGACCAGCGAAGTGGTGCTGGGCCAGGCCGGCTTCGCGTACGCCCTGGCGCTCGAGATGATCGTCGTCGTGGCGTTGGTGATGGCCGCGTACAGCGTGCTCATCCGTCGGACGGCGAGGTGGCTGCGATGAGGCAGCGCGTGATCAAGGGTGCGCTCTGGGTGGTGTTCGGCCTGTTCTTCCTGTTCCCGCTGTACGCGATGGCGGACTTCTCCACCCGCAATCTGCTCAAGGGCGGTCGGACGATGCAGGCGTGGACGAACCTCGTCACCGACGACGCGCTCTATCAGTCGATCGTGACCTCGCTACTGCTCGCGGCGCTGACCGTGGTGGCGATGCTGATCCTGTTGGTGCCCACGATGATCTGGGTGCGGCTGCGCACTCCGTGGGCCAAGGGTGCGGTCGAATTCCTGTGCCTGCTGCCGCTCACCATTCCTGCTCTGGTGGTCGTGGTCGGACTCAAGAACGTCTACCTGTGGGTGACCTATCTGCTTGGGGAATCCGCGCTGACGCTGACGTTCGTCTACGTCGTGCTGGTGTTGCCGTTCGCCTACCGGTCGATCGACGCGGCGCTGTCCGCGATCGACCTCGGGACCATCTCGGAGGCGGCGCGGTCGCTCGGCGCCGGGTGGCCGACGACGATCGCGCGCGTCGTGGTGCCCAACATCGCCTCGGGCATCCTGTCGGCAGCGTTCATCTCCGTCGCCGTCGTGCTCGGTGAGTACACCGTCGCCTCGCTGTCCGGGTTTCAGACGCTTCCGGTTCAGATCGTCGCGCTCGGCAAGACCGACGGGCCGACGTCCGTGGCAGCGTCGCTGGCCACGCTGCTGTTCGGATTCGTTCTGCTGCTTGCCCTTTCACTCTTGACCCGACGGAGGCGTCACGCATGAGCACTGTTGCGACATCGACCACGGGGGTCAGTGTCGAGCTGACCGATCTCACCCGGACCTACGGCACGGTCAAGGCGCTCGACGGCCTGAACCTGCGGATCGAGCCGGGCGAGTTCGTCGCCCTGCTCGGTCCGTCCGGGTGTGGCAAGACCACCGCGTTGCGGATCCTGGCCGGTCTCGACCAGGCGACCTCGGGCAGCGTGACCGTCGATGGGCGTGACCTCACCGCCGTGCCGGCCAACAAGCGCGACATGGGGATGGTGTTCCAGGCCTACAGCCTGTTTCCCCACTTGACGTCGCTGGAGAACGTCGAGTTCGGCCTGAAGATGCGCGGCCGGGGCAAGGGGGACCGCGCAGGCCGGGCGGCGGAGATGCTCGACCTCGTCGGACTTTCCGAGCATGCCCACAAGTACGCCTCCGAGCTGTCGGGTGGCCAGCAGCAGCGGGTGGCCCTGGCCCGTGCGCTGGCGATCCAGCCGCGGGTCCTGCTGCTCGATGAACCGCTGTCCGCACTCGACGCGAAGGTTCGCACACAGCTGCGCGACGAGATCCGCCGGGTGCAGCTCGAAGTCGGAACGACGACGCTGTTCGTCACCCACGACCAGGAGGAGGCCCTGGCGGTCGCCGACCGGGTCGGGGTGATGAGCAAGGGCCGCCTGGAGCAGCTCGCCGCGCCCGCCGACGTGTATGCGAACCCGGCCACGCCGTTCGTGGCCGAGTTCGTCGGCCTGAACAACCAAGTGCCGGCATCGGTTTCGTCCGGCAACGCGCACATCCTCGGTTCGGAACTGCCGACACTGAACGGTTCCATCGCATCGGGGGCGGGCACCGCGCTGGTGCGCCCGGAGTCGGTGACTATCGCCGCCGATGACGCGGGTAGAGCCACGATCAAGTCAGTGGCGTTCCTCGGCCCGATCTCGCGGGTGTACGCCGAGCTGTCGGACGGTGCCGTCGTCAGCGCGCAGTTGAGCAGTGCACAGGCCAGGGACTTCACGCCGGGACAGCGGGTGACCGTGGGGGTGCTGCGAACCTCGGTGTTGGTGGTTCCCACCGCCAGCTAGCGGCACCTCTCGTATGAGCGGCGCGGGTCAGCAGGACGCGGTGATCATCGGCAGGAGATATTGGCGCACGTAGGCCCTGGTGTCATCCAGCGTGGCGAGGTTGATCCCGGTGTGCGGGGTGACGATGAACGACAGGGTGAGTCGGGTTTGGAGCTCCGCGACGCTGCGCTACTCATCGGGGCGGGCTTCGAGACCACCGTGAACCTCATCGGCAACGGCATCGTCCAGCTGTTGGCTCACCCCGAACAGCTGGCACGCCTACGCGAGGATCCCGACCTCTGGCCCGCCGCCGTCGAGGAGATCCTGCGTATCGAAAGCCCGGTACAGATGACCGCCCGTACCCCACATCGCGACGTCGAGATCGCCGGGCAGCACCTTCGGGCCGGCGAGATGGTTGCGCTGCTTCTCGGCGGCGCCAATCGCGACCCGCACGTGTTCACCGACCCCCACGACTTCGACATCACCCGGGCCAATGCGCGACCATCTGGCGTTCGCCTCCGGTGTGCACGCGCGGCCCTCGCCCGAATCGAAGGTGCCACCGCGCTGCGCGCACTCTTCGAGGCGTATCCGGATCTGCGCCTGACCGAACCCCCGCAACGGCGCGGGCTGGTCAACCTCTACGGCTACCCGCGACTGCCGGTGCAACTGCACAGCCGCAGTGCCGCGGCCACCGATCGCCTCAACTGAAACACCAAGAACGACGACCCCCAGAACGTCGAGGTGGCCGAGGAGCGGCCACGGATGTCGAACACCATCGCCAATCGGATCGCCGCTGCGGCAGAGCGGATCTCGTCGCTGCTGGGTCCGCACATGATGCGCTACATCGCACACTTCAACAAGCGAGTCACCAATCCGATCCAGCGGCTGTGGGCCGCTCGTCTGCACCACATGGCCGTCATCGAGCACCGCGGCCGTAGCACCGGCAAGGACTATCGGACTCCGGTCATGGCGTTCGTCGTGGGCGGCGAGTTCGTGGTCTTCCTGAACTACCGCACCGAATCGGACTGGGTCCGCAACGTCCAAGCCGCCAGCTCGGCATCGAGGGTGTCACCGATCCGCCGCCCCCGGCTCATTCTGCGGCCGAGGACGCGGCTCAATCCCAGCCTGCTGAACACGGTTCCCACGAAGTGTCCCTTTGCCGCCGTGTAAGACTCGCGGTCATCTCGATACGTTTGGGCGAGTTGGTGTTTCAGCAGTTCGTACGCTTCACGCAGGAGGGCGTGTGAGCGCAGCAGATCGCGAAACACGAGCAACTCGCGTGCGTGCGGGTCGCCGGGCTCGATGAGGTACTGGTGGTGGGTGCGGGCATCTGGCCGCGGACGCAGGAACCACAGCCGCCAGGAACCGTTCGGATCTGACGGCCAAAGCGGCCAGCCGGCGTCCTGAAGGATCGGTACCGCTCGGCGCGCTTTCGACAGCGATCTGACGGGCGCGAGCATGTCGATGACCGGTTTGAATGCCAGGCCACGCACTGACGTAGATCCCACGTGCTCGATCGGCCCGGACAGCCATGTCGCCAGTGCCGTAGACAATCGATCACGCTGTTCAGCGAACT
>NZ_JAVROT010000364.1:0-14272 GCF_032162605.1 Mycobacterium sp. | reverse complement strand
GGACACACCTGCGTAGTTGACCAGGTCCATTCGGGTCAGCGGAATGACGCGCTCCGGAAGCTCGTCGCCGACCTTCACGGAACTGAACTCACGTAGCGCCATCTGAAAAGCCCTCTCCGCTGTCGTCTGAACGACCGGCCAGGGTCGTGTACGTCTCTTGCACGGCCTCGCCCTTGTCGTTACTGATGATGTTCTTGGTGACGATGATGTCGGTGCCGTGCGCCTGCCGATACGCATGCACGTAAACGTCGCAGTAGAGCCGGTCACCCACCTTGATGGGCCGCAGGAACTTCAGCTCCTGGTCGACCTGGACGATCTGCGCGTCGGTGATGCCGATGTTGGCGTAGGCGAAGAAGGCCGTCTGCGCCTGGTAGCCGAAGACCGACATGAAGGTCAACGGTGCAGGCAGCGACCCGTGGCCGAGCACTGCCGCGGCGTCCTCGTCGTGATACGCGGGATCGTCGTTCTTGACGGCGACGGCGTACTCGCGCACCTTCTCGCGCCCGACCTCGTAGAAGTCGGGGTAGCGATAGTGCATCCCGATGATGTCGGACGACAGCGGCACGGACAGTTCCCCCATCAGTCAACCCCGAGCCGAAGCTCGCGGGGTTGTCCGTTAGCGCGATTCCTTGTGGGCCCGGTGAACGCCACAGTTCGGGCAGAACTTCTTGAGCTCCAGCCGGTCGGGATCGTTGCGCCGGTTCTTCTTCGTGATGTAGTTACGGTGCTTGCACACCTCACAGGCCAAGGTGATCTTGGGCCGTACGTCTGTACTCGAGGCCACGTCAGTCGTCCTTCTTCGTTCACTTGCGTTGTCGTCTTGTAGCGGTGGGGGGGCTCGATCCCCCGACCTCACGATTATGAGTCGTGCGCTCTAACCAGCTGAGCTACACCGCCATGTTCGGGCGCCTGCTACCCCTGGCTTCTCCCGTCGCTTCGCTCGCCCCGGGAAACCACCGAGCCCCCTAACGGAATCGAACCGTTGACCTTTTCCTTACCATGGAAACGCTCTACCGACTGAGCTAAGGGGGCAGTCGCCTGCAGTCGCGCCGCAGGGCCTTAAAGAGGGTACATTCCCGCCGTTATCCTCACCAAACCGCAGCGTGGCGGGGGGCTAGGTGAAGGTTGAGTCCTGGGCCCTACTGTTGCAGAATGGCCAGCCCAACCGACCAGGACCGTCTGTACTTCAAGCAATTGCTGTCGGGGCGCGACTTCGCCGCGAACGACGTGATAGCTCAGCAGATGCGCAACTTCGCCTATCTGATCGGTGACCGCCAGACCGGCGACTGCGTCGTCGTCGACCCGGCGTATGCGGCGAACGACCTGCTGGATGCCCTGGAATCCGACGGCATGCACCTGTCCGGGGTGCTGGTCAGCCATCACCATCCCGACCACGTGGGCGGGTCGATGATGGGCTTCGAGCTCAAGGGCCTTGCCGAGCTGCTGGAGCGGGTCAGCGTGCCGGTCCATGTCAATACCCATGAGGCGGATTGGGTTTCGCGCATTACGGGGATTGCGCTCAGCGAGCTGACCTCCCACGAACATGGCGAAAGGGTCTCGGTCGGCGACGTCGAGATCGAGCTGCTGCACACTCCCGGCCATACGCCGGGCAGTCAGTGCTTCCTGCTCGACGGCCGGTTGGTCGCCGGCGACACCCTCTTCCTGGAGGGGTGCGGGCGCACCGACTTCCCCGGCGGCAACGTCGACGACATGTTCCGCAGCCTGCAGGCGCTCGCAACGTTGCCGGGGGATCCGACGGTGTTTCCTGGGCATTGGTACTCGGCTGAGCCGAGCGCCTCGCTGTCGGAGGTGCGCCGGTCCAATTACGTGTACCGGGCGAGCAATCTGGACCAGTGGCGCACGACGATGGGTGGCTGACGCAGGGGTTTGCCTGATCCGAAGTGGCGCGTTGGCTGACGGCCTGCGCTATTTTTGGTGCGCGCGCCTGCGGGGCGCATACCTGGGGGAGGACCGTGCGATGACTACACCGGCCGATTGGTATCCGGATCCTGAAGACCCGACCGGCCTGAGATATTGGGATGGCACCGGTTGGACCGAACACCGTACTCCTGCCGTCGCACCACCCACCCCGGTCGAGTCATCGGCAGCGGAACCACCTGCTCCACCGGCCGACGAATTCCCCTCGAGCGGGGAGCCACACGCAGGGGCCCACCGTGCCCCCGATCCCGGGCGGGAACCGCTCGCCGGGTCATATACCCCCACCCCGAGCCAGCCGTACGACACCCATCCGACCACCGCCCACGAGGCGCCGTCCTACGAATCACCGTCCTACGAGGCGCCGTCGTGGGATGCGCCGCCTGCCGGGCCCTCGTACGCTCCCCCGCCCGGACAGTCCTATGAGGCAGCGTCGTTCGCCCCACCGCCTGGCCCGCCGGGCGGCCCATCCGGTGAGGGACCCAACAAGAAGCTGGTCATCGGAATCATCGGCGGCGCGGCGGCCATCTTGTTGGCCATCGTTCTGGTGATCGTCTTCGTGGCGATTCGCAAAGGCGAACCGACGATGACCGCGTCGCAAGCCACATCGTCGGAGTCAACGACGGCGTCGAATGCGACCACTACGTCAGAGACGGACACCCAGTCCTCCGCGACCGAGGCGCCGTTGCCGCCACCCACTGGCGCCCAGGGCAGCGACGGCGACTACACCTTCTCGGTCGCGAGCACCGAGACCGGTGACACCATCACCTCGACCGTCAGCGACTCCGTCGAGACGACCGCGGACGGCATCTACTACGTGGTCCATCTCAACGTGGCCAACACCGGTACCTCGCCGCTCAGCTTCGTGGCGACCTTCCAGCAGCTGAGCGCCGCGGGGCAGACCTTCCCCCTCGACGACACGGCGACCGCCTTCCTCGGCGGCACCGTCGCCGACATCGCGCCGGGTAGCCAGGTGGAGACTCCGCTGGTGTACGACGTGCCGGTGGGCACCCAACCGGACTCGATCCTGTTGCGGGCCGATCCCGCGAGCCCGGGCGTCGAACTGCCTTTGCAGTAGCCTCAGGCGACGACTGATTCCGTCGCCGAAACATGCACACTCCCAAGGATCCGTCGCCACTTTCTTCCCGAGATGACAGATTCGCTAGACATCGCGGCGTTTGGTTGCCAGACTCATACTTAAGACCGTTTGAGTCACGTCGGGGGGCGGGGTGGATCGTGAAGAATGTCGTGCTGTGTTTCGACGCCGACGGGGTGGGCAGTGCGTCGGAATTGTTCGGTTTGCTCGACCAATCCAACGACCAGGTGACCTGGTATCACCGTGACGCCGTAAGCCGGCGGCAACGCGACGCCTTCCGCGGCGCGCGCGCCGCGGTCGGTGAGGCCTACGAGTTCGTTTCTCGACATTGGGACCCGGGTGACCGCCTCTTCGTGTTCGGCGCCGGACGCGGCGGTTACTGCGCCCACGCGCTGACACGGCTGCTCGGCATCGTCGGCGTGCTTCCCTCGACGTCGAGCGACCTCGTCGACTTCGCCCTGAGCGCGTACGCGCTGCCGCGCACACCGAGGACGGCGTGCGACTGGTGGCGCGTCAGGCAGTTGATCGAAGATCTCAACGATGACGTCGTCATGGCCGTATCCGTCGCGTTTCTCGGCACGTGGGACGCCGTCCGAACCGCGGGGCTGCCCGCCCTTCTCCCAGACGCGCACGCCAACGTCGTCACCGCGAGGCACGCACTCGCCATCGACGGCGGACCGCTGCACCGACAGATCGTGCCGGTGCCATCCGGCGGGGTAGATGCGGTGTGGTTCCGCGGCGGTCATTGCGACATCGCGGGCGGGCCGGGCGCGTGCACCCCGTTGACCGGGATCGCCGTCGACTGGGTCCTCGCCGGCGCGCTGTCGGCTGGCGCAGGCCTGCGCAGCGATGCCCTGTACGCGACGCCCCTCCCCGGCCACGCCGACGCACTCGCGGGAAGCGTGCACGGCGTGCCCTGGCGCAAACCGCCCGTCGACGCCAGTGTGCACGCCAGCGTCGGGGCGTACCTGCAGGCCCATCCGGAGTACTGGCGGCGACTACCGTCGCGCATCGTGTGGGCCGACGACGACTGGATTGCGCGGGGGGAGCGGCTCGTCGTTGCCCCGACGCCGTCGGTGTCAGTCCCAGCAACGGAACTCGAGGCCATCGCCTCCTAGCCGTCGGCGGCGCGGTGGCACCCCCATACCGCGCGCGGTACCGTATAGCCGGTCGCTAGCAACTGCCGAAACGTGCGTTCACGAGGCCGTTGGCGAAGCGCCATTGTCCTGAGCACACGCGAATCGAGCAGATGAGGGCCTGGGTGGACTGGATCAACGATCGGCTGGGCGACTTGAGGGACCTCGGATCCGGCGGCTGGTTGGCGATCGCGGCGTGGGTGGCTCTCGTCCTCGGCCTCGTCGCGCTCGTATGGGCCAACCGCCAGCTCAAGAGGAACCGCCAGCTCAAGAGCGAGCAGGTGCGTCCCCAGGTGACGATGTTCATGGAGCCACACCCGACGGACTGGCACGTCATCGAGCTGGTGGTGCGGAACTTCGGGCAGACCGCCGCTCATGACATCCGATTCGACTTCGTCAACCATCCGACGGTTGCTGCGTACGAGGACTCCCAGTTAGATGGCAAACCCGAAATAGCCGAACTCGACCTTCCCAGCGAACTCCCATACTTGGCTCCGGGGCAGGAATGGCGGACGGTGTGGGATTCGGCGATCAGCCGTGAGGAACTCGGCGGCTCGATTCGGTCCAGGTTCGACGGCGCGCTGACGTACTCCGACCGCCCGCGACCCGGCGCCAAGACGACGAAGACCAACAGGTGGAACAAGCGGGACACCTTCGAGACGAAGTTCCGCCTGGACTGGGCGACCCTTCAGCCGGTGCAGCGCATCGACCTGATGACCACTCACGATCTGGCCAAACGGGAGAAGCAGAAACTGGAGCTGCTGCGGAGCGTGCTGACGTACTTCCACTACGCGTCCAAGGAATCCCGGCCCGACGTGTTCCGCGCCGAGATCGACCGAATGAACAAAGCGGTGGAGGAGACCCAGGATCGTTGGCGGACCAGACAGATGGACCAGACCACCGAACTCGACTTCCCGTGGATCCAAGACGGGGCGGCTGGCCGTCATTCCGCGAACAAGGGCTAGTTACGATCGGCTCGTCCACCTGCATCCAAGGGAGAGCCGATGACAAGCACCGTTGCCTATGAGCTGACCGAGTCCGTCGCCACGATCACGCTCGACGACGGCAAGGTGAACGTGCTCTCGCCTGCCATGCAGCAGAACCTCAACCAGGCGCTGGACCTCGCGGAGAAGGGCGCGGCCGACGGCAAGCTGAAGGCCGTCGTGCTGGCGGGCAACTCGCGGGTCTTCAGCGCCGGGTTCGACCTCAGCGTCTTCAACTCCGGCAACGCCGCGGCAGCGCTCGGCATGCTGTCCGGCGGCTTCGAGCTGTCGATCAGGCTGCTGAGCTTCCCGGTCCCGGTGATCATCGCGGCGACGGGTCCGGCGATCGCGATGGGCTCGTTCCTGATGCTCAGCGGCGATCACCGGGTGGGTTCACCGAGTGCGCGCTGCCAGGCCAATGAGGTCGCGATCGGCATGGTCCTGCCGATCTCGGCGATCGAGATCATGCGGGCGCGGTTGACGCGCGCCGCGTTCTCGCGGGCCGTTTCCATGGCGGCCGTGTTCACCGGGGCCGAGGCAGTGTCAGCCGGCTGGCTCGACGAGATCGCCGAGGACGGAAACGTTTTGGCGCGGGCTCACGACGTCGCTTCCGAAGCCGCCGCCGGGTTGGACGTCAAGGCTCACCGGGCCAGCAAGCTGAAGGCCCGCAAGGATGCCATCGCGGCGATCCAGGCGGGCATCGACGGGCTGCCTGCCGAGTTCGCCAGCAGCTAGACCTCCCCGGGGGTGCCTGTCGAGTTGCCCGTCTCTGAGCGACTTTTGCGTCCCGGCGGTCCCCACTAAGTGGCGAAAGTCGCTCGTAGGCGGGCATTTACACCCATGCCCCCAGACTCGTGACAGGTGTGACTCAGCGTTCAGGGGTCGACGCGAGCGCCTGCAACCACTTCTGCGCTTCGTGGGCGAACTCGAGCTTGGGTGCCGCCGCCTCCCGAAGCGCGTCGTATGCCGTGCGGAGCTCGGGCAGTTCCCGTGCGACGCGATCGGCAAGGGCGGTGTCGTCGTCGACTGGCAGTGCCGAAAACGACTGGTAGGCAACGCGCGCCGCCGCGATCGCCGTCAGCCCGGCATCCTCGGCGGGCGGCGCGTCAACCATGCGGACGAGTGCGGTCAGTGCTTGGCGGGCTCGATGCGCCCCAGACCTGGCCACCCGCAAGGCACTGGCGGCGTCCTGCTCCGCGGCCAGTACGGCGCGCGCCTGCGCAACCCACTCGTCGTCCAGGGTGCCCTTGGCGCACACCGGGCAAGGCTGCGTGCCGTGCCGGTCGTGGAACTCCAAGCTGGTCTCGAGGAACTGGACGCGGTCGGCGGAGAGCGCATCCGCGGCGTGTTCCGCCTCGGCCTGCGCGCTGGCGGCTGAACGCAGTGCGGCACAGGCCTGTTCGACTTCGTCGACGTCGGGTGCGGTCGACGCCGCGGCCTGCTGCCGAGCGAGTGTCTGGACCTCTGCGTCGAGCCGGCTCATCGCAACGGTCAGCGGGTCGCCGGCGGGCAGGTTTCGCCAGGCGGCGAGTACGACCAGCCGCGCCTGTTCGCTCAGCTTGTCGTCGTGATCGGCTCGTTGCAGGACATGGTCTCTGAGCTGTTCGTCGGCCATCGCCGACAACCCTATTCGTTGGTCGCCGCGGTGACGAGATTCTCCAACTCCCCCAGCACTCGATCGAGCTCGTCGACCAGCCAGGTGGTGTTCTTGGCCTTGAAGACGGCCAGCAGCGACCTGTAGTACCAGAGGTGCTTCTGCGGGTCCTTCACATTGAATCGCGTCCAGAGGTCGGAACCGTGGATGCGGTAGTCGCGCAGGATGGCGCGGGCATTGTCGACCTTGTCGCAGAGCGACACCAGGATGGTGGCCTCGGACACGTAGCCGAGGTGGTCGATGTAGGTCTTCTTGCGTGCCTCCCACGGCGGCTTCGGCACCTGGTCGGTGTCACTGCACTCGTCGACGATGGTCGCGACGTCGTCGCCGAACTTCTCGCGGATCTCGGCGAGCACCGGCGGGCCGCCCTGATCTTCGACCGCGTCGTGCAGCAGCCCGGCGATGGCCTGGGTCTCGGTGCCGCCGCCCTCGATCACCAGGCTCGCCACCGACAACAGGTGACCGAGGTACGGAATGTCACCGCCCTTGCGGGTCTGCGTGCGATGGAGCTCGGAGGCGTACTGCAGGGCCTCGTCGAAACGCGTGGTCAGCTTGGGCTCAGTGGTCTCTGCTGGCATCTTCGTCCCCCTCTGTTCACCCTCACCATGACACACGGCTGTGACACCGCGGCGCCCCGTCGAACAAAGCCGACCCCATTCCTCGACCCCCTGTCGGGAGCACGTCCTATGGTTGCGTCGATGCCGCTTCACCTTCACCGCGCCGATCGCACCGATCTGTTGGCAGACGGACTCGGCGCCCTGCTCTCCCAACCGCTCGAGGACCCGTTCGCCATGGAGTTGGTCCTCGTACCCGCCCGCGGAACCGAGCGGTGGCTGAGTCAGCGCCTGTCGCACGTCCTTGGCCGCGGCTCTGGGGCGGACGGGGTGTGCGCCGGCATCGAGTTCAGGAACCCCCATTCGCTGATCGCCGAGATCACCGGAACCAACGATGACGACCCGTGGGCACCGGACGCCATGGTCTGGCCGCTGCTCGAGGTCATCGACGAGAACCTGACCCAGCCGTGGTGCCGCACGCTGGCCACCCACCTCGGTCACTTCGCGGTCGGCGAGGAGAGGGAGCTGCGCCAAGGCAGGCGCTATGCCGTCGCACGCCGACTCGCCGCCCTCTTGGCGTCCTACGCCAGGCAACGGCCCCAGCTGCTGGCCGACTGGCTCGACGGCAACGCCGACCTCGACGGCGACCTCGACTGGCAACCTCCGCTCTGGCAGGCACTCGTCGATCGCGTAGCCGCCGATCCGCCGCACGTCCGGCATCAGAAAACCCTTGCCCGCCTTCGGGAATCACCGATCGATCTGCCGCCGCGCCTGTCCCTGTTCGGCCACACCCGGTTGCCGATCACGGAGATCGAATTGATCGAGGCGCTGTCCACCCACCACGACGTGCACCTATGGCTGCCGCACCCCAGCGACGAGCTGTGGTGCGCGCTGAGGGGTGTGCGCGGGCCCATCGCGCGCCGCGACGACACCAGCCACCGGGCCGTTCACCATCCGCTGCTCGCCACCCTCGGCAGGGATCTCCGCGAGCTGCAGATCATCCTGCCGACGAATCTGCGCACCGACGAGTATCTCGGTGGTCGCGAACACGCCGATACGCTGCTCGGCTGGCTGCAGTCCGACATCGCCGCGAATGTTGGTCGGCCACAGGGCCGGACGCTTGCCAAGGGTGATCGGTCCGTCCAGGTTCACGCCTGTCACGGCGAAGCCCGACAGGTTGACGTACTGCGGGAGGTGCTGCTGGGCCTGCTCGTCGACGACCCGACACTGGAGCCACGCGACATCCTGGTCATGTGCCCCGACATCGAGACGTATGCTCCGCTGATCAACGCCGACTTCGGGCTCGGCGACGTGCTTCGTGGCGCGCATCCGGCGCACCGGCTGCGGATGCGACTCGCGGATCGCTCACTCGTGCAGACCAATCCGTTGTTGGGCGTGGCTTCGCAACTGCTGACCCTGGCCGGCAGCAGGGTGACCGCCAGTGAGGTGCTCAACCTCGCGCAGTCTGCCCCGGTGCGCGCCCGCTTCGGTTTCACCGACGACAACCTCGAGGACGTCACCCGCTGGGTCCGTCAGGCGAACGTCCGCTGGGGGTTCGACCAGGAGCACCGTCAGCCATACGGTGTCGACTTCGTTCACAACACATGGCGTTTCGGCATCGATCGGGTGCTAGCCGGTGTCGCCATGTCCGACGATGCGCACGCCTGGATCGGGTCCACGCTGCCATTGGACGACGTCGGCAGCAACCGCGTCGAACTGGCAGGCCAACTCGCCGAGTTCATCGACCGGTTGCAGTGCACCGTCGACGCGCTCACCGGTGACCACCCGCTGAACGACTGGCTGCGCGCGTTGGAGGACGGCATCACGATGTTGACGCGCGTGACCGATGCCGACGCGTGGCAGACCAGTCAGACGCAACGCGAGTTCGGCCAGGTCCTCACCGACGCAGGCGCTCGGTCGAGCACGGTGTTGCGACTGCCGGACGTCAAGGCGCTTCTCGACCGCCACCTCGCGGGACGCCCGACGCGCGCGAATTTCCGCACCGGCACGTTGACGGTGTGCACGATGGTGCCGATGCGATCGGTGCCGCATCGGGTGGTGTGCCTGGTCGGCCTCGACGACGGCGTGTTTCCGCGCCAGGGGATCACCGACGGCGACGACGTGCTGGCCCGCAACCCCGTCACCGGGGAACGTGACAGCCGCTCCGAGGACCGGCAACTGTTGCTCGACGCGGTCGGGGCGGCCACCGAGAAGCTGGTGATCACCTACACCGGCGCCAACCCCCACTCCGGGCAGGCACGTCCGCCTGCGGTGCCGTTGGCCGAGTTGCTCGACGCCGTGGACGCGACCACCTCCGAGAGTGTGCGCGAGCGGGTGGTCGTGCATCATCCGTTGCAGCCGTTCGACATTCGCAACGTCATACCTGACAAGCTGGTGCCCAACGTGCCGTTCACGTTCGACGATACGGTCCTCAAGGCGGCGAAGGCCAGCACCCGCGAACGGAAGGAGCAGCCGAAGTTCATCTCCGGCCCGCTGCCCGCGCAGCCACACGAGGACGTCGCACTCGCCGATCTGATCGGGTTCTTCAAGGATCCGGTCAAGGGCTTCTTCCGCGCGCTGGAGTACACGCTGCCGTGGGACGTCGACGGCGTCGCGGACGAGATCTCGGTCGACATCGACGCCCTGGAGCAGTGGGCCGTCGGCGACCGGATGCTGGGCGACATGCTGCGGGGCATGACGCCCGACGACGCGCGGCAGGCCGAGTGGCGACGCGGCACCCTGCCGCCGGGTCAGCTGGGCTGGCGCAAGGCGGGTGAACTGCGCGAGCAGTCCACGCTGCTCGCCGCGACGGCGCTGGGATACCGGAAGACCGACGCGGACGCCTATGACGTCGACATCGACCTGGGCGCCGGACGCCGCCTGACGGGCACGGTGTCGCCGGTGTTCGACGACCGGTTGGTCTCGGTCACCTACTCCAGGCTCGACGGCAAGCATCTGCTGGCATCGTGGATTCCGTTGCTGGCGTTGTTCGCCCATCATCCGGGCCGGGACTTCTCTGCGGTGTGCATCGGGAGGCCCAAGCGAAGCGGTTCGCCGAGCGTGCGTGGTCTCGGCGCGCCTCAGGAACCGGCCGTCGACGTTCTGCGCGACCTGGTGGCGATTTACGACGCCGGCCGACGCGAGCCCCTGCCCCTGCCCATCAAGACGTCGTATGCCTGGGCGTGCGCCCGCCACGAGAGTGGCGACCCCGAACGGGAAGCGTCCTACAGGTGGAAGTCCGGCAACTATCCGGCGGAGGACAAGGACCCGGCGCAGGTGCGGGCGTGGGGGGCGAACGCCTGGCTGAAGGAACTGATGCAACCGCTGCGGCCGGGTGAGGAGGTCGACGGCGAGACCCACCGACTGGGCGCCTACGCCGCGCGGCTCTGGCTGCCGATGCTGCGGGCGGAAGTGATGCTCTGATGGAACGTTTCGACCTTCAGGGGCCGCTGCCCGACGCGGCCTCCACCACCGTGTTGGAGGCCAGCGCAGGCACCGGCAAGACATTCGCACTCGCCGGACTGGTGACGCGTTACGTGGCCGAGGGCGCGGCGACGCTCGACCAGATGCTGCTCATCACCTTCGGCCGCGCAGCCAGTCAGGAGCTGCGCGATCGGGTGCGTCGTCAGATCACCCACGCGGCCGCCGCTTTCGACGATCCGTCACTCGTCGGCGACAACGACTTGGTCACGTACCTGGTGACGGGCACCGACGAGGAACGGGATGCCCGCAGGCGGCGGCTGCGGGATGCGTTGGCCGGCTTCGACGCCGCGACGATCGCCACCACCCATCAGTTCTGCCAGCTGGTGCTGAAGTCGCTGGGCGTGGCGGGTGACTCCGACTCTCGCGTCACGCTGGTGGAGAGCCTGACGGACCTGGTGACCGAAGTCGTCGACGACCTCTACCTCGCGCACTTCGGCCAGCAGCGCGACGATCCGGTACTGACGTATCCCGATGCGCTCAAGCTGGCGCGCGAGGTCGTCCGCAACCCCGCGACGGAGCTGCGCCCGCTCGACCCGCCAGCCGACTCGCGGGCCGCAGTGTGCGTCAGCTTCGCCAATCACGTTCTCGCCGAGCTGGAAACGCGCAAGCGCAGGCTGGGGATCCTGGGCTACGACGACCTGCTGACACGACTGGCGGAGGCCCTTGCCGCCGAGGACTCCGCCGCCCGGCTCCGGATGCACCAGCGCTGGCCCATCGTGATGGTCGACGAGTTTCAGGACACCGACCCCGTGCAGTGGCAGGTGATCGACCGAGCCTTCAGCGGACGGTCGACGGTGATCCTGATCGGCGACCCGAAGCAGGCGATTTACGCCTTCCGTGGCGGTGACATCGTCACGTATCTGAGTGCCGCTGAAACCGCGGGCGCGAAGAAGACGCTGGGCACCAACTGGCGCAGTGACGGCGTCCTGGTCGACCGGCTGCAGGCCGTGCTGCGTGGCGCCGAACTCGGGGACCCCGCGATCGTCGTCCACGACGTCGAGGCGGCGAACCAGGGCAGTCGGCTGGTTGGCGCACCGCACGGCAATCCGTTCCGGTTGCGGGTCGTGCAGCGAGGGACGTTCGGCCTCAGGGGCACTCAGAACATCCCGATCGGCGACATCCGACAGCACATCGGCAAGGACCTCGCCAACGACATCGGTGCCCTGCTCGCCAGCGGCGCCACGTTCGGCGGCGAGTCGGTGCGGGCGGGTGACGTCGCGGTGATCGTCGAGACGCACAAGGACGCCCGGGTGTGCCAGCTCGCACTGGACCGGGCCGGGATCGCGTCGGTCTACACCGGCGACACGGACATCTTCGCGTCGGAGGCGGCCGACGACTGGCTGTCGCTGCTGGAGGCGTTCGACCAACCGCACCGCGTCGGAGTGGTCCGCGCTGCCGCGGCGACGATGTTCTTCGGCAAGTCCGCAGAGCACTTGGTGCAGGGCGGTGACGCACTGACCGACGAGATCGCAGACACGTTGCGGGAGTGGGCCGGTCACGCCCGCGAGCGCGGGGTCGCAGCGATCTTCGAGGCCGCGCAGCTGGCGGGCATGTTGGAGCGTGTGCTGTCGTGGCGCGACGGTGAGCGACACATGACCGATCTGGCCCACATGACGCAGCTGCTGCAGGACGTGGCGCACCGCGAGCACTACACGCTGCCCGCGCTGCGCGACTGGTTGCGCGCCGAGCGGGACGACCGCGGCGGGGCAGGCGAACGCAATCGCCGGCTGGACAGCGACGCCGCGGCGGTGCAGATCATGACGGTATGGGTGAGCAAGGGTCTGCAGTACCCGATCGTGTACCTGCCGTTCGCGTTCAACCGCTGGGTGCCCGAGCCCGACCTGATCCTGTTCCACGACGGGCCCACCCGCTGCCTGCACATCGGCGGCAGGGAGAGCCCCGACTACCGCGAGGTCGAGAGGCTGGGCCGCGAAGAGTCCGCGGGTGACGACAGTCGGCTGACCTACGTTGCCCTGACCCGGGCGCAGGCCCAGGTGGTGGCGTGGTGGTCACCGGCCCGCGACGAGCCCAACGGTGGGCTGTCCCGGCTGCTGCGCGGCCGCCGACCGGGTGAGTCCGTCGTGCCGAACAAGTGCGCCCCACCCAAGATCAACGACGACGACGCGCTCGCGCGGCTGCAGGAGTGGGAGGCCGCCGGCGGTCCCGTGCTCGAGCAGTCGGTGCTGACGCCCGCGCCGCCGCTGTCCGCCGAGCCGGCGCCAATGAACCTCGACGCCAGGCACTTCCACCGCTCGGTCGACACGACGTGGCGCCGCACCTCGTACTCGGGGCTGATCCGCGTTGCGGAGACGTCGGGGGTGAGCAGCGAGCCCGAGGTCGTCGCGCTGGACGACGAGGTCGGTGACCTCCCGCTGCTGCAGCCGTCGACCGGGCGGCAGGTGCTATCGCCGATGGCCGATCTCCCGAAGGGCGCGAAGTTCGGCACCCTGGTGCACGCGGTGCTGGAGACCGCCGATCCGTTCGCGGCGGATCTGGCCGCAGAGTTGGAGACACAGATCGGCAAGCACTCGGTCTGGTGGCCGGTGGACGTGCCCGCGCCCGAGCTGGCGGCCTCGCTGGTGCCGATGCACGACACGCCGCTGGGTCCGCTCGCCGCGGACCTGACGCTGCGCCGGATAGGGCTGCGAGACCGATTGCGGGAGCTGGATTTCGAGTTCCCGTTGGCAGGCGGTGACCTGGGTGCGACCGCACCAGAGATCCACCTGCGCGACGTCGGGCGGTTGGTGGCCGAGCACCTGCCTGCCGACGACCCGCTGGCTTCCTACGCAGAGCGGCTGATGAGCGATGCGTTGGGCAACCAATCGTTGCGCGGGTACTTGAACGGGTCCATCGACGCGGTGCTGCGCATCCCCGACCCCGAAGATCCAGCGAACGGCCATCGCTACGTGGTGGTCGACTACAAGTCGAATTGGCTGGGTGATGGAGACGGTTCACTGACGTCGGCCGACTACGAGCGGGCCCGGCTGGTCGAGGCGATGCTGCATTCCGACTATCCGCTGCAGGCGCTGCTGTACAGCGTTGTGCTGCATCGTTTTCTGCGGTGGCGGCAGCCGGGATACGACCCCGATCGTCATCTGGGCGGCGTGTTGTACTTGTTCGTGCGTGGCATGTGCGGCGTGGACACCCCTGTGGTCGACGGCCATCCCGCGGGCGTCTTCGACTGGCAGCCTCCGGCGTCGCTGATCGTGGCCATGTCCCAGCTTCTCGACGCCGGGAGGGCGGCCGCGTGACGTCCGTCGAACCCGTCGACACCGCGAACTGGCGCCGGGCCTCCGGGGCCTCGGGGTTGCTGGCGGCGTTCAACGACGCCTCGGTCATCGACTCGGCGGATGTGCTCGTCGCACAACGGCTCAGCGCATTGGCCAAGGAAGCCGACGAACGGGTGATGCTGGCCGTCGCCCTGGTGGTGC
>NZ_JAVROT010000363.1:0-4040 GCF_032162605.1 Mycobacterium sp. | reverse complement strand
AGCCCGGGTGCAACTGACGGCCGCGATCGAGGCGTTCGAACGCATGGGTGCCCGGCCGTGGGCGAGTCGAGCGGGCAGCGAGCTACGGGCCACCGGCCAGTCCAAACCGCGCGTCGACTGCTACGCGCTGGCGCCGCTGACCGCCCAGGAGCGGGAGATCGCTTTGTTGGCCGCTTCGGGCCTGACCAACAAGCAGATTGGCGAGCGCTTGTTCCTGTCTCCGCGGACGGTCGGTGGTCACCTGCATCGAGCGTTTCCCAAACTTGGCGTTGCCACTCGGGCAGCATTGCGCGACGCGCTCGCCTCGGTGCCCCCCAGCGAGGATCACTGAAACCGGACGCGACCGACCGGAGTCAGCGCGCACGCCACCGGCAGGAGCGTGCGCTGAAGGCGGGCGAATTTGTGGCACCGATGGCAACCCTCCGAGTGGAGCGTTTCGGAATACCCCGCGCCGCAATGCTTTGTGGGTCAGCTCGCGGAACCAGCGTTCGACGAGATTGAGCCACGACGGTGAAGTCGGGGTGAGTGGAGCTGGAACCGGGGATGTTTAGCCAGCCAGACCCGCGCGGTGGGGTGTTCGTAGTTGTCGACGATCAGGTGAATCCTCAACTCCTTGGGAAACTTGCGATCGATGGTGCGCAGGAACTTCACAAACCCCTGATGACGGTGCCGGGGCAGACACTGTCCGGTGAGCACGTCGAGGGCGGCGAACAAGGTGGTGGTGCCGTGCCGCTTGTAATCGTGGGTCATCGTCTGAGCGCGGCCCGTGATCGTCGGCAGTGATGCCTGGTTGCGGTCCAGGGCACGGCCTCTTCGAATCGAGCGCATGCTCGGTCGAATTCACCGCTGACCAATGCGGTGAACCCGTCGGCGATGCTGATCACACCACCAGTGGCGTGCCACGTCAGCGAGTCGCGTCATTTGACGCAAGACCCACGCGCTTCTCCTCAACAGAATGTAGTCAGTAGGCAACGGTTCGCGATACAAGGGGTGACCCATGACCGACCCGCTGTACGGCGACCACCAGTTCGACATCTACTTCGACGTGCGTAGGGCCAAAGACTATGGCGTCGGTGGGCTTTACTGCCCCAACCATGGCGGGCGCCAGGCCAATGGCGGGTTGCCTGCCCTTCATGGGCTGCCCGGCGTCTGCGAGGCTGCCGACGGGATGGCGGTTTTGCTCGACTCCGGCGTGCGCAGCGGCTCCGATGTCGCCACAGCAATGGCGACGGAGGGATGCTGCCGAGCCGGGGCCCATCCGTTGGAGCCGACGTAATGCACGAAAGCGAGCGCACGCGCGTCACTAGGGAGTCCAGCGCTGGAGGCACGGTTATCCGTAAGGAGCCGTTGGGGCCGGATGCCCAACACCGCTTGCGGCACGAGGTGGCGATCCTAGAGCGGCTGCGCGGTGTTGAGGGCGTGGCGCAACTGGCGGAGGCACCGCGCTACCCGGGGTCGATCGTGCTGGTCGACGTCGGTGGCACAAGCCTGGCGGGGCCGGCGAAGCTCCTCGCCGTTGATGACTTGATCGGGCTTGCGGTGCAGTTGGCGGCGGCAGTGGCGAGGATGCACCGACGCGGTGTGATGCACCGCAACATCACGCCTGCGAACATCGTGGTCTCGCGCGCAGGCGCCCCGAGCCTGGTGGACTTCGCGTTGGCAACGTCGTTCGCTGAGGTCCGTCCCGATTCCACCCACTACACCGAGATCGCTGGGACGCTGGCGTATCTGGCGCCCGAGCAGACCGGTCGCACCGGCCGGCTGGTGGATCAGCGTGCCGATCTGTATGCGCTCGGCGCGACGCTTTATGAGCTGGCAACCGGTGAGCCGCCGTTCGGTTCCGGCGACCCGTTGCGGCTCACCCATGATCACTTGGCGCGTGTGCCCACGCCTCCGGCCGAGGTCAACCCCGCCCTTCCGGGGCGGCTGTGCGACATCATCGTGCACCTACTGGAGAAGGAACCCGACAACCGGTATCAGACCGCCGACGGGGTCGTCTACGACCTGCAGTGGTTGCGCGAGGCACCGTCACGTCCGGCGGCGACCGCGCCGCGGGTCGGCGAGCATGATTATCCTGTCCGGCTGCTACCTCCGTCGCGGTTGGTCGAACGCGACGACGAGGTGGCAGCGCTAAAGGCGGCGTTCGATGACGTGCTGGCGGGCCGGTGTCGTGGAGTGCTGGTTAGTGGGCCGCCTGGGGTTGGTAAGACGGCGCTGGTCGACGAGCTTAGGCCGGTGGTGACCAGCAGTGACGGTTGGTTCGTCGCCGGCAAGTTCGACCAGTATCGGCGGGACCTGGAGTTCGACGCGGTCCATCAGGCGCTGCGCGGATTGGGCCGGCTGTTGCTGGCCGAGCCGGAGGATGCGCTGGTGCAGCTACGCGACAGGATCTTGGGAGCGGTCGGCCCCAACGCGGGTCTGCTGACCGCGATGCTGCCGGAGTTCGCGGCGCTGCTGGCGGTGCCCCCCGATCCGGGCGACCCGTTGACCGCGCAGGTTCGGACACAGCGAGCGGCGGTGGAACTGCTGCGCGCGATCGCTTCCCCGGAACGGCCGGTGGTGTTGTTCATCGACGACCTGCAGTGGGCTGGACGCACGCCGCTCGCCGTCGTCGACCTCGTGCTCAGTGAGCAGCAGGTGCAGGGCCTGCTGTTGGTGGGCGCCTACCGCGAAGAAGGCCTCGACGCACAGCATCCACTGTCGTCGATGGTGACGCGCTGGGGTCAGCAGGCGGGACTACAACCGCTTCGCTTGAAGAACCTGCCGGTATCGGGCTCGGTCGCCATGGTCGCCGAGATGCTCCACCTGGACCAGGCCGCGGCGGCCGCCCTGGCCGAGGTGATCAACCCGTACACGTCCGGTAACCCCTACGAGACGGTGGAGCTGCTCAACGCGCTGCGCCGCGACGGCCTGCTGACCGCAACGTCCACCGGGTGGCGATCGGACGAGTCGGCCGTGCGCGCTCACCTGGGCCTGCGCGACGTCGCGGGGATGCTGGCAGCGCGCGTCGATGCCATGCCGCCGACGTCCCGGGCGATGGTGGAGGCGATGGCGTGTCTTGGCGGGCGCGCCGAGCTGAGCCTGCTACAGACGGCGACCGGTGAACCCGCGAGCGGCGTGGAACAGGCGCTGGCCCCCGCCCTCGACGAGGGCCTTCTGGTCGTGGAACCCGGTGCGCACCAGGCGGTCCGGTTCCGTCACGACCGCACCCGAGAGGTGATCCTGGGCCGGCTGAACCCCGGCCGGCGCCACACCCTGCAGCTGACCATGGCGCGCCGCCTCGCCGTGGTGCCGGAATTGTTCGCCGTGGCAGCGGAACAGTACCTGCCGGTGGTCGACGCGGTCCACGATGACGACGAGCAACGTCGCGTGGTGGGGCTGTTGCGCCGCGCCGCGGAGCAGGCCACGTTGACCGGCGACTACTCCCTGGTGAACGCGCTGCTTGCCGGTGCGCTGCGGCTGATCGACCCGGGCGACGAGACGGCCTTGCTCGTCGAAGTGCACACCGGCCGCCACGCCGCCCTGTACGGCATCGGGCGCCTCGATGAGGCTGACGAGGTCTACCGGACCATCGAGGGGCTATGCACCACGGCGACTCAGCGCGCGGACGCGACGGTGGTGCAGGTGCTAAGCCTCACTCAGCGCAGCCGCCTGACCGACGCGATCGGACTTGGCCTGAACTCGCTTCGCGAGCTCGACATCACCGTCCCTGCCGCCGACCGGCTGCCGATGGAACTCGACGACCAGTTCGGCCATCTGTACCGGTGGTTGGAGACCCAGGCCGCGGACGATCTGGCCCGCAGCGACGTCACCGAACCCCGGCTGATCGCCGCGGCGCGTCTGATCAACGCGGTCCTACCGGCAACCTACTTCGTCGCCGACCACGCGACGAACGCCTGGCTGAGTCTGGAAGCGCTGAGGATCTGGCTCGAGCACGGCCCCGGCCCCACCCTGGTCGGCGGGCCCGGGACGAACTGATCGCGGGTGGCGACCTGGCCAACGCGGGATACACCTGGCAGTCGATCGTGGCAGCAATGCTG
>NZ_JAVROT010000362.1:0-17251 GCF_032162605.1 Mycobacterium sp. | reverse complement strand
CCCTTTCGACCAGATCGCCCATGGCATCGAGGGTAGTGCGCGCTATGGAGACTCCAGCACCGCCACCGCCGCGGCGGTGTCGCCGTCGTGGGTCAGCGACAGATGAATCGTGATGTCCTTCAGGTGTTCGGCGATGTCGCCGGACAGCCGCACCTTCGGCCTGCCCCACATGTCCGTGACCACTTCGATGTCACGGTGGATGTCCTCGGGCAGCACGGGCCGCTTCGAGAACCGCGAACCCGACCACGCCTTGATCACGGCCTCCTTGGCCGCCCACCGCGCCGCCAGGTGCCGCGCCGCCGACGAACTCTTGTCCGCGGCGTCGCGGCGTTCACCCGGCGTGAACGTCTCCGCGAACACCGTCCCCGGTTGGTCGACCTGCTCCGCGAAGTCCGGTATGGAGACCAGGTCGATGCCGATCCCGACGATGCTCATTGCGGGAACGCTAGCTCAGCAGACTCAGCCCTCACGCCATTCCAGCCCGAATGCTCCTGCGCAGGCGCTCACCGCTGCCCATACCAACCGTCCTCGCCGAGCCGCGACTCCGGATCGAGCAGCATGTCGGCCTCCTGCCGCTTCTCCGGCGAGTCGTGGTTGAAGCGCCGGTCCGCAGGCTTCTCGTACAGCGCGGGCCCGCCGGCGATCGCCGACGCCAGAGTGCGCTGACCCTGCAATACACGGGCGCCTGCGCGCTGCTGGTAATCCTCACGCTGCTCGGGATTCAAGGCAGCCAGGAACGCCTGCGGATGCACCAGTGCGACCAGACCCGAAACGTGCCCGAAGCCAAGGCTGGTGATCAGACCCGCCTTCATCGGGAACTTCTCCCGCATCTGCAGGGCCTCGCGCACCCACACGAAGTGTGAGGCGTGGGCCATCTCGTCGTCGACGCAGTCCAGACTCCTGTTCGGTGGGATGACGCCGTCGCGCAGCATCTGGCACATACCCATCATCTGGAATGCCGCCGCGCCGCCCTTCGAGTGCCCGGTGAGGCTCTTCTGGCTGACGATGAACAGCGGCGCGCCGGGCGACCGACCCATGGCGGAGGCGAGCCGCTCGTGCAGCTCCGTCTCGTTGGGATCGTTGGCCAGTGTCGACGTGTCGTGCTTGGAGATCAGAGCGATGTCGTCGGGACCAACACCCAACGTCGCCAGCGACTTGGCCAGCTGCGACTGCTTGCCGCCGCGGCCCGCGCCCAGGGCACCGAGTCCGGGGGCCGGGATCGACGTGTGCATGCCGTCGCCGAACGTGGACACGTAGCCCACGACCGCCAGTACCGGCAGACCCATCTCCAAAGCCAGGTCACCGCGGGCCAGCAGGATGGTTCCGCCACCCTGACCCTCGACGAAGCCGAGGCGACGCCGGTCGTTGCCGCGAGAGAACTTGGAATCGCTGATGCCCTTGGCGCGCATCGCCTCCGTGTCGGCCGTGGCAGACATGTCGCCGAAGCCGATGATGGCCTCCAGCGTCGTGTCGTCGTAGCCGCCCGCGACCACGAACTCGGCCTTGCCGAGCCGGATCTTGTCCACCCCCTCCTCGACCGACACCGCCGTGGTGGCGCATGCGCCGACGGGGTGGATCATCGCGCCGTAGCTGCCGACATAGGACTGAACGACGTGGCCGGCCGTGACGTTCGGCAGGACCTCCTGCAGGATGTCGTTCGGCTTGTTCTTGCCAAGCAGATTGCCGTGATACATCGCCTGCATCGACGTCATGCCGCCCATGCCGGTGCCCTGCGTACTGGCCACCAGGCTGGGATGCACCCACCGCATCAGTTCGGTGGGAGTGAAGCCGGACGACAGGAACGCGTCCACCGTCGTGACGAGATTCCACAGCGCCAACCGGTCGATCGAGCTCATCATGTCCGGGGTGACGCCGTAGACGGACGGATCGAATCCGGTCGGCACTTGCGCCCCCACCGTCCTGGAGAGCTTCACCTTGCGCGGTACCCGGATTTCGGTGCCCGCCCTGCGGGTGACCTGCCAGTCACTGCTGTCCGGTATCGGCGCGATCAGGGTGTGCTCGGGATCGAACGTGACGAACGCGCGGGCCTCCTCCTCGGAGGACACCACGAACGAGAAGTCCTTGTCGAGGAACACCGAGACGAGCAGCGGTGCAGAGTGATCGGTATCGATCGCACCGTCGGCCACCCACTCGCGGATTCCCACCCGCTCGATGACGGTGTCGTGGTAGCGCTCCACCAGCTCGCCCTCGTCGATCAGGTCGCCCGAGGTCGTGTCGTACCAACCTGGCGTGGGATCGTCCTCCCACTTGACCAGCCCGGTGGTCCAGGCGAGCTCGAGCACGCCTGCGGCGGACAGCTCGCCGGAGACCTCGGCCTCGAAGCGGGTCCGCGACGAACCGTACGGTCCGAGCTCCGCTCCACCGACGATCACCACCAGATCGGCGGGATCGACGTCGAGGTCGTCCCATGCGGGTGGCGGCGCCGCGGCGTAACCCCGCGGCGGTGACGGCAAGGCCTTGATGGTGCCGGTGTCTTCGTCGTCCTCGGCAACCGTCGCAGCACTTTCGGCGGCCATGTCCTCGCGGGCCTTGGCGGCCAATTCGGCCATGTCGATGTCGACCTCGCCGAGTCCGCCGGTCAGGTCGGCCTTGATCGGCGCACGCGCCGCCGCCACCTTGGACTCGACGTCGCAGAGGTCGAGAAGCATCGACGCCATCTCTTCGGTCGAGTACGTGGTCACGCCGGCCTGTTCGACCGCACCGACGATCGCGTCGTTGTGACCCATCAGGCCGGTGCCCTTGGTCCAGCCGATCAGCGCGTGCGCCAACGAAACTCGCTGCGACCACGAGGTCTCGGCCTTCCAGCGCGTCACCAACGCGTCCAGTGCGGACTTGGCCTCGCCATAGGCACCGTCGCCACCGAACATGCCGCGGTTCGGCGAGCCGGGCAGCACCACGTGCAGCCGCGACGCGATGTCCCGCTCGGAACCGATGTGCGAAAGGCCACCGATCAGCCTCTGCACGGCCCACAGCAGAACCTTCATCTCCATCTCGGAACGGGACCCCGCCTCGGACAGGTCACCCCCCACGCGCGGAGCCGCGAACGGGAACAGCAGCGTCGGCGTCAGCGCGTCCTTGAGGTGAATCGACTGCGGGCCAAGGCTTTCCGTCTGCTCGCTACCGACCCAACTGACCAGCGCGTCGATGTCGGTGTAGGAGGCCATGTTGGCAGGCGTGACCCATAGCGTCGCGCCGAAGCGGGCGTTGTTGCGGTAGAGCTCCTTGTAGAACGCCAACCGGTCGTCGTCCAGCTTCGAGGTGGTGGCGATCACCGATGCGCCACCGTCGAGCAGCTGCGCGATCACCGACGCGGCGATGGACCCCTTGGAGGCACCCGTCACCACGGCGATCTCATTGGCGTACCGACCGGTGCCGGGGTTCTCCGCCCCGGCCGCGGCGCGTCCGTAGAGCGACGCGTGGACGTTGCGCCCCGCGGCGAGGGCCTTGCCCTGCCACCAGTTCGCCTGGGTGGCGACGACGTGCCCGGCGGCTTCGAAGCGCTCGGAGAGCCGCGGCCAGTTCGCGTCGATCTCGTCTTCGTCCTTCAGCCACAGGCGTGCCAAATCCTCGCGGGCGCTGGCCCAGCGGTCGTCGAACAGCACCGCCTTGCGCCCGTCGAACGTGGGCGCCACCAAACGTGGCCAGTCAGAACCGAGTTCGGCGGTGACGAGGTCGATGAGGTCGGCATCGCTGACCGTCTCACCCACGTTGACCGGGGCGTCCAAGCCGAGCTGACCGAGAATCATCCGGGCCGCCGAGGCGAGCACGCCGTTGCGGCCGGTGACCTGCTCGGCGAACTCGACGAGTGCGGCGGAGTCCACGACGCCTCCCCCGGCGCCTGCGGCAGAGGGCAGCGACACCGCTACACCGCGGCGCGCGGCGACGGCCGAGACCGCCGCATCCACGATCTTGTCGAACGTGGCCGCGTCGGGCAGCGCACCGTCGTGAAGGTGCCCTAGTCCGCCACCGCGCACACTGCTGCCTTCACGCGTGCCCAGCACGAGTTCCATCGTGACGTGCTTGACCCAGCCGTCGCCGAGTTCCCAGGTCTTCTTGACCCGTTCGGCGATTGCGGCAGGTCGCTTGCCGGACGGCCCGAGTACGGTGCGCAGCTGATCGTTCACCGCATCGGAAAGCACTGGGCCGTAGGGCTTGTAGGTTCGGGCCAGCTTGGTGACCTGCGCCTTGAGGCCAGCCAGATCGGCTTCGGCGGCCCCGTCGATCGCCCCGAGGTTCAACTCGGAACCGAGGTCGACCAACAGCTGGTTGCGCCGCGAGGACGCGCCGTCGGTGATCGACTCGATGGAGTCCAGCAGCTCGATCTGGTCGACGCGCATCTTCGCCGACAGTGCGATGAGCGACAGCGTCGCTTCGTCGGCGCCGAAGGAGATGTCGTCGGGCCGCGGAGCGCCCCCGGGCGCGACATTGGGACCCGGGCCGCCCGACGGGGCGGCGGGTGCCGCCGCCGCAGCTGCCGGTGCGGCATCGGCTGGTGCGTTCTGGGAAGCAGGCGAAGTGGCATGCTCCTCCAGCTCCGGATCGGGATCGGTGTCGGTGGCGAACAGCACCGCTGCGTCGCGCTCCGTGTTGAGCACCTCGGTGGTGTTGTGTGAGTACTCCGGCAGTTTCAGCGTGTTGGTGGCCAGACCGGCTACCGTCGGCGCCGACTTCACGCCGATCTCGACGAACCGCTCGACTCCCAGACCGCCTGCGGCCTCCTCGATGAAGAGCAGGTCCTGCGTCTCGATCCAGCGCACCGGGCTGGCGAACTGCCAGGCCAGCAACTCGATGACGATCTTGCGGCACAGCTCACGCGGCTTCTCGCTTCGCCACGTGTCGTAGTCGGCGAGGATCTCGTCGAGCGGCTCGGCGGGCACCAGGTCCCGGATCTCCTGGACGAAGTCGCGATCGAGCGTGAACGGCCGCGGCACCAGGTTGGGGACGTAGCGGCCGACGAGCAGCGCCGGGTCGGCGTCACGGGGCATCACGCGCTCCAGCGAACGGCGGAAGTCGGCGACGCCGACGCGCAGAACCGAGGAGTGGAACGGCACGTCGATGCCGGGTACCAGGATGAACGAACGCTTTCCGCCGGAGATCTCGCGAAGCTTCTCGACCTCGTCCTCCAGTACCTCCAGGCCGCGCACGGTGCCCGCGATGGCGTACTGCGAGCCGCGCAGGTTGTAGTTGACGATCTGTAGGTATTCCCCTGTGCGCTGGGCGATCTCGTCGATGAACTCGGGCACGTCCGCGTCGTCGAGGTCGATCTGCGACGGACGGATCGCGGCCAGTCGATAGTTGGACCGGCCGTTCTCGTCGCGCGGCACGATGTCGTGCATCTTGCTGCCGCGGTGGAAGACCACCTCGAGCAGCGCCTCGAGCGGGTACACACCCGACACGCAGGCCAGTGCCGTGTACTCGCCGACGGAGTGACCGCAGGCGATCGCATCCTCGACGAAAGCACCCTGCTCGCGCATCTCGGCCACTTGGGCAGCAGCCACCGTGGCCATGGCGACCTGGGTGAACTGCGTCAGGTTCAGCACGCCCTCGGGATGCTGGTAGTGCACACCGCTGGCGATCAGGCTGGTCGGGTTGTCACGCACCACGTGCAGCACCGAGAAGCCCAGCGTGTCACGGGTGAACTTGTCGGCGGTGTCCCATACCTTGCGGGCGGCCTTCGACCGGCTCCGGACCTCCATGCCCATGCCCTTGTGCTGGATGCCCTGGCCGGGGAATGCGTAGACGGTCTTCGGCGCCGACAGCTGCGCGGTCGCCGACATCACCAGGTCGGTTCCGACCTTGGCGGTGACCTCGATGATCTCGGCGCCGCGGTCGATGCCGACGCGGTCGACACGGAAGTCGATGTCGTCACCGGGCATGACCATGCCGAGGAAGCGGGACGTCCAGCCGACCAGCCGCGCGGGCGGCGTGGCCTGACCGTCGGTGGCGGTCACCGCGTGCTGCGCGGCGGCCGACAGCCACATGCCGTGCACGATGGGCGATTTCAGGCCGGCGAGCAGGGCGGCCGCACGGTCGGTGTGGATCGGATTGTGGTCACCGGAGACCACGGCGAACGCGCTCATGTCCGTCGGCGCGGTGACGGTGACGTCACGGCGGCGGCGGCGCGGGGTGTCGGTGGAGTTGTCGGTGATCGCTCCCCCCGCCTGAATGGGATCGGTCAGTGCGGCGGCGCCCGTGCGGCCGCGGATCGCGAACCGCTCCTGGAGCTTCGCCAGCTCGGTGCCGTCCGCGTCGCTGATCGTCACGGACACCGGGACCACCCGGCCGACCTCGGTGTCGGTCGCGGGCGAAGCCGTTGCGGTGACGGTCAATCGAGCCTTGGAGTTCGGCATGGGCGCCAGCAGGTGGGCGGCGTGGTCGAGGTGCACCAGGCTGAGCAGGCCCTCGATGACCGGGAAACCGGTCTCGGTGACCGCCGATCCGATGACGGAGAAGACCGCGGGCCAGCAGCTGCCGACCAGTGCGTCGGGCACCAACGTCAGCCCAGGCGCCAGCGGTGCGCCGAACGTCGCCGTGACGCCGGTGTGGTCGGCGACCTCCTCCGGGTCCCACGACACGGTCACCGTCGTGCTGTCGTCGACGACGGTGCCTGATTCCCCGGTCGCTTCGCTCCTGCCCACCGGAGGCAGCGACTCGGGCCCGTCGACGCCCGCGGCGATCGCCAGCACGGCGCGCATCGCGGCGGCGGCGTCTTCGGTGGTGACGACCGGCATACCACCGTCGATCGTGGTGGACGGCAGGGTGAACCGGATGGTGATCCAGATGTCGGACAACGGCACGCTCAGCACCACGTGATCGCCGCTCAACTCGAGGCGCGAACCCGTGGACGGGTGTGTCGCAGAACGATTCTCGTTGACCTGCCACTCCCGCGGCCCACCGATGCGGTGGACCGGGTTGATGGCGGCGCGCCCCGCCCACAGCACGTCGGGCGAGTCGAGCACGACGGCCAGTGGGCCGGTGATGTCGGCGCGGGCCTGGCGGCGCGAGACCGCAGAGACGGGCTGTGCACCGGTGGCCAGAACCTCGTCGATCGAGGCCTTCTCGAATCGGTCGAGCAGCTCACCGACGGGTTCGTCGACGCGGGTGATGCCCACGACGGCCTCGGTGCCCGGAATGATGCACACCTGGTCGGCCGAGTACCGCGCGTCGTGCGCCTGCCACAGCGAGTCGCTGCGCCACCAGCGCCGCACGTCCTTGTCGATGACCGGCACGAAGTTGACCGGCTTGCCGAGCGTCTTGCAAAGGGTCACGAAGAACGGCACGTCGGCCGGATGCAGCTTGACGTCCTCGGCGTCGGGATAGCGCGAGAGCAGCGCCGCCAGGGCCCGCTCCGGATCCTCGAGCAGCGCCTCACCGTCGGCGTCGACGGTGAACAGCGTCTCGATGGGCCCGGAGTCCTGCGGGTGCAGCCGGGCCTCGGCGCGCTTGAGCATCTCCTCGAAGCGGTCGCGCCAAGTCGTGTCCAGCCACGGCGAGTCGGCGTCCTTGGTGTCGGCGGTGGTGTCACCGTCACCGATCGCCAACTCGACGTAACGGCGCAGCCACTGCAGGTACGTCATGTCCGCCACGTCGCCGAAGTAGGGCTTGGCCGTATCGGCCATCGCGGCGATGATCTCGGCGCGCCGCTCGGCGACCGCGTCGACGTCACCGGCGACCTCGTCGAGCAGACGACCGCAGCGCGACGCCGCGTTGTCGATCTCGTGGATGTCGGCACCGAGCTGGCTGCGCCCGGATGCCATGCCGCCCTGGGCCTTTCCGGCGCCGACCCACAGATCGGTGCCGGTGGTCTCGACCAGCAACTGCTTGACCGCAGGCGAGGTGGTGGACTCCAGCGTCGCCATCGCCGCGGTGCCGACGAGGATGCCGTCGACCGGCATGATCGGGAAGCCGTAGGCCTGTGACCACTTGCCGGACAGGTAATCCGCGGAACGCTCCGGCGTTCCGATGCCGCCGCCGACGCAGAGCGTGATGTTGGACAGCTTGCGCAGGTCGCCGTACGTCGACACCAGCAGATCGTCGAGGTCCTCCCACGAGTGGTGCCCACCGGCGCGGCCGCCCTCGATGTGGACGATGACGTCCTTGCCGGGCACCTCGGCGGCGATCTCGATCACCGACTTGATCTGCTCGACGGTGCCGGGCTTGAACACCACGTGGGTGATGCCGATCTCGTTGAGCTCCTCGATCAGCGCGACGGCTTCCTCGAGTTCGGGAATGCCCGCGCTGACCACCACGCCGTCGATCGGCGCGCCCGACTGACGCGCCTTCTGTACCAGACGCTTTCCGCCCAGCTGCAGCTTCCAGAGGTAGGGGTCGAGGAACAGGGAGTTGAACTGAATGGCCCGGCCCGGCTCCAACAGAGACGTCAGCTCGGCGATGCGCTTGTCGAAGATCGGTTCGGTGACCTGACCACCCCCCGCGAGCTCGGCCCAGTGGCCCGCGTTGGCCGCAGCGGCGACGATCTTGGAGTCGACGGTCGTCGGCGTCATGCCCGCGAGCAGGATCGGCGAACGACCGGTGAGCCGGGTGAACTTGGTCGAGAGCTTGGTCGACCCGTCCGGCAGCGTGATGACCGAGGGGGCATAGCTCGACCAGGCGGGCGCGACCTCGGGTGCGGCTCCGACGGTGAAGAGGTTGCGCTGACCGGCCCTGGTGGCCGCGGGGACGATGCCGATGCCGAGCCCGCGGATGACGGGTGCGGTGACTCGGGTGATGGTGTCGCTGGGCCCGAGGTCGATGATCCAACCCGCCCCGGACTCGTGCAGCCGTTCGATCTCGGCGACCCAGTCGAAGGCCTCGACGTAGATCGCCGTGGCGAAGTGATGAAGGAGCTCGCCGTCGATGCTCAACTTGGCCGCCCACCCGTCGACCACGTCGATCGCGTCGGCAAGCCGTGGGGTGTGGAAGCCGACCTCGACCTGGATGCCGGTGAACACGGGGTTGAACACCGCGCCGCCGCGGAGTTTGTTCTTGCGCTCCGCTTCTTCCTTCTCCGTGAGCTTGCTGCAGTACAGCTCGAAGCGTGAGAGCTGCTCGGGCGTCCCAGTGATGACCACCGAGCGCCTGCCGTTGCGGATGGAGAGCACCGGAGGCAGCACGGTGCGGACGTCTTGGGAGAACTCTTCGAGGAGTTCCGCGATGCGCTCCGGATCGGCGTTGGTGACGGAAACCATCGGCGACTTGTCGCCACGTCCGACCATTCCTCGCCGCCGCGAGACCAGCGAGCCCGCCGCACCGATCAGCTGGATCATGGCCAGGAGTTCCGCGTCGCGCGTGCCTCTAGCCCGCAGCGCCTCGCAGGCGATGATGCCCTGGGAGTGGCCGGCCATGCTGACCGGCGGCGTGCCGTAGAGGTCGAGACCCTGGCGGGTGGCTGCGCGGATGGCCGCCAGCTGGGTCAGCAGAATGCCCGGTCCGGAGATGGCGGCGGTGGTCAGCTGCTTCGACGTCGGCAGCGGCTCATCGGCGGCCAGCGCACGCACCCACTGCATCGGCTCGAAGCCGATCGGCCGAACGACGACCAACTCGCGCGCGACGGGCTCCAGCAGCAGCGCGGCCTCACCGATGACCTCGCTCAGCTCGGACTCGATGCCTGCCGAGCTGATGAGTTCCTCGAGGTTCTCCAGCCAGTTGCCGCCCTGGCCGCCGAACGCCACGGCATAGGGCTCACCCGCGTTGAGGAGGTCGACGAGAGCGGTGGATGCGGAAGAGTTGTCGGCAGAACCACCCTTGCGGCCGGTTGACACCTCCCCTTGCTTCGCGGGGGTACCCCAGTCGTGCTTCTCGTTGATCGTCACGTCTTGTCATCTCCTCGGTGCGCTCTCGCGCGTATCACTCTTGCGTCTGCGCGGCTTCGTCTACCGCGTCCATTTCGTCCTCGGCGGTGAGGCCCCGCGCCCCTGTGGGTAACGCGGGTGGCGTCGGGGGTGGATTCCCGACGGGCTCGTGGTCTCTTCTGGGAGGGCCCGGTTGGATGGGCAGCCGCCATAAGAGTGTCATAAGGACCTGCACCATTTTCGCGCCCCAAATGGTTACTGGCGAGTTCTACGCACGGGTAACCACACATTGGATAACGCGGACTTCAAGACGCCTTCCCGGCTTGCGGTACAAACGTCCTGCATGCGGGTGGTTACGGTCGAGTAGCAACAACACTGCAGATCAAGGCAGTACTGTTACCTAATCGTTATGTTCTGTTCCTACGCCTGGTTCGCGCAGTCGGCATCTCTGAAAAACCGACGACACTGCGACGAGTGTCTAGTCAGAAACGGCGAGACGCTCAAATAGTTTGCTGGCAAGACTTACTGACCGGTAAGTGTCAGTCCCATTGTCCGAATCGCGGCTTCAGGATGTGGTTCAGGTCGACGCCGACGCCGCTCACGCTCTGCTTGTCGATCTCGACCTGGTGCAGGTGTGCGGCCGGATGTGTGAAGCCCTTGGGCGAGCCCCAGTTGTGTTGCCAGAAGTAGGAGCCGAGCCCGTCCTGCAGTGCCCAGTCGATCGTCTTCGAGTTCGCGTAGACGCCGACGCGCTGGTGGCCCAGCACCGCCTCCCAGCCGCGAAGATAGGGTGCGACCTGCTGTTTGTACTGGTCAAGGGACGGGTCATCGTCGATGGAGGCGTAGATGGGAGCGCCGTACGAACCGCCGGCGGCGACGTGTAACTGCCAGCCCCGCTTGGCGTGTTCGACGCCCGCGTTCTGGCCGCCCAGCCAGTCGGCGCTCTCCTGTTTGCCGAACTGATAGCAGGAGACGATCTTCAGACCGTTCTGGTATAGGTCGCGCGCCTCGGGTAGCTGGATCGGCTTGCCCAGCATCCAGCCGCCATCGGGTCGGCGATCGGAGACATAGCGGATCGCACCGGCCGCTCCCGCAGCGCGCAGGGCCGTCGCGGGGATCACGCCCGCCGCGTAGTCGAGGAGGACGCCCAGCGGGGCGGCGGAGGCCGTCGCGGGGGCCAGGGCTGCCGACACCGCGCCTGCCAGCGCGCCGCCGAGCCCGACGACTGCCGGCGCCGCAGCGGCGTACTTGAGCACGTCTCGCCGGGAAATCGCCACAACCACAGGGTATGACAACTGTCCCAATTTTCTCATCAACGCCACTGGTCACATCTGTATCAAGATTCTGCAGGTCGTCTGCGCATTTGCTGGAGACGAAAACCGTCGATGAAACCGCCGCGTCATGCGGATTCCATACGTTGCGCTGCGGTGCGACCGACGGATCCATACGATTCAGCCCATGCCATCTGGTCCCGGCGAGCCGCAGATCGAACTCACAGGCGTTCGCAAGGTATTCGATGACTCGATCGTCGCAGTGGACGGTGCGGACCTCACCGTCGAGGACGGCGAGCTGTTCGCCATCCTCGGCCCCTCCGGCTCGGGCAAGACCACCGTGCTGAGGATGGTCGCCGGTTTCGAACAGCCGACCGCGGGGACCATCAAGCTCGGTGGCGTCGACGTCACGGCCCTTCCGGCCCGGCGCCGCGATGTCAACACCGTGTTCCAGGAGTACGCGCTGTTCCCCCACATGACCGTCGCGCAGAACGTCGAATACGGCATGAAGGTGCGCGGCGTCCCCAAGACCGAGCGGCGCAGTCGCACCGCCGACGCACTCGAGATGGTCCGGCTCGCGGACTACGGGCCGCGCAAGCCCGCGCAGCTCTCGGGTGGTCAGCGCCAGCGCGTCGCGCTGGCACGGGCCCTGGTGGGACGTCCCAAGGTCCTGCTCCTCGACGAGCCGCTCGGCGCACTCGACCTCAAACTGCGCGAGCAGATGCAATTGGAGCTCAAGGCGATTCAGCGCGAGATCGGGATCACCTTCGTCATCGTCACCCACGATCAGGACGAGGCGCTCACCCTCTGCGATCGGCTCGCGGTGTTCAATGCGGGGCGCATCGAGCAGGTGGGCAAGGCACGCGACGTCTACGAGAATCCGGTGAACCGGTTCGTCGCCGACTTCGTCGGAACCTCCAACGTGCTCGACGGAGACGCCGCCGAGGCGCTCGTCGGCCGGCGCGGCATGTTCGCGGTGCGGCCGGAACGCATAGCGGTGCTCGCGCCGGGAGGCGGCGGGGCGGCTCCGGGCAGTCGCACCGTCGACGCCACCGTGGCCGAAGTCATCTACGCAGGCCCCACCACGCGCGTGGCCGCCGTTGCCGCACCGGGCGTGACGCTCACCGCGACCGTGCTCAACGCGTCGGCCAACCTGCCCGACGGCCTGGGCCACGGCACTCGGATCACCATGGCCTGGCCCGACAGCGCCGTGCACGACCTCACGAACTGAACCGAACTGAAACGCATTGACGGAACAAGGAATCGAACCCAGTAGATCAAGGAAGCCCATGAAACCCACTGCATTGCGGATCGGCTTCACCATCGCCGCATGTGCCACCCTCGTCGTCGGTTGTTCGAGCTCGCAGTCCGGCGGCGGCGGCGAAGCAGGCACGGCACCGCCGAAGCTCGATCAGCTCAGCGCCCTCGGCAACGGTGAGGGTGAGCTCAACCTGATCGCGTGGGCCGGCTACGCCGAGAACGGATCCAACGACAAGACGGTCGACTGGGTGACACCATTCGAGCAGCAGTCCGGCTGCAAGGTCAACGTCAAGATCGGCAACACATCCGACGAGATGGTGCAGTTGATGCGAACCGGCCAGTACGACGGTGTGTCCGCCTCGGGCGACGCCACGCTACGGCTCATCTACGCAGGCGACGTCGCACCCGTGAACACTGCACTCGTGCCCAACTATTCGACGATCTCGTCCTTCCTCAAGGACAAGCCGTGGAACTCGGTGGACGGTCGGATGTACGGGGTCCCCCACGGGTGGGGGGCAAACCTGTTGATGTACAACGTCGCCGCGGTCACCGACGCACCCGATTCGTGGGGCGCGGTGTTCACCGATGCCGGGAAGTACAAGGGCAAGGTGACGGCCTACGACTCACCCATCTACATCGCCGACGCTGCGCTGTACCTGTCGAAGACCAAGCCCGAGTTGGGCATCAAGGACCCGTACTCGCTGACACAAGAACAACTCGGCGCCGCCGTCGACCTGCTCACGAAGCAGCGCGAGAACATCAGCGAGTACTGGTCGGACTACACCAAGGAAGTGCAGGCATTCGAGTCCGGCACCTCGGTGATCGGCACCACGTGGCAGGTCATCGCCAACACCATCGGCACCGAAAACAAGGTTCAGGTGAACACCATCCTTCCGAAGGAGGGGGCGACCGGCTGGTCCGACACCTGGATGGTCGCCGAGAAGGCCGCACATCCCAACTGCATGTACAAGTGGATGGACTGGATCACCTCACCGCAGGTCAACGCCCAGGTGGCGGAGTACTTCGGCGAGGCGCCCGCACAGACCAAGGCCTGCGAGTTCACCAAGGAGAAGGACTTCTGCGACATCTACCACGCCACCGACGAGGCGTACGCCGCTCAGCTTCACTACTGGACAACGCCTCAGAAGCAGTGCGTCGACGGTAGCGGTTCCAACTGCACGGCCTACGACGAGTGGGTCAGCAAGTGGCAGCAGATCAAGGGGTGACGCCCGCCGCCCCCGACGCCGAGGCGCCGCGGACGGCGACGCCACGGGACCGGATGTCGCTGCCGGGGCGGCTCCAGCGGGGACGGCTGAGCCTGGCCTTCCTGCTGGTCCCCCCGTTGGCGTGGCTGGTGGTGGCCTATCTGGGTTCACTTGCCGTGCTGCTGGTTTCGGCGTTCTGGACCACCAACTCCTTCACCGGCGCAGTGGTCCACACCGTCACCGGCGACAACATCGTCCGCGTGGTGACCGACGAGGTCTTCCGCACCGTGACCCTGCGCACGGTGGGCGTGGCACTGTTGGTCACCGTCCTCTGCGCGGTCCTCGCCGTCCCGTTGGGGTTGTACATGGCGAAGATCGCCTCGCCGCGAATGCGTCTGGCGCTGGTGGTCGCGGTTACGACGCCGCTGTGGGCCAGCTATCTGGTCAAGGCGTACGCGTGGCGGGTGATGCTCTCCCCGCAGGGTCCGCTGGCGTGGGCCACCGGATACAGCCCCGGCTACGGCCTCACCGCCACCGCGATCACGCTGACGTACCTGTGGTTGCCATACATGATCATCCCGGTTTTCGCGGCGTTCGAACGCGTCCCCGACCACCTCATCGACGCGAGCTCGGACCTCGGCGCCTCCGACTTCTCGACATTTCGAATGGTCGTGGCGCCGTTGGTGTTTCCCGGCATCGCGGCCGGCTCGATCTTCACCTTCTCCCTGTCACTCGGGGACTACATCGCCGTCACCATCGTCGGCGGCAAGACACAGATGCTCGGCAACATCATCTACGGACAGTTGGTCACGGCGAACAACCAGCCGCTGGCCGCGGCGCTTTCCATCATCCCGCTGGCGGCAGTCGTCCTATACCTGCTCGCCATGCGGCGCACCGGCGCTCTGGAGAACGTCTGATGCTGTCGGGCGGTGCGCGGGGCGCGGTGCGGGCGTGGACCGTGTTCGTGCTGGTGTTCCTCTACGCCCCACTGCTTCTCGTCGTCGTCAACGCCTTCAACTCTTCGCGGACGTTCGCGTTCCCACCGAGTGGTTTCACACTGCGCTGGTGGGCCGACGCATGGAACAGCGATGGTATGTGGACGTCGCTGGCCAACTCGGTGTTCGTCGGGCTCGGCGCCACGGCGATCGCGCTGGTGTTGGGCACCATGGTCGCCTTCGCCGTGCAACGCAGGAAGTTCTTCGGCCGCAACGCGATCAGCTTCCTGGTCGTCCTGCCGATCACGCTGCCCGGGATCGTCACCGGCATCGCGCTGAACGCCACCTTCACGTCCGCGCTAGGAGTGACGCTCGGCCTGGCCACCGTGATCGTCGGACACGCCACCTTCTGCATCGTCATCGTCTTCAACAACACGCAGGCGAGACTGCGCAGGCTCGGCACGGACCTCGAGGACGCCTCGGACGACCTGGGCGCATCGACGTGGCAGACCTTCCGCTACGTGACGTTCCCCATGATGCGCGGTGCTCTCGTCGCAGGCGCGATCCTGGCCTTCGCCCTGAGCTTCGACGAGATCGTGGTCACCACCTTCACCGCGGGACCGGCGGTGCAGACCCTGCCGATCTGGATCTTCGGAAACCTGTTTCGGCCCAACCAGGCCCCCGTCATCAACGTGGTCGCCGCCGCGCTCACCGTCCTCGCGATCATTCCGGTGTGGCTGGCGCAGCGGTTCGGCGGGGACCCCGCCACCACCCGCGTCTGAGCGCGCTCAGTCGTTCTCGGCGTCACTGCCCGCCGGGGGCGACGTCGGCGGGTAGCCGGACTCTCCCTCGAGACGCCCCTGCAACGCGTCCTCGAGCTGATCGGCGACTACGTAATGGGCGATGGCGCGGTAGTCGGCGACCGTCCTCCGCAGCTCGGCCAAGGCAGCGGGCTCTGGCGCGTAGTTCGGGCCGAAGCCGGCGAGCAGGCTCTGCTCCAACGCGTCCACGACCGCACTCGCAAGCTCGTCGAGCAGGCCCGCGATGCCGGCGGAGACCCGCAGCATCGCCTGCACGTAGGGCAGCTGTTCGGAGACGCGGCCGACGATCTCGGCGATGTTGGGGTTCACCAACACCAACTCACCGTCGATCACCTCGGCCAGGCCGTACTGCAGCAACCGGCGCGCTTCGTCGCCGTCGGGGTTGACGTCAACCGCGGCGGCGGCCCGCGGGGGCGGGGCGAAGATGGCCTGCTGCAAGCCGAGGACGTCCGCCAGATCGCGGCCCTGACGCGTGCCGTCGAGGAATTCGGCGATGTGCGCGGAGGTGTAGCCCTTGCGCAACAGCTCGTTGACGGCTCGCAACTGGGCGAGGTGACGGTCGTTGTAGAAGGCCCTCCGGCCTTCGCGACGAGGGGCGTCGAGCAGACCTCGCTCGCGGTAGGCCCGAATGTTGCGGACGCTGACTCCCGAGAGGGCGGACAGCTCATCGAGCCGGTATTCAGCCACCGCGACACTTCCCTAAATAGCCGGTCACAGTCCCGCTCTGCCCAACACCGCAACGATGCATGCAGTCACTGTAGACCGTCTCAATAATTTGCGAGATTTGCACGTCAACGTCAAGTAGAGAATATCGATTCGCCATCGGATGCCGGGATGCGCGACGATTGACCGAGTGCGTGCCTGGACGATCTGGTCGACGGGGCTGCTGGCTTACATCGTCGCCGTGCTGGACCGCACCACGCTAGGTGTCTCCGGGCTCAACGCCGCCGATCGATTCGCGGCCAGCCCCAGCGTGCTGTCCACGTTCGTGGTGCTGCAGGTCGTCGTCTACGCGGGCGCACAGGTGCCCGCGGGCGTGCTGCTGGATCGCTTCGGCTCGCGGGTGCTCATCGTCGCGGGCGCCGCCCTGATGGCCGGCGGGCAGCTGCTCCTCGCGCTGACCGAGTCGTTGCCGCTGGCGATCGGGGGGCGCGCCATCGTGGGACTCGGCGACGCCGTCACCTTCATCTCGGTGCTCCGACTGGTGCCCCATTGGTTCCCGCCGAGACAGGTGCCGCTGCTCACCCAGCTCACCGGTATCTGCGGTCAACTCGGCCAGGTGCTCTCCGCCGTCCCGTTCCTGGCCCTGCTGACCGGTACCACGTGGGCGACGGCGTACGTCTCCGTCGCGGCGCTGGGCATCCTGGCGCTGATCCTCGTCGTGGTGCTGGTCAAGGACGCCCCCAGGGGGCTGGTCGCCGCGACCGAGTCACCGTCGGTGCGCGCCACGCTCTCCAGCGTGAAGACAGTGTGGCTGCGTCCCGGCACCCGGCTCGGATTCTTCACCCACATGGGCACCCAGTTCTCGGTCACCGTCTTTGCGCTGATGTGGGGTGTGCCGTATCTGACCGTGGCCCAGGGACAGTCGGCGGGCGTTGCGGGCGCATTGTTGACCATCTCGGTGGTGGCCGCGATCTCGTCCGGCATCGCGATCGGCATCTTCACCGGGCGGAACCCGCACCGGCGCTCCCGCATCGTCCTGGCGATCATCGCGAGCAATGCGTTGGTGTGGACGGTGGTGCTCGCGCTGCCCGGGCGCGCTCCCCTGTGGCTGCTGGTCGTGCTCGTAGTGGTGATCTCCGTGGGAGGGCCGGGGTCGATGGTCGGATTCGACTTCGCGCGGACGTGCAATCCGAGCGCCACCCTCGGCACCGCTCAGGGGATGGTGAACATGGGCGGCTTCATCGCCTCGCTGTTGGTCATGCAGGCGATGGGCGTCATCCTCGG
>NZ_JAVROT010000361.1:0-21841 GCF_032162605.1 Mycobacterium sp. | reverse complement strand
CCCTCTCGAACCAGTCGTGGCCGGGCCACACGTCGAAGTGGTCACACGGGTAGTGATGCACCTCGCCGCAAGCGTGCACCGCGGTCTTGGCCACGGAGTCAGCGGGCACGTACCGGTCGAAGTCGGCGATCTGGACCAACACTCGACTGCGGAGCCTCTTCGCCGACGACGTCGTTCGGATGGAGCCCAACTCGAGACCGACCGCCGCGTCGACCTCGTTGCGCCACGTGGGACCCGCCATGGACGTGTAGCTCTCGAAGGCGCCCTCCAGCGCGAGCGCACCCGTTCACCGCGCCTGGCCACCAACGGCATCAGCTTGGGCGCCCCGCCGCGGGCAAGCGAGATTCGGCTGGCCCCTCCCACCGCCGTCCATCGCAGCGCCGTCGATCCCCGGCAGCGACTTCGCGGCATCTACGGCGGCGTGGTAATCCCGTATCTGCCGCTTGATGGAGATCCACTGTCGCGGCTGACCGTCCGACGCTCCGAAGCCGCGGAAGTCGAACGCCAGGACGTCGATGCCTGCGGCACTGATGCGCTCTGCGACCGGCTTCAGTCCCGCGTCCTTGGTCCCACCGAAACCGTGCGCCATCACGACGATGGGTCGGCCACCTGGTCCGGTGAGCGCATCACCATCGCCGCGAAAGTGCCACGCGCTGCCCGCAATACCCTGAGACTGGAACGTGACGTCTTCGAAGGTCACGCGGTCTCCTGCTGCTGATCCGACGCCTGCGAGACGCCGTAGATCGTGCTCAGCCAGATCGCCGCGGCACCGTCCATCAGTTGTTCTCGGCTCAACGATCCGCCCAGCGTGAGCCGCTCCAGCAGGCGGTCGTTGAATTCCAGTAGCACCGAGGCCAGTACCTCGGCGTCCACACCCTCGGGCGCGCGACCCGCGGCGCGATCGGCGCGGATCATCTCCGCGACCGATTCCACGAACGACTCGCGGGCGATGTCCCAGATGTCGCGGACCGACGCATTCGAACCTCGTGCCTCCAACATGGCCCGAAAGAGGTGGCGGTGGTGCTCGCACGTCTCGAAGAGTCCGTCGAGCATGGCGTAGACCCGCCGTCGCGGCGGCTCGGACGCGGCGGTGAAGGCGTCGTTGACGGCGAACGTAGCGTCCAGGATGCGCTCCATCAGGGCTGCCACCGCGGCGCCCTTGTTCTCGAAGTAGAAGTAGAACGCCGAGCGCGTCACGCCGGCTTGCTTCGATATCTCGGCGATGTTGATGGCGTCGAGGTTCGACTCGAGCAGCCAATCGTCCAGCGCGTCGAGGATGGCTTCGCGCCGGTGGTCACTGCGCTGCGGCGGCCGACGATCGGTCTGAGATCTCATGCGGGCACCATTGCACGTTTGACGCCTGCGGGGAGCTCACGCGTCCGCAGGTCGTGCTCGTAGTAGAAGAAGTCGACTTGCTGTGTGTGCCTTGCGATGTCGGTGCAGTGGCCGGTGTAGCGCCTCTGATCGGCATCGATGACACGCTCCATCTGCTCGGTAGCGGGCACCGCGTAGCGACCGATCGCGTAGGCGGCGAGCAGTCGCGACTGACACTCCACGAAGGGGAACAGCGTGGGCACCGACTGCGCGAACCCGATGAACGCGATGTCGGAGTGCCCCGGCTTGAACAGGCGCTTGCACAACCGAATCTGATTGCCGGGTGCGCTGATGAAGTCCTCGTCAAAGAACGGGGACGTGATGTCGTATCCGTTGGCGTAGACGATGACGTCGAACTGGTCGCTGGTGCCGTCGGTGAAGTACACGGTGTCACCGTCCAGTCCCGACACGTTTGGCTTGGGAATCACGTCACCCGAGCCGAGCCGCAGTGGCAACTCGACAGACTGCGTCGGATGCGCCTCGAAGAGCTTGTGATTCGGAGCGGGCAAACCGTAGTTCCGGGGATCGACGCCCATGAACGGTGCGAACAGTTGCAGGGCCTTGCGCTGCCACGACAGCGGCAGATGCGGACTGGTCCGCCACAGCGTGTCCCCCGGCCTGCCCGCGATGTACTTCGGCACGATCCACGCACTCGACCGCGTGGACAGCGTCACCTTGTTCTGCAACGCCTTGGAGGACAACTCGACGGCGATGTCGGCTGCGCTGTTGCCGAGGCCGACGACGAGGATTCGCTTGCCCGTCAGTTCAAGCGGTGTCTGCGGGTCGACGTAGAAGTGCGAGTGGACCGCCACGCCATCGAACGTGCCAGTGAAGTCGGGCAGCGGCGGATCCCAGTGGTGACCGTTCGCGACGACGAGGAGATCGAAGGGACGCGTGTCGCCCCGCTGATCGGTGATTTCCCAGCCGCCGTCTGCGCGCCGGGCATGGGTCACCCATTGCCGAACTCGATGTTCTCCAGCAACCCGAACGCGTCGGCGTATTCATCGAGGTAGGCCTTGATGTCGGAATGGTGTGGGAACGTCGGATAGTGCTCGGGCATCGGGAAGTCCTTGAAGCACAACCGTTGCCGAGAGGTGTCGATGTGCAGCGAGCGGTACGCGCTGCTGTGCCCGTTGGGATTTCCGAACGCCCAATTGCCACCGATCCGATCCGACGTCTCGAACGTGGTGTACGGCACGCCGTAGTCCTTGAGCATCTTGCCAGCGGTCAACCCGCTGATACCCGCACCGATGATCGCGGTACGCGGAAGAGATCGGTCCACTGCCCGGACGTTAGGAGCGGGTTTGACGTACGTCAATGAATTCTGACGTCTGTCAAATGCTTCCCGTGGCCTCCGCGGGTGAGTCCGTCTCGGCGATGACGCCCCGCTCGACGAGGTGTTCGGTCAGCGGTGCGACGCCGATCGTGAAGTGCTCCGCCATCGCCATCCGCGCCCGATTGGCGTCTCGGCGCTCGAAGGCTGCGATGACGCGACGGTGGTCCCGCGTCGACTGTTTCGGCCACCCGGATAGCGTAGGGAACACCGACTCGGGCGCGTACCGAGTGATGCTCGACATGAACTGCGTCAGCTTCGGTGAGCCCGCGGCGACGTTGATCGTCCGGTGGAACTCGTGATTCAGCCGTACGGTGCGTTCCAGATCGCCGCTGCCGTATGCCTCCTCCAGTTCGTTCTGAACGGCCCGCAACGACGACAGCTGCTCGTCGGTGATGCTCTCCGCGGCACGGGCCGCGAGCTCGCCGCCGATGAAGGCCTGTACATTCGCCACGTCGGCGATGTCGCGGGCCGTCAACTCGAGCACCATGAACCCCCGGCGCGGCCGCTGCACCAACAATCCTTCGGCGCAGAGGTTCAACAGCGCCTCGCGTACGGGCGTGACGCTGATGCCGAGTTCGCCCGCCAGCTGATCGAGCCGCAGATACTCGCCTGCGCGGAAGCTGCCGTTGAAGATTCGCCTGCGGACGTAACGCGCGACGTCGTCGGACAGCTGCGGACGCGGCACGAATTCGGGGTCAGAGGTGGTACTCACGCAACAGACTCTTGCTGATGATCGTCTTCTGGATCTCGCTGGTGCCCTCGCCGATCAAGAGGAAGGGGGCGTCGCGCATCAACCGTTCGATCTCGTACTCCTTGGAATAGCCGTATCCGCCGTGGATGCGGAAGCTCTGCTCGGTGACCTCTGAACAAAACTCGCTGGCAAGGTATTTCGCCATTCCTGCCGCGACATCGTTGCGCTCGCCGGAGTCCTTCAGCCGCGCGGCGTTGACCATCATCAGATGGGCGGCCTCGACCTTGGTCGCCATCTCGGCGAGTTGGAACGCGATGGCCTGGTGTTCGGCGATCGGCTTGCCGAATGTCGTGCGCTGCTGGGCGTAACGGATTGCCAGCTCGAAGGCACGGATGCCGACCCCGCACGCGCGGGCCGAGACGTTGACCCGTCCGACCTCCACGCCGTCCATCATCTGAAAGAAGCCCTGGCCGGGCGCATCGCCCAGCACGTCGGCGTCGTCGGCGTGATACCCGTCGAAGATCAGCTCGGTGGTGTCGATGCCCTTGTAGCCGAGTTTGTCGATCTTGCCGGGGATGAGGAGGCCGGGCAGCACCTCGCCGAAACCCGAGGGCTTCTCGATCAGGAACGCGGTCAGGTTGCGGTGCGGCTTGCCGGCGCCCTCATCGGTCTTCACCAGTGCCGCGACGAGTGTGGAGCTGCCGCCGTTGGTCAGCCACATCTTCTGCCCATTGATCGTATAGCCGCCCCCGTCGTTGTGGACGGCCCTGGTGCGGATGGCGGCGACGTCGGAACCCAACTCCGGCTCCGACATCGAAAAGGCACCTCGCACTTCACCGGTCGCCATGCGCGGTAGGAACCGCTGCTTCTGCTCGTCCGTGCCGTGCTGACGGATCATGTAGGCGACGATGAAGTGCGTGTTGATGACCCCCGACACGCTCATCCAACCGCGGGCCAACTCCTCGACGCACAGCGCGTAGGTGAGCAACGACTCCCCCAGCCCGCCGTATTCCTCTCCGATCATCAGCCCGAAGAGTCCCATCTCGCGCATCGCATCGACGATCGCCTGCGGATATTCGTCGGCGTGCTCGAGGTCCTGGGCGTGCGGGATGACCTCCTTGTCCACGAATTGGCGCACCGTGGTGACGATCTCACTCTGGACCTCGGTGAGTCCTGCCGTCTGCGCGAGTCTGCTCATGCCAACACCCTCTCGAACACCGCGGCCAGCCCCTGCCCGCCACCGATGCACATCGTCTCCAGGCCGTATCGGGCTTCGCGCCGGTGCAGTTCACGTGCGAGCGTCGCCAGCATGCGGCCACCCGTCGCGCCGACTGGATGGCCGAGCGAGATGCCCGAGCCCTGCACGTTGGTGCGCTCCAGATCCGTTGCGGTGAAGTTCCACTCGCGCATCACCGCCAGCGCCTGCGCGGCGAAGGCCTCGTTGAGCTCGATCAGGTCCATGTCGGACAGTGTCAGCCCCGCCTTGCTCAGCGCTACCTCGGTCGCGGGCACGGGCCCGATGCCCATGACCTCCGGAGGCACCCCCGCGACGCCCCACGAGACCAGCCGAACCAATGGCGTCAGCCCCAACTCAGCCGCCTTCACCGGCGTTGCGACGATGCACATGGACGCCGCGTCGTTCTGGCCGCTGGAGTTACCCGCAGTCACCGTGGACTCCGGATCCTGCTTGCCCAGAATGGGTTTGAGCTTGCCAAGGGATTCGACGGAGGTATCCGCGCGGGGATGCTCGTCGGTGTCGATCACCGTTTCAGTCCGGGCGGCACCTTGCCGCGTGGTGACCGTCACCGCGATGATCTGATCTGCCAGCAGGCCGTCCTTCTGCGCTGCCACCGCACGGCCGTGCGACCTCACGGCCAGCTCGTCCTGCTCCTCGCGACCAATGCCGTACTGACGCCGCAAGTTCTCCGCGGTCTCGATCATGCCGCCGGGCACCGGATGCTCACGCCCTCCTGCGGTGACGCGACCGCGGTTCAGTGCGTCGTGCACCTTCACCCCGCCGCGAGCCCCGCCCCACCGCATGTCCGTCGAGTGGAAGACCACGTTGCTCATGGACTCCGCGCCGCCCGCAACGACGAGCTCGTTCTGTCCGGTACCCACTTGCAGGCAGGCCTGGATGACGGCCTGCAGTCCCGATCCGCACCGGCGATCCAACTGCATGCCGGGCACGGTGACCGGTAGGCCGGCGTCCAACGCCACGACCCGTCCTAGCGCCGGCGCCTCCATGCTGGGATAGCAGTGGCCGAGGATCACGTCCTCGACGGCGCCGGGCGCGACGCCCGTGCGCTCGAGCAGTCCTCTCAACGCCACCACGCCCAGCTCCACCGCCGTGAGCGAGGAGAACATTCCGCCGTAACGTCCGATCGGCGTACGAACGGGCTCGCAGATCACTGCTTCGTTCATGACGTCGGCCATCTAGATGTGCCTGCCGCCGGTCACTTCGAGCACTGTGCCGGTCATGTACGACGAGAGGTCCGAAGCGAGGAAGAGCGCGACCTTGGCCACCTCGTCGGGCTCACCGGGGCGGGCCATCGGTATCTCGGCCAGCTTGGCGTCCCAGATCCGTTGCGGCATCGCCTCGGTCATCGCCGAGCGGATCAGGCCCGGCTGGATCGCGTTGATCCGCACGCCGAGATGAGCGACCTCCTTGGCCGCTGCCTTCGTCAGCCCGACGATGCCCGCCTTCGCGGCGGAGTAGTTGGTCTGGCCGATGAGGCCCACCTTGCCGGAGATCGAGGAGATGTTGACGATCGCGCCGCGCTTGTTCTCCCGCATGACGTCGGCGGCCTTGCGGGTGCCGTTCCAGGTGCCCTTCAGGTGGACCGAGATGACCTGGTCGAACTGCTCCTCGGTCATCTTGCGCATGGTGGCGTCGCGCGTGATGCCGGCGTTGTTGACCATGACATCGAGTCCGCCGAACGTGTCCACCGCCGACGCGATCAGCGCCTCGACCTCATCGGCGTTCGTCACGTCGCACCGCACCGCGGCGGCTACGTCGCGCCCCCCCAGCTTCGCTACCGCCGACTCCGTGGCATCCAGGTCGAGATCACCCAGCACCACCCGCGCGCCCTCGGCGACGTAGCGTTCGGCGATTGCGAAGCCGATCCCCTGCGCCCCTCCGGTGACCACCGCGGTCCGTCCGTCAAGCAATGGCATGTGGTGCCCGTCCCTTCCTGAAGGTCTTACGGTATCTAACATAAAATATGATATTTCTTGTATCAAACCATCCCAGGCCCGTCAGGAGCACGACGCATGGCAGAACCCACGGTCAGCGATCAGGACTTCCGGGACATTCTCGGCGCGACCCGGGATTTCGTTCGGTCGGTCGTGATGCCCCGCGAGCTGGAGATCATGACCGACAACCGGGTGCCCGACGACATCCGGGACCAGACCAAGAAGATGGGCCTCTTCGGTTATGCGATCCCGCAGGAATGGGGCGGTCTGGGCCTCGACCTGACTCAAGACGTCGAACTGGCGATGGAGTTCGGTTACACCACGCTGGCCCTGCGCTCGATGTTCGGGACGAACAACGGCATCGCAGGGCAGGTGCTCGTCGGCTTCGGCACCGACGAGCAGAAGACCCGATGGCTCCAAGGAATCGCCTCGGGTGACGTGGTCGCGTCGTTTGCGCTCACCGAGCCGGGTGCGGGCTCGAACCCAGCAGGCTTGCGCACCAAGGCCGTTCGCGACGGCTTCGGAGAAGACACCGAGTGGGTGATCACCGGGCGCAAGCAGTACATCACCAACGCTCCGACAGCCGACCTCTTCGTCGTCTTCGCACGCACGCGTCCGGCCGACGCCGACGGGCCCGGCATCGCCGTGTTCCTGGTGCCCGCCGACACCGCAGGCGTCGAGGTGGGACCGAAGGACTCGAAGATGGGCCAGGAGGGCGCCTGGACCGCGGACGTCACCCTCGACGAGGTGCGGGTGGGCGACGATGCACTCGTCGGCGGCGCCGAGGACATCGGCTACCGGGCGGCCATGACCTCGTTGGCGCGTGGCCGCATCCACATCGCCGCGCTCTCGGTAGGCACCGCTCAGCGCGCGTTGGACGAATCGGTCGCCTACGCCGCGAGTGCGACTCAGGGCGGCACGCCGATCGGCAACTTCCAACTCGTGCAGGCAATGATCGCCGACATGCAGACCGGGGTGATGGCGGGCCGCGCTCTGGTACGCGACGCGGCGAGGATGTGGGTCACCGACGAGGATCGCCGCATCGCACCGTCGACCGCCAAGCTGTTCTGCACCGAAATGGTCGGCAAGGTCGCGGATCTCGCAGTGCAGGTGCACGGCGGCAGCGGTTACATGCGTGACGTCCCCGTCGAACGCATCTATCGAGACGTCCGACTCCTACGCCTCTACGAGGGAACGAGTGAGATCCAGCGCCTCATCATCGGCGGCGGATTGGTCAAAGCCGCCCAGCGCAAGCCGTAACATCCAGAACTCAGCACCCCAGAATCAAGCGATGTAGCGGACGATCGACTCTGCCACGGCCGCCGGCTTGGCCGAATCCTCGACCTCGACGGTGATCGTCGTGGTGGCTTGGACCGCCCCCTCGAACTGCTTGATGGCGGTGATCTCGCCACGCGCCCGGATCTTCGTGCCCACCTTCACCGGGGTGATGAAGCGAACCTTGTCGTAGCCGTAGTTGACCGCCAGCGCGATGTTGTCGACTCGATAGAGCTGATGAGAGAAGTGCGGCAGCAGCGACAGCGTGAGTAGCCCATGGGCGATCGTCGCGCCGAACGGGCCGCCTGCCGCCCGCCCGGGGTCGACGTGGATCCACTGATGATCGTCGGTGGCCTCGGCGAAGAGATTCACCCGTTGCTGGCTGATCTCCATCCACTCGGTGGGTCCGAGTTGGCTGCCCCGTGCCGCCGCAAACTCGTCCAGGTCGTGGAATACTTTCACGTTCTCTCCTCTCAAAGGGACCCTGACCTCGAAATGCGGCCCGAATTACTCTTAACGCCTTCACCACCTGAAACACAATGGCATCCACGCGCATCAATTTGCCAGATCCAGCACAGATATTCGCCACCGCGAGCCCTTAGGGCAGTCAATCTGCTGCAATACCAATATTGGAAATTGCTGCGAATAATTGCGAATTAGCGGAGAGTCGTGGCAGGTCGGCGCTTCGCATTGCGATCTCAGAAAACACTCGCATCCTAGCTGGAGTACAGCCATGGTGGGACTGATAATTGTTGACGACTGGGTATCCCCACCCATCGTGAAGCACCGCAGCCAGTGACGACCTCCCCCATCACTGACTGCCGAGCGAATGAGGCGACAATGCACCCCCGGCCCCTCGACTTCGGATTTTCCGGCGGCTTTCCGCTCGCTGACAACATTAGCTGGTGGGACCCTGATGCGGACTGCACGATGGTGGTGTCCCATCCCCGGGTGGACCGCGACCTGTGGCACGAGTATCTGCGCGGCGCCGAACGCAGTTACCGGACTCACGGTGTCGAGCGGGCCTTGGACATCGGTGCGATTCGAGACGGAGCGGACACTGCGATGTTCTGGACGACCATCGATGCTGCGGGGCGGGTCATCGGCGGGCTTCGCGCCAAGGGTCCCCTGAGGTCCGCCGACGAATCCCACGCGACGGTCGAGTGGGCTGCGCAGCCGGGACTTCCCGCCGTTTACAAGATGGTCACCGACCGGATTCCCTTCGGCGTGCTGGAAATGAAGTCTGCCTGGACCACGGACGATCGGGACAGTGCGCGACGACTGTCCCAAGCGTTGGCGCGCACCATATTTCACGGAATGGTCTTGCTGGACGTCCAGTTCGGCATGGCGACGTCAGCGCCGCACGTGCTCGAGCGATGGCGCACGTCGGGAGCCGTGGTGGCGCCCATTCCGGCGACACCGTACCCCGACGAGAGATACCGTACGAAGATGATGTGGTGGGACCGGCGCACCTTCGCCAATCACGCAGCACCGGACCAACTCCCGAAGATCCTCAATGAGATGGCGATCACGTCGGTTCAGGCCGAGGCACGCCGGGCTGACCGCACGGTCGCACGGTGACGAAGGTCGGCCGTTACGCTGAATTCCGTGCCCGCAGAATCATCGCCCCTGAGCCTGGACCGGCTGGTGACCACCGTCGCCGTCCGGCTCATGGCGGCGAACGCTGCGACCTCTGCCATCGTGTCGCAGGATGTTCTCGCCGTCCTCCTCGAGTACTTCGACGTCGACGAGAGCTTCCTGCGGTACAACGATCACCCCATTCGTGCGTCGATCCTGGTCGCCGAATGGCCGCCGAGACCGAATATCCCCGATCCCGACCCGCTGAGGGTCGTCTTCTACAGAGACGCTGATCCCGTCTTCGCGTTGGCAGAGAACGTCAAGAAGCCGATGGTGTTCCGTACCGGCAACGGGGACGACCAGAAACGGATCGGGGAGGGGCACAGCGTTCCTCAGACGTCCACGGCAGCGGCGCCGTTGGTGTCGGGCGTTCTGACGACGGGCGTGCTCGGCTTCGTGAAGTTCGGCGACCGAGAGTGGAGGCCCGAGGAGCTCAACGCGCTTGAGGCGATCGCCTCGTTGTTCGCGCAGGTACAGGCACGGGTTCAGGCAGAGGAGCGGTTGCGCTACCTGGCCGAACACGACGACCTGACGGGGCTGCAGAACCGGCGGGCGCTCATCCAGCACCTCGATGCCAGGCTCTCCGCCGGGTCCCCAGGGCCCGTGTCGGCGCTGTACTTCGACGTCGACCGGCTCAAGACCATCAACGACTACGTCGGCCACAGCGCCGGCGACTGGTTCATCCGTGTCCTCGCCGAGCGTCTGCAACGGGGAACCGATGATGCGAGCGTCATCGCGCGACTGGGCGGCGACGAGTTCGTCCTGGTACCCCCGTCCCCAGTGTCGGCCACGGAAACGGCCGAGCTCGCCGACCGGCTCCTGTTGCTGCTGCGCGAACGCGTCGCGATCGATGGTGAGATGCTCACGAGGACCGTCAGCATCGGCGTCGCACTCGGGACACCGGGCCGCGACACCACGTCGGATCTGCTCCGCCGGGCAGATCAGGCGGTGCTCACCGCCAAGGGTGCGGGCGGAAACCAGGTCGCGGTGTTCTCGGACGAGATGTCCCTGCGCACGGACTACCGCAACGACATCGAACTTCACCTTCAGGACGTCATCGAGAACGGCTCGCTGTTCCTGCAGTACCTGCCCGAGGTCGACATGCGCACCGGCGAAGTGCTCGCAACGGAGGCGTTGGTGCGATGGAACCATCCGACCCGTGGCCTGCTGTCCTCCGCGTCGTTCGTCGCCGTCGCAGAATCCATCAACCTGGCCGGCGAATTGGGTCGCTGGGTGTTGCGTACGGCGTGCGCAGAGTTCGCAAGGTGGCGCACGCTGGAGGTAGCCGGCGAAATCGTGCTGCGGGTCAACGTGTCACCGGTGCAACTGGTGACCGACGGGTTCGTGGAGTCCGTCGCCAGCGCCATGCACGAGTTCGGCCTGGATCGCGGCTCGGTGTGCCTGGAGATCACCGAGAGCGTCGTCGTTCAGGACATGGAGACCACCAGCGTCACGTTGGCGGCCTTGCGCGACGTCGGCGTTCAGATCGCCATCGACGATTTCGGTACCGGCTTCAGCGTGCTGTCACATCTGAAGTCATTGCCGGTCGACGTGCTCAAGATCGACAGGGACTTCGTCGCCGATCTCGGTTCGAATCCCAATGATCTGGCGATCGTGCGCGCGGTCATCGCCCTGGCCGAGGCGTTCGAATTGGAACTGGTGGCCGACGGCGTTGAGACCCCGGCCGCCGCAAAGACGCTGCTACGCCACGGCTGTCATCGCGCACAGGGCTTCCTGCTGTCGCCACCGCTGGGCGGTGACGACATGGCCTCGCTACTGGCCAAAGGCCGTGTACCCGTGCACTTTTCCGCAACGCCAACTCTCTAGGGACGGCTGGCGCGCTTCGTGCATCCCCTTGCGGAACTGACGGCGCGAGCCGGTGCACGTGGGCCGAACGGCCGCGGGTACGGTGGCCAGCAACTCGACCCGCCCGAAGCGGCTTGCGGTCCGACCGACGAGGCAAACCTGCAGTCGATCGCCCGCGACGACGTCGGCACGCTCGTCTGACACGGGATCCTGGCCATGGGGCGACAGCGTCACACCGGCGCGCGTCCGTACCGCGAAGGGACCCTCCGGGGTCGACAGAACTACGCCGACGACGGCGCCTTCCTCGAAGACGATCCGCTGCAGTGCACTGCCCGTCTGGACATCGATGTCGTGTTGCCGCGCCTGGTCGGTGACCCACTCGCGCAGCACTTCCTCGCCAGAACCGTCGGCCCAATCGACCGTGCCGACCGACATGACCTCGATGGACTCGCCATCGGTCGACCGCATCGTCGTCGTCCGCCAGTCCCGCATGCTCGTATACAGCAGCCCGTACGGGGATGCGATGCACTTCGTGGCCCAACCGTTCAGCCGAGACCCCACGAACGGTTCGACGAAGCGCCTGTCGACCTCTTCCTTCGACAGGTTGCGCGCGCTGCGTCGTGGCACGGTGGCGTCGCGCAAACCATCCGTTGGGACGCCCTCGACCAGCGCGGCCAAGTACTCGTTGGTTTCCACGTCCAGCGTGTCGGGGAGCAGCAGGCCATGCTTGGCCGCTACCCGCTCGCGCAGGGCCCCTGGCGCGGCGTCGCCACGTACCGATGGCCGCGCGTCGACGACCACTACCTCGCCGCCGGCGTCCACCGTCGCGATGGCAGTGGCAAGACCGCCGATGCCGGCGCCGATGACCGCTACGTCAACTTCTGTATCCCACATGGCGTTGATTACTCCGCGATAGCTAGTCGGTTGAATGATGAGTTGCCAGAGCCCGGCGCGAAGCGTGCGTCCGGGAACTCCAACGTATCGTAAGCTTCCTCAGTCATTGCACTTTGCGACCCATTTTCACGCGACATCGCCCGATTTGTGATCGTCGTCGATGACTCGCATATTGGCGTTGCTGCAGCCTGAGAGAGACCTTGCCGAACTTTGCCAGCGGCTACTCCGGCATCCCTTACCGCACGGTGTGATGCCAGCCCCGTCCGATCCTGGCGATCGCGATGTCGACGTCCACTGGCGGCGGGTTCGCCACCCAGCGGCTTCGGACCGGAAGTCTTCACATCGGGTACTTTACATACTTTTGGAATGAACAACACTAGAAGATGCGACCGAAAGTTTGGAGCAAAATTGGCCACGCCTGCGACCAAAATGCCCTGCAACCACGCGATCCATCTGCACGGACGGGCCCGACCTCGCGGACAGGCCGGTGTGAGATAAGACACTCACGGGGCAATCAGTGCCCTCGACCACCCGCCCGACGTTTCATCTGCCGAGGACAAGGGGCATCTGTGACCGATCCAATCGGAAGACTGGGCGACACGACCCGGCGGCGGATTCTGCGCGCCGCGGCACGCAAGTTCGCCGTCATGCCGTACGGCCAGGTCAATTCCGATGACGTCGTTGCCAGTGCCGACGTCACGAAAGGTGTGCTCTACACGCACTTCGGGTCAAAGCACGCGCTGGCAAGCGCACTCGTGGAGCACCACCTCGAAGTGTCATGGACGATGGGCGCCGACCGGATCTCGCTCGGGCTCGGCGGCCTCGAGGCACTCCTCGACTACGCCCATCTCATCGCCGCAGCAGACGTCAGCGACCATTTGACCCGGGCCGCCTTCAACCTCTTCGAATCCGTCGGCCGCTTCGACGGTCTCCAGACCAGGATGTCGGAGAACTGGGTCCAAACCTTCGCCGACATCGCCACTCGCGGGATCGCCCGGGGCGACATTCGACCGCACTGCAGGTCGGCCGCCTGCTGACCTCGTTGTACCTCGGATTGAGGCAGACGAGTAACCTCGACGACGCCGAACAGTTCATCGGGGAATTCGAGGCAGTCCTTCTGATGGCTCTACCGGGCTTCGCAAACCCGGACCGACTGCCCTATCTGACGGATTTCATCAGCCGCCGGTCGGTACTCGCGATCAAGAATGCCGCACCCCTGGGCGGCAGGGAACTATGATCCCGTCGAACGATCGTCACAGTGAAGGATCGACGGAGGTACTGGAATATGGTGCGCCAGGCTCGATCTGAGGCCACCCGGCGAAAGATCATCGACTCTGCAGTCGACCTGATCAACGAGATCGGTTACCCTGCCGCGGGGTTGGGCGACATCATCGAACGCGCCGAATTGACCAAGGGCGCACTGTATTACCACTTCGACTCCAAGGAAGCCTTGGCGACCGCGATCATCGAAGAGGGCGCGCAGACCGTGCTCGGCGCGTTCCGCGCATCAGGTAGATCGAGCTCCCCCGCGATGGAGAACATCATCCACGGTTCGTTCGTCGTCACCGACGTGCTCGGCACCGACAAGGTCGCACAAGCGGGAGCTCGGCTACTCCGAACTTTCGGTGGATTCAACCCCGCAGCAAAGAGCACTCTTCAAATTCTGGTGACGGAGCTCGCGGAGCGCATCAAGATCGCCGCTGCCGAGGGCGACGTGCGCGCGGAATTGGACGTCGAGGCCACGGGAGCCACGATCGTCGCTGCGATGTCCGGCGCAGAGCTGCTCGCGAGCGCGCTGGCCGACGGAAAGGATCTCCGCGCCCGTTTCACGCGGATGTGGGAGTTGACGCTTCCTGCGATCATCGCCGACGAGTCGCTCGGCTACTACCGGGAGTTTCTGGCCCGGCAGTTCCTGCGCTGAGTTTTAGCTTTTTCGGCCAACGTGGACCCTGCGGTCCGGCCGGTGATCGAGCTGCGCCGCGGCGGCCGCGCGATGGCAGGCAGTTACCTCTACGAAGGTGACGGGTTGATCACCGGCTGGCACTCCCACGAGGTGCACCAGATCGAATACGCCCTCCACGGAGTCGTCGAGGTGGAGACCGACTCTGCTCACTATCTGCTGCCGCCGCAGCAGGCCGCGTGGATCCCGGCCGGGCTCGAACACCAGGCGGTGACGAAACCGCACGTGAAGACCGTGGCCGTGATGTTCGATCCTGCACTGATCCTCGACGCAAGCGGGCGCGCTCGCATCATCGCCGTCTCCCCCCTGATCCGCGAAATGATGATCTACGCGTTGCGGTGGTCGATCGACCGTGGCGCAGGCTCCGCCCAGGATGAGAGGGGCTCCGACGACTTCTTCCGCACCCTGGCCAACCTGGTGGCCGAGGCGCTGGACCGCGAGGCACCGCTGAGCCTGCCCACCTCCGATGACCCGGTCGTCGCCGCGGCGATGGCGTACACCAAGGACCATCTGGACTCGGTGACGTCCGACGTGGTGAGCCGAGCGGTCTCGGTGTCCGAACGGACGTTGCGCCGACTGTTCCAGCTCAAGCTCGGGCTACCGTGGCGGGCATACCTGCTGCAGGCCAGAATGCTTCGCGCGATGGCGCTGCTGGCCTCCCCGACGCAGTCCGTGCAGGAAACCTCGACGGCCGTCGGTTTCGACAGCCTCAGCTCGTTCAGCCGGGCGTTCACCCAATTCTGCGGTGAAACCCCCAGCAGTTACCGCAAAAGGGTTGCCGGCGAACGGGTTTGACCGGACTCGGCCGCACGCAGGAGAGCGCTCAGTCGCTGCCGGGCTGGCGGAAGACTCCGTCACGAAGAAGTGAGCTCACGCTGGCCTCCCAACGTTGCAACTGAGCGGGTGTGGTCAGCGGTTCGGGCAGGTGTCGGTCGATGTGGGAGCGCAGGCTGAAGGCACCCAGCGCGAGCACGAGGGAGTTGATGACGGCCCAGGTCAGATCGATGTCGGATCGGGTTTCGCCGTGGTCGGCACGCTGCTGCCACCGGACTTTGCCCAACGTCATCAAGTTGTCGAAGATCGTCGTCCCGAGCAAGCTGCCGTCCACGAGTGCACGGCCGACGTATCCCGCCACGTCAGGTTGCCCCGCGATGATCCGGTTCACCCTGCTTCCGATGTCGGCGATCGAGTCCGCGGGTGGCTCTGGAATCGGCTCTGCCAATGGGGTGATGATCAGTTCCAGGACGTAATCGTCCACGGTCTTGATCAGACCGGCCTTCGTGGCGAAATGATGCTGCACCAGCCCGAGGGACACTCCTGCCGCTGCGGCGACGGATCGCAGCGTCGTCCCCGACGTGCCGTGCATCGCGAAACTCTTCAACGCCGCGTCGCGTATCCGCTCGATGTTCGAGAGCGTGTCACGACCGAGTCGAACAGGCTCGGGCACCGCGGTCATCACGTAACCCTGGTCGGCGCCCACACCGACAGGGTAGCCAATACCGCTGTATCGTTAACCCAATACACATGTATTGGAGGCTCCACGGTGACACGGAACGCCACTGCAGTGCACGAGAGCAGACGCCCCGTCCTCACTGTTCAGCAGTATGAATTCGGCCGAACCCCGGGTTCGGTGGCGGTCGATTCGGAGGTGGTCGATGAGCCATCGACCTTCGCCTGCACACGCGATCCCGAGCGGTGGACGACGACCGCCGACGAGGGCGCCAAGGCGCTCTGCCGCGCCTGCCCCCGCCGTTGGCTGTGCGCTCAAGAGGCCTGCAAGACCCCAGGGGCGGAGGGACTGTGGGCAGGCATCCTGATTCCCGCAGCGGGCCGCGGCCGCCAGTTCGCGCTGAAGCAACTGCGCTCCCTGGCCGAGCACAACGGCTTTCCCGTCCGGATGATGACGCCGTAGAAGGCATCATCGTCAAGCCCGTAACGGCAGCCTAGCGCCGAGCACCGACAACTCGGCCACACCAGTGATCGTCGCGGGCCCAGCGCCCATCCTCGCCGACGTGGCACCGGCGAGTACGGAACTGGACGTACCGCGCAGCCGCACGCATGGCCTCCACGCTGCACGCGCACCTGGTGTCCCTCACCAACCACCGGCGGGTCTGCGCCAGCTTGGGCGGCGGGCTGCGCGAGTTCACCGGCGAGACCGTCACCTCCACTCGCTCGTACACTACCCACCGAGCTCGCGACATCGATGTCGATCAACAGGCTCAAAGGCGTCTCCTCGCGCCGGCTGCGGCGGCAATGCCCAACACAGCTTCGGAAATACCTGTGGGGCAAGCACTTCAGGTCACCGTCCCACTTCGCCGCCTCGTGCGGCGGCGAACCCCTGACCACCATCGAGCGAGACATCGAACAACAGAACCGGCCCGATCGACCAGCAAGCGACCGGCCTCGCCAGCTACACAAAACCGGGTCGGCTTCGCCCCGGGCCTAAACGGCCCGGCTTCCACCGAAGAAGATCAGGCGAATTCCCATGCGCACCTTGATGTGTTGCCAGCGATCAGGGTGGGCGGCGAGCTCCCGTTGAATGTCGACGCAGAGAAGGATCGACAGGACGAGTTGCGTCACTGCGCGATGGTAGCGGGGGCCCTGCCGCGTCGGGCCGCCCGTCTATGACGACACGGCGCAGCTTCCGCGGTCCGCCTTCACGGGACCCGATGATGACGGCCGAATGTCGAAGTCGAAGATCGCGGTGGGCAGGTACAGCGAGCAGCAGGCGTTCGGGATGTCGACGACCCCGCTGACCCGTCCCTCGATGGGCGCTGCTCCCAGGAGCAGGTAAGCCTGGGCCCCCGAGTAGCCGAACTTCTCGAGGTACTTCACGGCGTTCATGCAGGCGTTGCGATAGGCGACGGTCGCGTCGTTGTACAACTGGGTATCGGTGTCATGGTCGACGCCGATGCCGATGAACGTGACGAACTCCGAGTAGCGGGGCTCGACGATGCCCGGCATGAAGATCGGATTGGTGCTCACTCCGTAGGTCTCCATGCCGCCCTTGATGAGGTCGACGTGAAAGTCGATGAAGCCGCCCATCTCGATGGCTCCGCAGAAGGTGATTTCGCCGTCACCCTGGCTGAAGTGCAGGTCACCACCCGAGAACAGGGCGCCTGGGACGTGGACCGGGTAGAAGACCCGGGAGCCGCGGGTGAAGTTCTTGATGTCGTGGTTGCCACCGTTCTCCCGCGCGGGAACCGTGCGGGCTCCGTCGCGGCCGATCGCCGCGAGGGTCTCGCCGCTCGCCGTGCCGCCCAATACCGATTCCTCCAACGGGGGCAGGGCGAGCGCGGGTATCCGTTCTGGATCGGTGGCGATCAAGGCCCGTTCGCGTGAGTTCCACCGCGCCAACAGTTCCGGTGAGGGAGCGGTGCCGAACAACCCCGGGTGCGTGATGCCGGTGAACTCCACCCCTGGAAGGTGGCGCGACGAGCACTTCTGCCCGGAGAAGTCCCAGATCGCCTTGTAGGCGTCGGGGAAGTAGTCGGTGAGGAACCCGCCGCCGTTGGCCTTCGCGAAGATCCCGGTGTATCCCCACCCCTGTCCGGGGACGTCACCGACTTCCTGCGGCACGGGACCCAGATCCAGGATGTCGACCACCAGAAGATCGCCTGGCTCGGCGCCCTCGACGTAGATCGGACCGGAAAGCATGTGGGCGTGGGACAGGTCGACGTCGCGAACGTCGTTGGCGGAGTCGTTGTTTCCGATCTGGCCATCCGTCCATTCCCGACACTCAACCCGGATCGACTGTCCGGGTTTGACGGTGACGGCGGCCGGGATGTCGGGGTGCCACCGGTTGTGACCGGGCACCTCCTGATCACGCATCGAACGAGCCTGGTCGACGGAGAACACGACGTCGGGCACAGCGACCTCCTCAGGTCAGGGGCGGGGCAACTTGGCGTGTCGGGGATCTCGGGTAACCGGCGTCGGCCGCCGCGACCGTCCTGGCACGCTGGAGGTGACGGTCGGGTTCTCGGCACTGCGTGTGCTGACGTCCAGCGCCCGACGCATTCCGGGATCCAGCGATCGCAGGCCGGGCGATCCGAACACCCGACTGGCCACTCGCCCGCATTCGGGGCACGCGGTGGCCGGGGCGGCATCGGTCATCGACCTAACCACCTGGAACTCTCCGCAAGGAGAGCACCGATAGCCGTAGGTTGGCAAGACTCGCACCTCCGCGAAGCATTGGGGCCGGAGTATATTGCAGCACGCCAGCCGGTGCACCGCATCCCGACACCGCCGACGGTAATCCGCCATCCAGAACCGGCGACGGTAATACTGGCAGCGTGTTGATAGGTGTGATGGCGGCATTGCTGGCGTGTGTCGGCTACGGCACTGCGTCGGTCCTTCAGGCCTACGGAGCGCGGAGTTCGGCCGCCGCCGCCGAACGACTCGGTGAGAGCGCCCCGGCGGGGGGTGCCCCATCGCTTGCCGCGACCATCGCTGCCGCGCTGACCCCCGCCTTCATTTGCGGAATGGCACTCGACGTCCTGGGGTTCCTGGGCAGCGTCGTCGCCGCCAGGCTCATCCCACTGTTCCTCTCACAAACGATCATGAGCGCCAACCTCGTCGTGACGGCCCTTCTCGGCGTCGTCGTGCTCGGGGTGCGCCTGCACACGCGCGACGTGTTCGCCATCGTCCTGGTGGTCGTGTCGCTGTGTGTGCTGGGCGTGACCGCGGGCCATACCGGCGGGGACACGGCCGTGACTGCCGTGCACTGGGGCGTGCTGACGGTAGCGGTGCTGATCCTGGTGGTCGGAGTGGGTCTGGTGCGCGTGTTCGGTGCCCGTGCCGCCATTCCCGCCGGCCTCGTCGCCGGGCTTCTGTTCGGCGCGATGGCGGTCGCGGTCCGGGTACTCGACGGAATCGACCCCCTCCGGCTTGGCGTTCTGCTCACCGACCCGGCGTTGTGGGCGGTTGGCATTGCCGGGGTGGGTGGTTTCTATCTCTTCACCGTTGCGCTGCAACTCGGTTCGGTCAACGGTGCCGCAGCCGCGCTCGTCGCCGGCGAGACGGTCGTGCCCGGCATCACCGGCGTCGTGTTGCTCGGTGACACGGCCGCCCCGGGGATGGGCTGGCTGGTGGCGGTGGCCTTCGTGGGGGCCGTCTCGGGTGCGGTGGCCGTCGCCGTGTTCGGAGCTGCCGAGAACGCGCTGGCAACCGAACCCAGCAAGACACCCTGAATCCACCACCCGAACGCGCGCTTCCGACGCTTCACGTCGTCACGTCAATTCATCTGTCACGCCAATTCATCTGTGACGTTCCGTAGAAATTGCCCGGGCACTCCGTCGAAAGCAGGTCGAGGTACCGCGAGTTCTTCGAGCGTGCTCGCGGTCTGGACGCGACTCCAAGTCGCGAACCGCAGTCACCGGGTCCGGTGGCGGGATAGCCTCGGTTCGATCCACGCAGCGTTAGCTGAACGGGCAGCTCGTGGTCGTCGGGCAACTAGTGGGGGAGCCTGGCTCCAGCGAGAAGGGCAGTGACCAATGAGATTCAGCCAACTACTGTGCAGCGCCGCCGTCGTTGCTCTCGGCATGGCGTTCGCGTGCGCGGTACCCGCGTACGCCGCGCCCGAACAGGCCTGTGTGCGACCCGACGGAACTCCATGCCCGCCCATGGCGCCGGGCTGCGTGCAGGAGAACGGTCTACCGTGTTCGGGCGCCCTTCCCGACATCAACGCCGCATGCATGCAGAACCCGGTCGTGTGTAGGTGGCTCGTCGGATGATGCCACGACGACGACGTGCCACCCTAGCTCACTCCACCTCTACCGCGGGTACCTCGACCCGGTCGCGTGCCACGCAGTCGAAGAACAATCCGATCGCGTTGCTCACCCCGTCGGTCCGGGCACCGTCGGTCAGGTCGAATCCGTGTCCAGCGCCGGGCAATTCGACGTAGCTCACCGCGCGGTCGGACATCGACCGCAACTTCTCGACGAAGGTTCGCGCCACCCCCACCGGGCGGATTCCGGTTCGGGTCGTGTCGATTCACCAATCGTGTCGTGCGGACCACGGCCATGGCGACGAGTACGTCGTCGACACCCGTGACACCCGCTGCTCTTGAAGAACATCGGCGTCGCTCCTCGACGTCTATAGATGCTCCACCGCATCCTGTCCAACCAGCAAGGGATCCACAGCAAGTTCGTACGCGAATTTCAGCGTTCTTCTTGGCGCAGAGCACGTTCACGTGGGTCAACGGCTACGGCATGCTAGCCAGTTAAGGTGCCGTCGGCCCGGCCTGGCCCTCCCTGCGCTGCAACGGTTTTGCGGTGGAGTAGTCGGACCATTCCATGAGCTGTCCTGGTGTGCCATCAAACCTGGTTCGTCGAATCGCTTCGCCTCACGATTGCGAGGCTGACGCGCAGGCCGACGAGGCTGGCGCATGCCGGGAGGGCTGCGACCCATGATGCAGCTCGGCCCCGACACCAGGGGGGTGGGTGACGGGGCCGAGTCAAGCAGGAGCTTGGGGGAAGCTCCACGGTCCACTGTAGGCAAGATTCCTGAGAGACGCAGTCAGAGTTCTGATTCCCCATCCACCGGGGCGGCATCCAGCGATCGCGCATGCGGCAGGCAACCCAAGGCAGACCCGATCACGTCGATTCACCAGACGGTTCTGCGCGAAGGGCTCGGTTTCGTCGTCGACGGTCACCCGTCGGGGACTGACTGTCGAGCGCTCTCACGGTGATGGGCGGATGCCGCGCCTGCACAGTCGGATTCGGCGAGGTGCAGGATGTCCCGCGAGCCTCGTTTCACAACGTCGGAGTCAGAAGGGGGAATCTGACGGGGACTCCGGCGGCGAGTCAGCGAACCGCCCGACATCTTCGACCCCCTGACACTGGACATGTGTCTAGGTCGTGATCCGGTATCGACTCAACCCAGCGAGCCGGCAGTTCTCAACATCTGGACAAGCCGCGCAATTGATCGTCCCAAGAGCATGTTCGTTTCAGACTTGCCAGCGCATCGGCCCGATGGATACCTTGGACACGTGTCCAGTGATGGCTCTACCGATGTGGCAGATCTGGCGGCTCAACGACGCAAGCGGTCCCGCGCAGAGGCCTCTGCCAAGTTGCTCGATGCTGCGATGGAGCTACTTCGTGAGTCCTCGTTCGAGGTCATAACGGTGGGCGCGGTGGCCGAGAGGGCGGGAGTCTCCGCGGCGACCGCGGACGCACTGTTCTCCTCGAAGAACGATCTCATCGTCGAGATCTGCCTCCGCCGAATTCACGGCGTTGCCCTGAGTACGGATGCCACTCACGGTTCAATCGCGCGCGTCGCTGCCCAGCTGAGCCAGATGATGCTGGTGGTGGCGGAGCAGCCCGCCGTCGCCACGGCCTGCGCCGCGATCTTCCTCGACAGCGGGCCGACCGCCGACCGAACCCACGAACTGATCGGCCTCGAGATCCATCGACTCATCGCCACGGCGGTGGGCCCAGGGTCGTGACCAGAAGTCATCACGACGCTCGAGCTGGTTTTCTCTGGGGCCTTGATTCAGGCCGCGGCCGGGGCCATGACCTTTCAGCGCGCCGCCGACCGGGTCCAGACCGCGGTCAGCCTCATCCTCGAGGGAGTCCCGCAGTACTGATCGACCTCGAGAACGGACCATCCGCACCATTCGATCGAGCCGACGGCCACTCGGCACCCTGCCCCGTGGGCACCGCTGAAGACGGCCAGC
>NZ_JAVROT010000360.1:0-17207 GCF_032162605.1 Mycobacterium sp. | reverse complement strand
GCAGTCCCACGAAACGCAGCAACCACAACCGCAGGCTGCTCCGCAAACGGCGCCGCCACCGTCATAATCGCTAGCGGCGCGCACGCAACCTTCGCGCGTACGAGATCGTGCGAGGAGCGACGCAGCTAGTGGACAACCGGCCAGTCGGCACACGTCAGGCCCGCGACCTGCTCAGAGTCGCGTTCGGGCCGTCGGTCATCGCGTTGGTCGTCATCGCGGCCGTCGTGTTGGTGCAGTTGGTGATCGCCAACAGCGACATGACGGGCGCGTTCGGCGCGATCGCCAGCATGTGGCTGGGTGTGCACCAGGTGCCGGTGTCCATCTCGGGCGCCGAGCTGGGCGCGATGCCGCTGCTGCCGATGCTCCTGATGGTGTGGGGAACGGCGCGCACCACCGCGGCAGCCACCAGGGCGGGCACGTCGTGGTTCGTCATCAGGTGGATCGTCGCGTCGGCGCTGGGCGGCCCCCTGCTGATCGCCGCGATCGCACTGGCGGTGATTCACGACGCGTCGTCGGTGCTGAAGGAACTTCAGACGCCCAGCGCGACCCTCGCGTTCGGGTCCGTGCTGGCCGTGCACCTCGCGGGCGCGCTCATCGGCGTCGGCACCAGGGTGTGGCGACGGCTGAGGACGTTGCCGAACGCGCCCACGTGGCTGCCCGATGCGGTCCGTGCCGCGTCGGCGGGCGTGCTGACGTTGTTCGGCTTGTCCGGGGTGGTCGCGGCCGGGTCGATGATCGTGCACTGGAGCACGATGGACACCCTGTTCAAGATCACCGATTCGGCGTTCGGTCAGTTGAGCCTGACGCTGTTGTCGATGCTGTACGTGCCCAACGTGATCGTCGGTACGGCAGCCGTCGCCGTCGGGTCCAGTGCGCACGTGGGGCTTGCCACGTTCAGCTCGTTCACCGTGTTGGGGGGTGACGTCCCCGCGCTGCCGGTGCTGGCCGCGGTGCCTTCCCCGCCCCTTGGGCCGATCTGGGTGGCGCTGCTGATCGTCGCGGCGGCCGCGGCGGTGGCGGTCGGTCAGCAGTGTGCGCGACGGCCCGAGCCACTGGCTCCGGCGTCGGCCAAGTTGGTCGTCGCGTCGGCGCTAGCGGCCGTCGTGATGGCGTTGCTTGGCCATGCGGGCGGGGGACGACTGGGAAACTTCGGCGCGGTCGGCGTCGACCAGACCACGTTCGGTCCCGCGGTGTTCCTGTGGTTCCTCACCATCGGCGCCCTGACGGTCGTCATGACCGGCGGTGTCGCGCGCGGGCCCAAGGCCCGGCCCGTGGCTGCCACGGCGCCGAAACCGGCGCGCGAACCTGAACCCCAGACGCTGCTGGTGCCGACGGTCGACGACGCCGAGCCCGAGGCGGACTACGAGGCCGCCTTCGAGGAGCCGGAGGCCGATGACGTGATCGTCGCCGAGATCGTCGAGGACGAACCGGAGGAGCAGCCGATCGTCCGCGACGAACCGGCCGCACCCCCCGCGGCCGCACCCCTCAGGACCGCCGCGCCGGACGTGTTCGACCTCGACGACGACCCGGAGGCGCACTTCCTGACCGACGACGATGAGGGATTCGAGCCAGGAATCCCCGAACCGCACCCCGCCAGCGACGAGTCGCGCCGCTCCTCCGATTAGGCTGCATCGCGTGCAGCCCCAGCCTCCGCTTCGCGTGTCCCCCAGCGCACCCGCACGACTGGTCGTCCTCGCCTCGGGCACGGGTTCGCTGCTCGAGTCGGTGCTCGAGGCCGCCGTCGGTGACTATCCGGCGCGGGTCGTCGCGGTGGGCGCCGATCGGGACTGCCGGGCGCTGGAGATCGCTGCGGGCGCCTCGTTGCCCGCCTACACGGTCCGTCTCGGCGACCACGCCGACCGGCACGCCTGGGACGCCGCGATCACCGAGGCGACGGCAGCCAACGAGCCCGATCTGGTTGTGTCGGCGGGGTTCATGAAGATCCTTGGTCCACAATTCCTTTCGCGTTTCCTGGGCCGGGTGGTCAACACGCATCCCGCGTTGCTGCCCGCGTTCCCGGGTGCGCACGCGGTGCCCGATTCCCTGGCCTACGGTGTCCGGGTGACCGGTTGTACGGTGCACCTCGTCGATGCGGGGATCGACACCGGCCCGATTCTGGCGCAGGAGGCGGTGGCGGTCCTCGACGGGGACGACGCGACCGCTCTGCACGAGCGGATCAAGGTCGTCGAACGACGGCTGTTGGTGGAAGTGCTTGCCGCGATGGCTACTCGCGGTGTGACGTGGACAGGACGAAAGGCGGCGATCGGATGACCGACCCAGACGGCAGGCGGCCGATTCGGCGCGCGTTGATCAGCGTGTACGACAAGACCGGGCTCGCCGAGCTGGCGGGTGGCCTGCACGCCGCGGGCGTGGCCATCGTGTCGACCGGGTCCACCGCGAAAACCATTGCGGCCGGCGGTGTCCCCGTGACGCCGGTCGAGGACGTCACCGGTTTCCCCGAGGTGCTCGACGGCCGGGTGAAGACCCTGCACCCCGGGGTGCACGCCGCCCTGTTGGCCGACACCCGCAAGGTGGAGCACCTGGCCGCGCTGGAGGAGCTGAGCGTCGCCGCCTTCGAGCTGGTCATCGTCAACCTGTATCCGTTCACCGATACGGTCGAATCCGGTGCCAGCGAGGACGAGTGCGTCGAGCAGATCGACATCGGCGGGCCGTCCATGGTGCGCGCCGCGGCCAAGAACCATCCCAGTGTCGCGGTGGTCGTCGAGCCGCTCGGCTACGACGGCGTGCTGGCTGCGGCGCGCGCGGGCGGTTTCACGTTGGCCGAGCGAAAGAGGCTGGCGTCGTTGGCGTTTCGGCACACCGCTGAGTACGACGTCGCGGTGGCGAGCTGGATGGGCTCGACGCTGGCGCCGCAGGCGGATGACTCGCCCTCGCCCGAGTGGTTCGCCGGGACGTGGAAGCGCGCAGCGGTGCTGCGCTACGGCGAGAATCCACACCAGCAGGCCGCCTTGTACCGCGACGACGCGGCGTGGCCGGGTCTGGCTCAGGCTCAGCAGCTGCACGGCAAGGAGATGTCGTACAACAACTACACCGACGCAGACGCGGCTTGGCGGGCGGCGTTCGACTACGAGCAGACCTGTGTGGCGATCATCAAGCACGCCAACCCATGTGGCATCGCGGTGTCGTCGCTATCGGTCGCCGACGCGCACCGCAAGGCCCACGAGTGCGATCCGCTGAGCGCGTTCGGCGGCGTGATCGCGGCCAACACCACCGTCAGCGTGGAGATGGCCGAGACGGTCGCGGGGATCTTCACCGAGGTGATCATCGCGCCGGCCTATGAACCGGGGGCCGTCGAGATCCTGGCCCGCAAGAAGAACGTCCGGGTGCTGGTGGCGTCCGAACCCCAGGTCGGCGGCACCGAGTTCCGTCAGGTCAGCGGCGGTCTGCTGGTTCAGCAGCGCGACCGGATCGACGCGTCCGGTGACGACCCCAACACCTGGACGTTGGCCACCGGCTCGCCCGCCGACCCCGACACCCTGGCAGACCTGGTGTTCGCCTGGCGGGCCTGCCGGGCGGTGAAGTCCAACGCGATCGTCGTCGCGAAGGGCGGCGCGACCGTCGGCGTCGGGATGGGTCAGGTCAACCGGGTCGACGCGGCCCGGCTGGCCGTCGAGCGGGCGGGGGAGCGCGTGCGGGGCGCCGTGGCGTCCTCCGATGCGTTCTTCCCGTTCCCCGACGGGCTCGAGGTCCTGACGGCGGCGGGGGTGAAGGCGATCGTCCAGCCCGGCGGTTCGATGCGCGACGACGTGGTCACCGAAGCCGCCGCGAAGGCGGGGATCACGCTCTACCTCACGGGCGCAAGGCACTTCGCGCACTGAGCGCACCGGCTCTCGGCTTCTTCGAGAGCGTCGGCGCCAACCACATGCACAGGGCCAGGTTGTAGGCGCCCAGCACTCCGTAGAGCAGGGTGTCGTGCGGGTCGAACCCGAGAATGCCAGGGGCGTGACGGGCGGCTTCGACGGCACAGACGATGGTCAGGGCCGCCCAGCCGCCTCCCGCGATAAAGCTGAACCCCAACGTCGTCCAGCGTCCGAGGCAGGCGAGGACGGCCAGGGATCCGCCTGCCATCAGAAGGCCGCCGTGCAGCGGCGTGACCGTGAGTCCGAGGATCGGCATGCCCTCAGGGCCGAAGCGTAGGTTGGCCATCGACCACGCCAGTGCGAAACCGCCGAGGATGCCGATCACGAGTCCCTGTCCCAGCAGGGCGAGGTGGGCGATCCGGAACCGCGACGTCGCCTGATCCGGCGCAGGAGCCATCGCCCGGCGTACCCCGTACCGATGTCCAAGCACGCGGTCTAGTGTGCCGCCAGGTGGGCGACAATGATTGACGCACAAGCTAATTGCCAGGTGATCTGGTCACGGTTCACAGGGAGTTGACTGGCAAGTTGCTGAGTGTGCCGACATACCGTGATCAACGCCGATCGCGGTGTCCCGAAGCGGTATCGTCAGGTCCGATGAACGGGCGACTGAAGCATGGTATGGCGTTGAGCGCCATCGCGATGCTGTCGGTGACCGCCTGCGGCGCGCGCCAGGGGCCGACGATGTCGATCACCGTGTACGCGGCGTCCTCGTTGATCAAGAGCTTCACCGCGATCGGAAAGCAGTTCGAGGCGGAGAATCCCGGAGTGTCGGTCGAGTTCGTGTTCGCGGGCTCCTCGGAGCTCTCGACCGCGCTCGCGGACGGAGCGGCTGCGGACGTCTTCGCCTCCGGTGACCCCGCCGACATGACGGTGGTGGCTGCCGCGGGCGCGGTCTCAGGCACGCCGGTGCCGTTCGCGGCGGACCGGCTCGTCGTCGTCACCCCGGCCGGAAATCCACAGCACCTCACGTCGTTTGCCGACCTCACCCGGCCCGGTCTGCGGGTGAGCGTCTGTGCCGCGCAGAACACCTGCGGTTCGGCGACTCAGCTCGTCGAGGACCGGACCGGGATACGACTGCACCCGCCCACATCGGAGGCGACGTCGAGTCGCGTCCTCAAGGCGGTGACCGGCGGGCAGGCCGACGCCGGCGTGGTCTACGCGACCGATGCCCAGGCTGCCGGAGGCGGTGTCTCGTGGTTTCCCCTTCCCGGGGGCAAGGACGCCGTCACGGCGTGGATCACGGTGGTCAAGGGCACGGACCAGGATCGCGACGCGGCTCAGTTCGTCGAGGAGGTCACCGGCGCCGAGGGCGTGCGGATCCTGACCGGGGACGGTTTCAGCGAGCCGCTGAAGAATCCGACTGGGTGACGCAGTTCGGTATCAACGTCATTGACGTGTATCAGTCGACTTGATATACCGAACGGATGTCCGACCCCAAGCCGCCAGGCTGGCTCAAGCCCATGAACAAGGTCATGATGGCCATACAGAAGCTCGGCATCGCCGCCGGGCCGGTGCGGGTGCTGACGGTGGTCGGCCGCAAGTCGGGCCGGCCGCGCAGCACGCCCGCGACTCCCTTCACCCTGGACGGCAACGTCTACGTCGCGGGCGGATACCTGCGCGCGGACTGGGTTCTCAACGCCCGTGCGGCGGGCGAGGGGATGGTCACGCGCGGGCGATCCTCCGAGCGGGTGGCGTTCGTCGAGCTCACGGCCGAGCAGGCCAAGCCGGTCTTGCGCGCATTTCCCAAGCAGGTGCCCGCCGGTGTCGGGTTCTACAAGCGCGCCGGGTTGGTGACCGAAGGCAACCCCGATGAATTCGAAGCCCTGGCCGGGCGCTGCGCGGTGTTCCGGCTGGATCCCGTCACGACGCCGTAATCTCGCTCCAAGCACCGAGCCACTTCGCGCGCCGAGCCCCGTGCCGCGAGGCCCGTCGTTCACCTCGCGGACACCCCGCGGACGCCGGACGCTGCTACTCCTTGTCCCGTGATGAACTGCCGAACGCCATCGCTGATGGCGGTTGTCATGATGAGTACCGTTGCCGCAGTGTCCTGTTCGTCTGGCGGGAACACGCCGTCCGCGTCCAGCACCTCCAGCCGGCCAGGTGGCTTGACCACCGGTGTCGACCAGGCGCTCACCATCACGCCGGCACAGTTGCTGACGGCGGCGGGGGGCGCCACCGCGGTGGACTTCGCCAAGCCCGCGCACGGAACGCTGAGCTACGGCAACGGCGGCGCACTGATCTACACCCCGGACAAGGGCTTCACCGGCACCGACCAGTTCGAGGCCACCACCACCGACGCGGTCAAGACCTATGCCGTGGACACGCCGCCGCTGGCCACGGTGGGCGGTGTGGAGATCCAGAGCAGCGGCTTCGGCTCGGCGATCGCCGCCGTCCCAGGTGGCGGCACCGACGAACTGTACGGTCTCACCGACCGCGGACCCAATGTCGACGGCCGGACCGACAACGAGAAGGTGTTGCCGGTACCGGACTTCCACCCGCAGCTCAACACGTTCCGGTTGACCGTCGGCACGGCCGCACCGGGGCAGGCCATCACCCTTGCCGGTCGTGACGGTCAGCCGCTCGTCGGCCTCGTCGATCCGGCCGCCAACACCGGCGAACAACTGGTCGACCTCAACGGTGCCCCGCTGCCCACCTCCGATCACGGGCTGGACACCGAGGGCCTCGTCGCGCTGGCCGACGGCACGTTCTGGGTGTCGGACGAGTACGGGCCGTACCTCGTCCACTTCGACGCGAAGGGCAAGGAGCTGGAACGACTCTCACCGTTCGACGGCACGCTGCCGCGCGAGTTGTCGCTGCGCAGCCCGAACCAGGGCATGGAGGGGCTGACGATCACGCCCGACGGCGCGACGCTGGTTGGCATCATGCAGTCCGCGATCAATACCCCCGGCCTTGAGGGTTCGGCGAAGTCGGTACCGCTGACCCGCATCGTCACGGTGAACCTGGCCGACAAGGCGGTCAAGGAATACCTCTACCCGCTCGCCAACCCGCAGAAGTCCAAGGTCGCCGTTTCGGAGATCACCGCGATCAGCAACACCGAGTTCCTCGTCGACGAACGCGACGGCGAGCTGGAGCCGGGAGCGGACAAGAAGATCTACCTCGCCGACATCGCAGGCGCCACCGAGATCGGGCCTGCGTCCACCGTTGCCGGCGGTGTCTACCGCGCTGACGCCGGTGGGCTGCAGCTCGACGGTAAGCCGATCGAGACGCTCGTCGGCGTCACCACCGACGCGGCGGCGACCGAGAAGCTGAAGTCGGTGGGTGTCGAGGTGGCGACCAAGACGCTGAAACTGGACCTGGGCGGTCTCCTGACCGAGCTCAACCCCAAGGGCGAGTTCTTCGGCCACGACAAGATCGAGGGTGTGGCGACCCCGGACGGTGGCAAGACGCTGATCATCGCCAACGACAGCGACTTCGGTCTGGCGGGTCTGGAGTCCGACCAGCCGCCGTTGCGCCTCAAGCCAAAGACGCTGGCCAACGGTCGACCGGACACCGGCGGGTTTCTGGTGGTCGACACCTCGAAGCTGCCAGCGAAGACTGGCAAGACCACCGTGTCGGTGACGGTCGGCTGACCTTCCGGCCCGTTGCGAGCCCGGGGCGCAGTGCCGGATGTGGCCAACAGTCGTAGCGTGGAGTAGTGACATCACCTAACGACCTTCCCCGCACTCTTGGCGAGCTGCGCGCCTCCGGGCATCGCGAGCGGGGCGTGAAGACCGAAATCCGCGAGAACCTGCTGCTCGCGCTCGGCGAGGGCCGCGACGTGTGGACCGGCATCCTCGGCTTCGAGGACACCGTGATTCCCCAGCTCGAGCGGGCGCTGATCGCCGAACACGACGTGGTGCTGCTCGGCGAACGAGGGCAGGGCAAGACGCGCCTGCTGCGCTCGCTGACGAATCTGCTCGACGAGTGGACGCCGGTCATCGAGGGATCCGAGCTCAACGAGCATCCGTACACACCGATCACGCCGGAGTCGATCCGTCGTGCCGCCACCTCCGGTGACGACCTGCCGATCACGTGGCTGCACCGACGCGACCGCTACACCGAGAAGCTGGCCACCCCCGACACCAGCGTGGCCGACCTGGTCGGCGACATCGACCCCATCAAGGTGGCGGAGGGCCGCAGTCTCGGCGATCCGGAGACCATTGCGTTCGGCCTGATTCCAAGGGCGCACCGCGGCATCGTCGCCATCAACGAACTTCCCGACCTCGCGGAGCGCATCCAGGTGTCGATGCTCAACGTCATGGAGGAGCGCGACATCCAGGTGCGCGGCTACACGCTGAGATTGCCGCTCGATGTTCTTGTCGTAGCGAGCGCCAACCCCGAGGACTACACCAACCGCGGCCGCATCATCACGCCGCTGAAGGACCGGTTCGGCGCCGAGATCCGCACGCACTACCCGTTGGCCCTCGAGGCCGAGGTCGGCGTGATCAAGCAGGAGTCCCACCTGCCCGCCGCGGTGCCCGACTACCTGCTGCAGATCCTGGCCCGGTTCGCACGCGCCCTGCGCGAGTCGCAGTCGGTGGATCAGCGCTCGGGGGTTTCGGCGCGCTTCGCGATCGCCGCGGCCGAGACGGTCGCCGCGGCCGCCAGGCATCGCTCGGCGGTCCTCGGTGAGCAGGAACCCGTCGCCCGGGTGGTCGACCTGTCGACCATCATCGACGTGCTGCGCGGCAAGTTGGAGTTCGAGTCCGGTGAGGAGGGGCGTGAGCAGGCGGTGCTGGAGCACCTGCTGCGACGCGCGACCGCCGACACGGCGCAACGACTGTTGGGCGGCCTCGACGTCGGTCCGCTGGTGACGGCGGTGGAGCAGGGCGCCCCGGTGACGACGGGTGAGCGCGTCTCGGCGAAGGACGTGCTGGCTGCGCTGCCTGATCTGCCGATCATCGACGCGATCGCCGAGCGCCTCGGCGCGCAGTCCGACGGCGAACGGGCCTCGGCTCTCGAGTTGGCGCTCGAGGCGCTGTACCTGGCCAAGCGCATCGACAAGATCTCCGGCGAGGGTGAAACGGTCTATGGCTAAAAACCTGTCGCGGTACTCGCGATACACCGGCGGGCCCGATCCGCTGGCGCCGCCGGTGGATCTGCGCGACGCGCTGGAGCGGATCGGTCAGGACGTCATGGAGGGCAGCTCGCCGCGACGTGCGCTGGCCGAGCTGATGCGACGCGGTACCGACAACATGCGCGGCGCCGACCGGCTGGCCGCCGAGGCCAACAGCAAGCGCCGGAAACTGTTGCAGCAGAACAACCTCGACGGCACCCTGCAGGAAATCAAGAAGCTGCTCGACGAGGCGGTGCTGGCCGAACGCAAGGAGCTGGCCCGCGCGCTCGACGACGATGCGCGGTTCAACGAGCTGCAACTCGAGGCGCTGCCGGCCTCACCGGCGAAGGCCGTGCAGGAGCTGTCGGAGTACGACTGGCGATCCGACGAGGCGCGCGAGAAGTACAAGCAGATCAAGGACCTCATGGGTCGCGAGATGCTCGATCAGCGCTTCGCGGGCATGAAGGACGCGCTGGAGAACGCCACCGACGAGGACCGCCAACGGGTCAACGAGATGCTCGACGACCTGAACGAGCTGCTGGACAAGCACGCACAGGGGAATGACTCGCCCCAGGATTTTCAAGACTTCATGGACAAGCACGGCGAGTTCTTCCCCGAGAACCCGAAGAACATCGACGAGCTGCTGGACTCGCTGGCCAAGCGCGCCGCCGCCGCGCAGCGCTTCCGCAACAGCCTGTCCGCCGATCAGCGCGCAGAGCTGGATGCCTTGGCGCAGCAAGCATTTGGCTCACCGTCGCTGACCAACGCGCTCAACAAGCTCGATCAGCACCTGCAGAACGCCAGGCCCGGTGAGGATTGGCAGAGTTCGGAGCGCTTCAAGGGCGACAATCCGATGGGCATGGGGGAAGGCGCGCAGGCGCTGGCCGACATCGGCGAGCTCGAACAGCTCGCCGAGCAGCTCTCGCAGAGCTACGCCGGCGCGCAGATGGACGACGTCGACCTCGACATGCTGGCCCGCCAGCTCGGTGACCAGGCGGCCGTCGACGCCCGCACGTTGTCCGAACTGGAACGCGCGCTGATGAACCAGGGTTTCCTCGACCGCGGCTCCGACGGGCAGTGGCGGCTGTCGCCAAAGGCCATGCGGCAGCTGGGCCAGACGGCGCTGCGCGATGTGGCGCAACAGCTTTCGGGCCGCCACGGCGAGCGCGACACCCGACGGGCCGGCTCGGCGGGGGAGCTCACCGGCGCCACCCGACAATGGCAGTTCGGCGACACCGAGCCGTGGAACGTGACGCGGACGCTGACCAACGCGGTGCTCCGCCAAGCCGGCGCGGGCCTGGCCGAGGTGCCCATGAGGATCACGGTCGACGACGTCGAGATCTCGGAGACCGAGACGCGCACCCAGTCGGTGGTGGCGCTGCTCGTCGACACGTCGTTCTCGATGGTGATGGAGAACCGCTGGCTGCCGATGAAGCGCACCGCACTGGCGCTGAACCACCTCATCAGCACGCGCTTCCGCTCCGACGATCTGCAGATCATCGCGTTCGGGCGGTACGCACGCACCGTCAGCGCCGCCGAGCTGACCGGGCTGGAGGGCGTCTACGAGCAGGGCACCAACCTGCACCATGCGCTGGCGCTGGCGTCGCGGCACCTGCGGCGGCACCCCAATGCTCAGCCGGTGGTCCTCGTCGTCACCGACGGTGAGCCCACCGCGCACCTCGAGGACTTCGGCGACGGCGAGGGCTCGTCGGTGTACTTCGACTATCCGCCGCACCCGCGGACCATCGCCCACACCGTGAAGGGTTTCGACGAGATCGCCCGGCTCGGCGCCCAGGTGACGATCTTCCGTCTTGGCAGTGACCCGGGGCTGGCGCGGTTCATCGACAAGGTGGCCCGTCGGGTGGAGGGCCGGGTCGTCGAGCCCGACCTCGACGGGCTCGGGGCGGCCGTCGTCAGTGACTATCTGCGCGCACGCCGCAGGCGCTGAATCAGCCGGACGACTTGCGCATCTTGCGCTTGATGCCGACGCTGCCCCACAGCGAGAAGCCGCGGATGGTGACGTGCGGTGCGCCGGGACTGCCCGCGTCACCGAGGTCGTCGAAGGCGCCCATCACGCCGACACCCTTGACGTCGACGTTCAGCTCGGGTGGCAGCAAAATGGTCTGCCCGCCGCAAATCGAATACGAGTGGATCTCCACGTCGGTCGAGGTGAAGTCTGCGTAGCGCAGGTCGATCACGCCGCCCCCGAACAGGGTGACCGACGTCAACCGCTTCGGTACGTTCCACCGGCCGCGCCGCTCGAAGCCGCTCATGATCGCCAGCAACAGCGTCGACGGCGCGGGCCGGCCGGGCTCGACTCCTGGTGCCGTGGTGGCGATGCCGGGCAGGTCGCAACTGAGGCGATCCAGTTCTTCCAACGTCTGGGCGGCGTAGGCCTTCTTCAGACGGTCCTCGAATTCGCTCATGTCGAGGCGGCCCTGAGCGGCGGCATCGGAGAGCAGCTGCGCCACCCGGATGCGGTCGGTGTCGGCAGCACGCATCGACCCGTATCGCGACGCTCCATTGCTCATTGGGGACGAGCCTACGACGAACGCCCAGACATGCAAGGTGCGTCGGACGGAAGTTCCCAAAACGCGACTTCGCCAGGATGAGGCGAACGGTGAGGGCGATCGCAGGGATGGACGTATGCGATGTCCGCGATCGTCGGAATGCCTGCGATCTGCCTACGGATCCAGAAGAAAGTCTTAACTCCTTTTGCGAGGTTCAGCGAATAACTGAGGGCGGTCACGACGGGCCGACGCGCGAGGGCAGTGGCGATCCTCGGTCTCTACCTGTGCTGGCCGACTACATCGTCCACAAGACGGGCACACCGCCGGGCATCGCCAACATTGACCGCGCTGTCCGCCGCCTTCGTCTCCGCCATCACGACCGTCCGTGACAGGACCTCGCCGCCCTAGGAACCGCCGGCGTCAAGGCAAGTCGGGTGTTCCCGGCAAACTCTCAGGTTCAGCCACCACAACCCGACCAGGACTGCGCCTCTGCTCGGCTACGCCCGAGCAGGTGACGCCGTCGTCGTTACTGCCATCGATCGGCTCGGTCGATCGGTCGTCGAGGTCACACGGACGATCGCTGACTTCGGTGACCGTGGAATTGCGTCGCAGACGTTGAGGAAGGGGATAGAGACCGCCGTGCGGAAACCGGAAGCAGTCGCGGCGATCATGGCCACCCTCGCCGAATTAGAGCTTGAGTTTGGGTCGTGAGCGTCGTGCCGCATCCCGGCAGTCTCGCCGTGCACGTCAGTTGTCAGCCACCAAGCCATCCAAGCTCAGCCCAGAGCGCCAAGAACATCTCCGCCGGCTCGCGACGACCGGCGAGCCAGTACGAGAGTTGGCTACTGCGCTCGGGATCGGACGTGCGACGGCTTACCGCTGCTCGGCGGCAGCGGTATCACCTAACAGCCGTTCTTGACCACCACATCCCGTCCCCAGCATCGAAAAATCAGCGACGATCTTGTCGGGCCAGACAATAGCTCCGGCGAAGGCGGTGCCGCCCGCGAGGAGGCTGCCCGCGAGATCCCAGGAGCTCAGATAAGTCAGGCCGCCGGCGGATCCTGCGACGAGTACTGCGCAGAGCATCACGACAGTGGAGCGAAGGCTCAGACTCGGCGGCATTTTCGGCTCGGGCCACGGCATCGAGAATCCATTCTTCTGCCGGTTTCGATCGGACTCGAGGAGTAATGAATCGTGGTGCAGACGTGAGCCCACGATGTTTACGCAGTTCAGAAAGTAACATCCTCTCGAACCTCTTTCCGTATTTCCGTGGGTAGCGGGCAGGGGCGACATGCAAAGAGCCGTCTGGGCACATGTTTTAACGACCGCCAAATTCTGACCCCTTTTCGACGGGGTCGCTTCTGGCCTTTGGACCGTCGTCAACACCAGCGGCAGGTGAAGGCGGCGTGGTCGGCCCTCGGCTTGGTTCGGCCCCCGCCAGCGGGCAAAGGTGGCGCAGCCGCCCAACGAGCGGTTGCCCTATGGTGTGTGTGACCGCAGACGACTGAATGGAGAAGCCTCGTTGACACTCATGGCAGCCGCTCCGATTGTCTTCGATGAGCACCAGCCCAACTGACCCGGTAACTGCCTCGCCAGACGACCAGGCAGGACACGCCGAATCGGCACCACCCAGCAGCGGCGGCGCAACTCGAGGCCGTCATCCGAGCGCCGCCAAACGCCCTACGCTCCAGCAGCGATTCGAGGAGTCCCGCCTCGGCAGGCGCGTCATCAGCGGGATCATCGTGGTGATCCTTGGCACGCAGGTGGTGTGGAGTATGCCCGACTCCCCCATTAGAAGGGGCCTGATGCCCGTCGTCGAACCCGTCAACGCCATCGGCGTCAACGAACGTTGGTCGCTGTACGCACCGCGTCTCGGCTCGAGGATCGAGGAGCTCGAGGTTGACGTCACGATGGCCGACGGCAGCAGTCGGATATGGAAACACTCGCCGAACCCACGGCTCGAGAAGATCTTCTTGCCAGATCGGTGGGAACTGATGGCGGCAACCGCGCTGCGTCAACAAGACGGGCGTATCGAGTTCGCCCGATGGGTGGTCGACAGAGTCACCGGACCTTCGGATCGGCCGGTCAAAGTGGTGATGATGTTTCACTTCAAGGTATTGGCGCCGCCAGGGCAACCTTCGAAGGGCTCGACCGGAACCAAGGTTCTCTACGAAGAAGTGCTGACGGGCCAACGATGACCACAGCGAAGCGTCGCAGGGCGGCATCGTTCGAGGGGCTGATCGACGGGTGGCGCACGTTCTGGTTTTCAGCGGAACCTGCATACACGCTCGGCCTTGTTCGAATGGCGTTTGGTGCGCTCATGGTCTATGTGACGCTCGATCTACTTCCGGTTATACCCGTACTGTTCAGTGCGAACGGACCGGTGCCGACCCAGCCCGGTGCAGATGACTTTTCTTGGATAGACAGTTTCCAACTCGGGATATTCCAGATTTGGACGAGCGATACGGCAATTCTGATCGCCTGGATTCTTCTCCTGCTGTCTGCGGTCTCACTGACCCTGGGATGGCACAGCCGGGTCTCCGCCCTCCTGCTGTGGATCCTCTTCTTGTCGTTTCTCAGACGCAACCCATTGATCATGTACGCCGGAGATCAGATAATGACCAATACGGCACTCATTCTGGCGATCTCCGGCTGCGGTGCGGCGTTGTCCCTCGACCAGCGCCGACGGCACGGGCGGTTTTGGTCGGCGGAAGAACGGGTGCGATGGCCCGTTCGATTGATGCAGGCGCAACTTTCACTCGTCTATTTGTTCTCGGCCCAGACCAAGTTGGTCGGCGAGGTGTGGACCGACGGTTCTGCCGTCTCTTTCCCGTGGCGGGTCTATCACGATTGGGCCATTTTTCCCGTTCCGCAGTGGCTGGCCGAGAATCCCTTCTTAGTCAACGTCGCAACGTGGAGCACAATGGCGATCGAACTTTCGCTCGCGATCCTGGTGTGGAATCGGCGGTATCGGTACTGGGTACTCGCCGCCGGCGTTGTCATGCATACCTTGATCTGGCTGAACATGAGTGTGATGTTCTTCGGCCTCGCGATGTTCGTTCTATATCTCGCCTGGGTGCCCTGGAAAACCGTGCGGGATATGCCAGATCGGGTCAGCCAGGCATTGGGTAGGCGGCTCAAGCGACTTTCTCCGCGGCCCGGTGAATCTTCCGACGATTCAGGGAAGACATCGCGGAGCGAGACGACCCAGCCCGAAACCACCACGACTTAGGGCACACGATCGCAGGTCAAGTTTGCCATCGCGGCGGCCGCTTCTCCAGGAACGAGAGGATGCCCTCGCGTGCCTCCTCGGAGACGAACAACGCCGCCGACTGCGCCGTCAGCGCCTCGGCGTGCTCGTCGAACGCCGCCAGGATCGCACCAGTGGTCAACGCCTTCGACGCGGCCAGACCCCGAGGCGAACCCTTCACGACGTCGGTCGCCAGCGCGCCGACGGTGGCGTGCATGGCCTCGGTGGACTCGGCGGCGATGGTGATCAGGCCGATGGTCTGCGCCTCTGCCGCGCCGAACTTCTCGCCGGTGACGAAGTAGCGCCCCGCCGCGCGGGCCGACATCTTCGGCAGCAGCGTCAGCGAGATGATCGACGGGGCCACGCCGATGCGCGCCTCGGTGAGCGCGAACGTGCTCGCGGGTCCGGCGACGACGATGTCGCACGCGCCGATCAACCCGAGGCCGCCGGCCCGCACGTGGCCGTCCACGGCGCCGATCACCGGCATCGGCAGTTCGACGATCGCCCTGAGCAACCGGGTCATCTCGCGGGCGCGGGCCACGGCCAGGTCACCGGGGTCGCGGCCCGCCACCTCGGCGAGGTCGGCGCCAGCGCAGAACGTGCCGCCGGTGTGGCCGAGGACCACGCACCTGACGTTCGGATCGGCGGCGGCGTCGGCGAACCCGTCGTGCAGTTGCGCTACCAGCGCCGTCGACAGCGCGTTGCGGTTGTGCGGCGAATCGAGCGTCAGCCGCGCGACCGCACCGTCGACGGCGTAGGTGACCAGCGTGCCCATCCCTTCCTCCCCGTGTCGCTTCGCTCCGACCCGCCGATCAGTACGACCGGGGCAGACCCAGCGACGTCTGCGCGATGAAGTTGAGGATCATCTCGCGGCTGACCGGCGCGATGCGGGCCAGGCGTGACGCCGTCAGCACCGACGCGATGCCGTACTCCTTGGTCAGGCCGTTGCCGCCGAGGGATTGCACGGCCTGGTCGACGGCCCGCACGGACGCCTCACCCGCCGCGTACTTGGCCATGTTTGCGGCCTCCGCGGCACCGCCGTCGTCGCCGAGGTCGTAGAGCGTGGCGGCCTTCTGCATCATCAGTTTGGCGAGTTCGATCTCGATGTGGTTCTGCGCCAACGGATGTGAGATGCCCTGGTGCGCGCCGATCGGCGTCTTCCACACCTGGCGGGTCTTGACGTATTCGGTGGCCTTGTTGAGGGCGAAGCGGCCCATGCCGACCGCGCTGGCGGCGCCCATGATGCGCTCCGGGTTGAGGCCGGCGAACAACTGCGCGATCGCGGCGTCCTCCGATCCGACGAGCGCGTCGGCAGGCAACCGCACGTCGTCGAGGAACAGCTGGAACTGATTTTCCGGGCTGACGATCTCCATGTCGATCTTGGTGTAGCTCAGGCCGGGCGCGTCGGTGGGCACCACGAACAGCGCCGGCTTCAAGTTGCCTGTCTTGGCTTCTTCGGTGCGTCCGACGACGAGAATCGCCTGCGCTTGGTCGACACCCGAGATGTAGACCTTCTGCCCTGACAGGATCCAGTCGCTGCCGTCGCGGCGCGCGGTGGTGGTGATCCTGTGCGAGTTGGACCCGGCGTCCGGTTCGGTGATGGCGAACGCCATGGTGATCGAACCGTCGGCGATGCCGGGGATCCAGCGCTTCTTCTGCTCCTCGGTGCCGAACTTGCTGATGATGGTGCCGTTGATGGCGGGGGAGACCACCATCATGAGGAGCGCGCAGCCGTTGGCCGACATCTCCTCCATGACGAGCGACAGCTCGTACATGCCGGCTCCGCCGCCGCCGTACTCCTCGGGCAGGTTGACGCCGATGAAGCCGAGTTTGCCTGCCTCGCTCCACAATTCGGTGGTGTGCTCGCCGGCGCGGGCCTTCTGGAGGTAGTACTTCTCGCCGTAGCTCGACGCCATGGCCGTGACGGCCTTGCGCAGTTCCTTCTGTTCGTCGGTCTCGGTGAAGCTCATTGGGTGTCTCCTAGTGGGTTCTCGATGCGGGCGAGGACGGCGCCGACGTCGACCTGCTGGCCGGCCGTCACGTTGAGCTCTGCGAGCACGCCGTCGGTCGGGGCGGCGATGGTGTGCTCCATCTTCATGGCTTCCAGCCAGATCAGCGGCTGGCCCGCCTTGACCGTGTCGCCGACCGACGCGGCGACCTTGGTCACCGAGGCCGGCATCGGGGCCAGCAGCGAGCCCTGCGCGACGGCGTCGTCGGGATCGGGGAAGCGCGGTAGCGCGGTGAGGCGCACGGGGCCGAGCGGCGAGTCGACGAAGGTCTGGTCGCCGTAGCGGGCGACGTCGAAGGGACGCTCGACACCATTGACCGTCAGCACGACGCGCGTCGGCGACGACGAAACCAGGGCCACGGCGTCGTCACCGTCGAGTTCGAGACCGGTGCGGCCGAACCGGTACCGCACCTCGTGCTCGTCGCCTGCCGCGTCGAGGTACCGCTTGGTCTGGAAGCCCGACGCCAGGTTCCGCCAGCCGCTGGGCAGACCCCTGAGTGCG
>NZ_JAVROT010000359.1:0-3465 GCF_032162605.1 Mycobacterium sp. | reverse complement strand
ATGAAGCAGCTGCTTGACAGCGGCACCCACTTCGGGCATCAGACCCGTCGCTGGAATCCCAAGATGAAGCGGTTCATCTTCACCGACCGCAACGGCATCTACATCATCGACCTGCAGCAGACGCTGACCTACATCGATTCGGCATACGAGTTCGTCAAGGAAACCGTCGCCCACGGTGGCAGTGTCATGTTCGTCGGCACCAAGAAGCAGGCCCAAGAGTCCATCGCCGATGAGGCCACCCGCGTCGGGATGCCCTACGTCAACCAGCGCTGGCTGGGCGGCATGCTCACCAACTTCCAGACCGTGCACAAGCGCCTTCAGCGAATGAAGGAGCTCGAGACCATGGAGCAGACCGGTGGCTTCGAGGGTCGCACCAAGAAGGAAATCTTGATGCTGACCCGCGAGAAGAACAAGCTCGAGCGCAGCCTCGGCGGTATCCGCGACATGGCCAAGGTTCCCTCGGCAGTCTGGATCGTCGACACCAACAAGGAGCACCTCGCGGTCTCCGAGGCCCGCAAGCTGAACATCCCGGTCATCGCGATCCTCGACACCAACTGCGATCCCGACCTCGTCGACTACCCCATTCCGGGCAACGACGACGCGATCCGCTCGGCTGCGCTTCTCACCAGGGTGATCGCGGCTGCGGTCGCCGAGGGTCTGAAGGCCCGTTCCGGTGCGGGTGGCGGCGGCGACAAGCCGGCCGCCGAGGGTGGTGCCGAGCCGCTGGCCGAGTGGGAGCAGGAACTGCTGGCCACTGCGACGGCACCGGCGGCTGCGCCCGCGGAAACGGGATCCGTTGCCACCGAGACGACCACCACGGAGGCTTAAATGGCCAACTACACCGCTGCCGACGTCAAGCGACTTCGGGAGCTGACCGGCTCCGGCATGCTCGACTGCAAGAACGCCCTGGTCGAAGCCAATGGCGACTTCGAGCGGGCTGTCGAGGTGCTGCGGATCAAGGGCGCCAAGGACGTCGGCAAGCGTGCCGAGCGTGCGACGGCCGAGGGCCTGGTCGCTGCCAAGGGCGGCGCGCTCATCGAGCTGAACTCGGAGACGGACTTCGTCGCGAAGAACGAGGAGTTCCAGGCCGTGGCCGCACAGGTCGTGGCGGCTGCCGCCGAGTCCAAGGCGTCCGACGTCGACGCGTTGAAGGCGGCCAGCGTCGGTGACAAGACCGTCGAGCAGGTGATTGCGGACCTCTCCGCCAAGATCGGCGAGAAGCTCGAACTGCGCCGCGCCGCCTACTTCGACGGGACTGTCGAGGCGTACCTGCACAAGCGGTCGTCGGATCTGCCGCCTGCCGTCGGTGTTCTCGTCGAGTACACCGGAGGCAATGCGAAGGTCGCGCACGCCGTGGCTCTGCAGGTTGCGTCGATGAAGGCGAAGTACCTGACCCGTGGCGACGTACCCGCCGACGCCGTCGCCAACGAGCGCCGCATCGCCGAGGAGACGGCCCGCGAAGAAGGCAAGCCCGAACAGGCGCTGTCGAAGATCATCGAGGGTCGCCTCACCGGCTACTTCAAGGACGTCGTCCTGTTGGAGCAGCAGGCGATCTCCGATGACAAGAAGACCGTCAAGGCAGTCATCGACGACGCCGGACTGACCGTCACCCGATTCGTCCGCTTCGAGGTCGGTCGCGCCTAGGCGTCACGAGTTTGGGCGACTCACCACCAATTTGGAGTCGTTCACCTAGAGACCCCGCGTCCCCCACCGGTGATCCCGGTCGGCGCGGGGTTTCTTCTCGTTCAGCGGTAGTTCACGACCCGCCACGCGTTATTGCACACGTGTGTTGCTAGCGTCGGGACATGACCTACGTTTCCGCGTTCGACGACGACGCACTGGGAGAGCTCGACGCCACGGGCGTCGTCGAGGCCATCAGGTCGGGAGCGGTATCCCGGGTGGACGTCGTCGAGGCGGCCATCGCACGCACCCAGAAGGTCAACCCGCAGCTGAACGGGCTGGCCTACGAGGCGTTCGACGCGGCCCGCGCCCGCGCGTCGGCGAAGACGCCGTACGGCGGCTACTTCGACGGCGTGCCGACCTTCGTCAAGGACAACGTCGCGGTGGAGGGCATGCCGACGATGGAGGGCGCCGACGCGTGGCGGCCCCGACCCGAGCGTGCGAACGGCGACTTCGCCCGCGCCTACCTGTCCACCGGACTAGTCGCGCTTGGCAAGACCCAGTTGTCCGAGTTCGGGTTCAGCGCCGCTGCCGAACATCCCCGCCTTGGTGCCGTGCGCAACCCCTGGAACACCGACCACACCGCGGGCGCGTCGTCGTCCGGGTCGGGAGCATTCGTGGCGGCCGGCGTGGTGCCGATCGCCCACGCCAACGACGGCGGCGGGTCGATCCGGATCCCGGCGTCGTGCAACGGCCTGGTCGGCCTCAAACCGTCGCGTGGTCGACTGCCCTTGGACCAGAACATGCGCGATATGCCGATCCGAATCGTGGCGAACGGGGTGCTGACTCGTTCGGTGCGGGACACGGCGGCGTTCTACCGTGAGGTCGAAAACGTCTGGCGCAGCCCGAAACTCCCATTGATCGGTGACGTCACCCGACCGGGACGGGACCGCCTGCGGGTCGCGGTGTTCACCAGGTCGGTCAAGCGCGAGTGCAGTCCGGAGATCCGCGGCCACACACTCGCCGCCGCCGGGCTGCTCGAAGATTTGGGGCACCGCGTCGAGTATCTCGACGAACCGCCCGTTCCGCAGTCCTTCATCGACGACTTCCTTCTCTACTGGGCCTTGCTGGCGTTCGCGCTGGTGCGTGGCGGACGTGGCCGCTTCGGCGAGTCCTTCGACCGCGGGCGGCTGGACAACCTCACGCTCGGTCTCGAGAGGTTCGGGAGCCGAAATCTGCACGGGCTGCCGCTGGCGATCGTCCGGCTCTCCACCCTGCGCCTGCGGATGTTGAAGTCGATACGCGACTACGACGTGCTGCTCACACCGACGCTCGCCGACGCCCCGCCCCTCGTCGGACACCTCGACCCCACGGCCGACTATGACCAGATCATCGAGAGACTCGTGGACTGGGTGGCCTTCACGCCCCTGCAGAACGTCACGGGTGACCCCGCAGTCTCGTTGCCGCTCGCCGAGTCCGCGAACGGCCTACCGATCGGCATGATGTTCAGCGCCCGGCTGGGCCGCGAGGCGACGCTACTGGAGCTCGCCTACGAGCTCGAAGAGGCCAGCCCGTTCCGCCGACTCCGAAGCGGCGGCCGCTAATGGTCGAACGTCGGCGGGGGCAGGGTGGCCGCGCATCCGGCGTCGTAACCGGTTGGGTCGTCGAGGAAGTCGATGAGGATCTGCTGCGCGCAGGTGGATCGGCTGAGCACGTCGTGGCCGCTACCTGCGATGCGGACGACGCGCCCGTTGGGGAGGCCCTCGGCCGCCAGATCGGCCTGGCTGGGTGGAGTGACCGCGTCGAGCGTGACGGCGAGCAACAGCGCGGGCACGTCGCTGCGCA
>NZ_JAVROT010000358.1:0-3140 GCF_032162605.1 Mycobacterium sp. | reverse complement strand
TAGCGGAGTCCATCCGGCCGTAGCCGCCCACCCAGCGGACCCGCTGCACGCGCAGCACCCACAGCGTGAAGTCGCCGTAGTCGACGTAGTACTTGGCGGCGGGCACGGCATCGAGATGGGCCTGCCGCGCCGCGGCCTGCTCGTCGCCCGACGGCCGCTCGACCAGACCGGCCAGCGTGATGCGCCCGTTGGCGAGCGGATCGCCTTCGGCTGCGGGCGCGACGATCGACAGGCTGGCCCGCTGATCGCCCACGAGGTTGCGGCCGTGTTCGGCCATGTTGGACAAGCAGAGCACCGGCGCGCCGCCGTGCAGGCCGTACGTGACGAACGACGCCCACGGATCGCCTGCGGTGGTCAACGACGCCAGCGTTGCGGTGTTGGTCGAGGCCGCGATGGTGCGGGCCTCCTCCGCCGCCGACGGGCGCACGGAATTGACGACGGGGTTCAGCGGGGCTGGGACGGACGGGGCATCGCCCGGGTCACCATGGTCACGGGATGCCACGTCGGCGACCCTACAGGGCGGTCGTCTGGCAACCTGCGCCCTTGGGCCCGACCAGTCAAATGTGCCAGAATCAGCTAAACGTTCGCTCCCTAGCCGACATCCGTTCACCGGAAACGAGAACGTTGTGCCGACCGTCGTCAACCGCCTTGCGCGATGCTTCGGCGTGCTCTGCGCGACGGTGGTACTCGGTGGCGCGGGCGCTGGCATCGCGGGTGCCGAACCGGACGACCCAGGCAACCCGCCCGACCCGGGCCAGACCAGCGAGCCCGAGCCAGGGCCGTCGTCGGCGCCACGGGGACCACTTGGTCAGATTCGCGACGCCCTTCAGCGGCCGCGCAGCATCTTCGGCAACGGCAGACCGCCCGGCCAACTGCCCAAGCCCACCATCAATGTCCCCAGTCTTCCCAAAACCGATCCCGACCAGAAGGCGCCAGAGAAGAAGTTGGTGGGCAGCAGTGCCGATATCGCGCTGCCCGGTGCGCCACCGATATCGGTGCCCGTGCCGACGGTCCCCGGGACGTCCGACACGCAGTGGTCGATCAATTTGACCGACCCGCAATCCGCCTACTCGTCCGTCCAGGACACGTTCTCCAACCTCAACGCCTTGGCGTCGGAGGCCTACGCGCCGTACAACCCGCGGCCGAAGCCGACCCTCAAGATCATGGAGGAGGAGCCCGTCGTCGACTCCGCGGGCGGTGGCACCGGCCTTGCCCCGAAGCCGGACGGCTCGCCCGATCTGCCTGTGCTGCAAGCGCCTACGGCGTTTCCCGCCATCAAGCTCGGCCCGCCGCGCCCGCTGGCCGAACTGGTGCCTACGGGTGCGGGGGCGCCCGTGCTCGGTGTCGGCACCGCAGGCGTGCGTGCCCCGGAGGGACGTTCCGTCACACAGGGCTCGGTCCAGGCAGGCGAGGCCGTCCCAGGCAGCAGCACCGCGCCGATGAGCAACACCGCATACCGGCAGGGCTTCCCGCAGTACCTCCGCACTGCGCGGGTGGGCGAGCTGGCCATCGTCGCGCTGCCCGGTGTCGCCGGGCTGCTGGCGATCACCGCGAGCGGTGGCGCGATCGGCTTCCGGCAGGCCAACTCGGGGCGCTACCTCCGTTCAGAGGCCGCTCGCTTCCTGCAGTGACGTGGGCCCGCTGCTTCCCCCGTCGCTTCGCTCGCCGTGACTTCGACGTTTGCCGTTCATCCGCGCGTCACCTCGAGATAGGGCCGCGTGGCCGTCGCCGAACATGATGGGCGGGTGAGCGCGCGACGAGGGAGCAGGTCTCGGGCAGCTCTGTTCGCGATGACCGCGACCGTGGCGCTTGTCGTCGACGTCGTCACCAAGTCCGTTGCGGTGGGCGTGCTGACTCCTGGCGAACGGGTGTGGCTGTTCGGCGAATCGGTGTCGTGTCTGCTGATCAGGAACTCGGGTGCGGCGCTGGCCTGGGGTGAGAGTCAGCCAGCGTTGTTGACGCTGCTGGTCTGTGCCGTCGTCTGCGCCGTTGCGTGGCGGGGCAGCAGCGTGGTGTCACCCGTGGCGGCCGTCGGGTTCGGTCTCGTACTCGGTGGCTCCGTCGGCAACCTGGCCGACCGGGTCTTCCGGGCGCCGGGGCCGTTGCGCGGTGCGGTGGTGGACTTCGTCTCCTTCGGATGGTCGCCGACGTTCAACGCGGCCGACGTCTGCGTGCTGGTCGGCGTCGTGACACTGGGATGGCTGGTGCTGACCGAAACCGCGGCACCCGTCGCCGAGCGCGCGTGGAGCGCCGACGACGCGTTCTGAGGGAAGATCAGCGGCGTGGCAGCGGGAGATGTCGTGGATCCGGCGGGCGTTCGCTGGCGCGTGCGGCGCCAGTGGTATCCCTGGCGCAGGAGGGTGTCGCTGATCGAGGCGTGGCACAGTTCGCCGGACGAGCCTGCCGAGGCGGCGGAAACCACACCGGAAGGCGAGCCGTCGGACTCCAATCTGCCGAGGAACTTCCTGCTGAAGGCAATCCTGATCATCGTGGCCTTCGTCGTGTGGGCCGTGGTGGGCATCGGCAAGGTCTTGCTGTATTCGGTGGGGGCGGTGCTGTTCATCGCGGTCTCGCTGATCGAACTCGTCGCCGAACTCGTCGCGATGCCAATCGTGTTGCTACTGAGACTGCTTGGGGCCGCGCGGTGGCCGGTCCAGATCAACCGGAAGGGCGAGCACTTCACCACCAGGTACGCAGGCGACTTCGCTGCGGCCACGGCGCTGCGCGACGAGGTGGCCGGCCAGATCGAGGTGGGCGACCCGCCGCCGAAGGACGCCGCAGCCGAGCCGGATTCAACACCGTAGAAGATGGGTAGGTTTGAACCTTGATGGATCAAACCAGTGGAACCGACGGAATGGTGGAGCACCCGAACGCGGACGACTACAGCCACGCGCGGACGCTCCCGGAAGATCGCACCTGGTTCAAGCGCGCCGTGTTCTACGAGGTGCTCGTCCGTGCGTTCAACGACTCGAACTCCGATGGGTCCGGTGACCTTCGTGGGTTGACCGACCGCCTCGACTACCTGAAATGGCTTGGCGTCGACTGCCTTTGGCTGCCGCCGTTCTACGATTCACCGCTGCGCGACGGTGGCTACGACATCCGCGACTTCTACAAGGTGCTGCCGGAGTTCGGCACCGTCG
>NZ_JAVROT010000357.1:0-14293 GCF_032162605.1 Mycobacterium sp. | reverse complement strand
AGTAGGGATCGGTGGTCAGGCGTGGCCGAGCGACGAACTGCCGCAGATCCATGGCGCCGCCGTTGATGTCACCGCCGACGAGGTTCGCATCGTGGGCGCGCAACTCCCGAGGATTCCGGACGTGCATTCCGACGATGCGCTCACGGAACCCGGGTGCGAATCGCTCGATCTGTCGGAGGATCGCCTCGGTCGCATCGCCGGTATAGCCTTGTGGCACATGGGCGTACGAATAGACGGGGTGGATATCGCCCACCGAACGACCCGGGTCCATCAGGTACTGCTGGGCGACGAGCACGAACGGGCGCTCCGGCATGCGCCCCGCGGCCGTCGCGCGTTCGGCAGCCACCACCTCGTCGAACGAGCCACAGACGTGTACGGTCCCGGCCGCGCGGCAGAATTCGTTGAGCCAGGGCACCCCGCCGGCCACGGCCAGATCTACCTTGTACGCGCCCGCGCCGTGTCGAAACCTCTTGTAAGCACGTCGAATCCGAGCTGGTAGTGCGTCGCCGAGGATGTCGGCGACCGCCCCCGGGGGCAGGTCGAACATGACGATGTCAGCGGTCGGAAGATCGGCGCGCGACGTCACGCGTTGCCCGGTCTCGAGGGATCCCCCCATGGCCGCCAGCGTCGATGCCATTCCCTCCGCGAGACGTGCGACACCTCCCTTGACGCTTGGCCACCCGTATCGGTGTGCGACCGCACCGAACATCAACGCCACCCCGGACGTGGGTGGCCGGGTCAGCGGAGTCCACGCGTGTGCGGCATTGCCCGCCCACAGTGCGCGCACCTCGTCGGTGCGCCAGCGCCGCGCGAAGACGGTCGCCGGAACCAGTGCCTTCGCGCCGAACGACGCCATCCGCACGGGGTGCGCCGGAATCCCGATCAGAGGACCAAAGACGTCGGGCGCCAGCTCGTGGAAGTGAGTCGCCAAGGGCTCGAAGAGCCGTCGTAGGCCCGGCCGTCGACGCCCATGTGTCGCTCGCCGTCATCGAAGGACCGGGTGAGGACGCCGGCTCGACCGCCATCGATGGGATGTGCGAGGTCGACTTCGGGCCAGGCCCAATCGACACCGTGCGACCCCAGGTCGAGGCTCTGCATGAAGGGCGACGCCAACGCGGTGGGAACGATCGCGACGCAGTCGTCATGCAGGACGCCGGGCTCTGTCCGTTCGCCGGAGCTCAGGCCGCCGCCGATCACGTCGGATGCCTCGAGGACGGTGACGTCGACGCCTTCGCGCGTGAGTGTGATGGCGGCCGCGAGACCGTTCGGACCCGATCCCACCACCACCGCCCGGACCATGGCGACCAAACTAGCGGTCCGAAGTCATCCACAGTCTGCGGTTCATCCACAGGATGCCGCCTCACCGGTTCGTCCGACACCGAGACGTCGGCCCCCCAGCGGTGAATGGGCTCAGCAGCGGGACACACCCGTTGCCCAACCCAAGAGAACCGCTGAAGGGAAACAACGATGTTCGAGACACCGTTCGTCATGGTCGGCACAATCGTCACCGACCCCATCCACCGCCGGGTCGGGGACCAGCAAGTCATCAAGTTCCGCGTCGCGAGCAACTCCCGCCGCCGTACCCCCGACGGCGACTGGGAGCCCGGCAACTCCCTGTTCGTCAACGTCAACTGCTGGGGTCGACTGGTCAACGGCGTTGCCGCGCTGATCAAGGGTGATCCCGTAGTGGTGGTCGGCCACCTCTACACCAGCGAATACGACGACCGCGAGGGCAACCGGCGCTCCTCGGTCGAAGTGCGGGCCACCGCCATCGGGCCGGACCTAGCCCGCAGCACCGTGCAGATCCAACAGCGCAAGCGTTCCCATGCTTCCCCAAACGCCGAATCCGCCGAATCCGCCGATGCCACGGAAGCCGACGAGACCACCGCCGACGACAGCGAGAACGACGATGCCGATGACGAGGGGCTGCCTCTGACTGCGTAGCGCCGACGGCCCGCGCCTACGATGGTCTGCGAGCAATACCCGCAGACCGGAAAGGCAATACCCAAAGCATGGCTGAGTTCATCTACACGATGAAGAAGGTCCGCAAGGCGCACGGTGACAAGGTCATCCTGGACGACGTCACGCTGAACTTCCTCCCCGGAGCCAAGATCGGCGTCGTCGGTCCCAACGGTGCCGGTAAGTCGAGCGTCCTGAAGATCATGGCCGGCTTGGACAACGCCAACAACGGCGAAGCGTTCCTCGCGACCGGCGCCTCGGTGGGCATCCTCATGCAGGAGCCGAAGCTCAACGAGGAAAAGACCGTCCGCGAGAACGTCGAGGAGGGCGTGCCGATCAAGGCCAAGCTCAACCGGTACAACGAGGTGGCCGAGCTGATGGCCACCGACTACACCGACGAGCTGATGGAGGAGATGGGCCAGCTCCAGGAACAGCTGGACGCAGCGGACGCCTGGGACCTGGACTCCAAGCTGGAACAGGCGATGGACGCACTGCGCTGCCCGCCGCCCGATGAGCCGGTCACGCATCTGTCGGGCGGCGAGAAGCGGCGGGTGGCGCTGTGCAAGCTGCTGCTGTCCGAACCCGACCTGCTGCTGCTCGACGAGCCCACCAACCACCTGGACGCAGAGAGCGTGCTGTGGCTGGAGAAGCACCTCGCCGACTACAAGGGCGCCATTCTGGCCGTCACCCACGACCGGTACTTCCTGGACAACGTCGCCGAGTGGATCCTGGAACTCGACCGCGGCCGCGCGTACCCCTACGAGGGCAACTACTCCACCTATCTGGAGAAGAAGGCCGAGCGGCTCACCCTGCAGGGGCGCAAGGACCAGAAGCTGCAGAAGCGACTCGTCGAGGAGCTCGCCTGGGTGCGCTCCGGGGCCAAGGCCCGGCAGGCCAAGAACAAGGCTCGCCTCAGCAGGTACGAGGAGATGGTCACGGAGGCGGAGAAGACCCGCAAGCTCGACTTCGAGGAAATCCAGATCCCGATCGGCCCGCGACTGGGCAATCAGGTCGTGGACGTGGCCAACCTCGACAAGGGCTTCGACGGCCGAATCCTGATCAAGGACCTGTCGTTCACGCTGCCGCGCAACGGCATCGTCGGCGTCATCGGCCCCAACGGTGTCGGCAAGACCACGCTGTTCAAGACGATCGTCGGACTCGAGGAGCCGGACAGCGGCATCGTCAAGGTCGGCGAGACCGTCAAGCTGAGTTACGTCGACCAGAACCGCGGCGGCATCGACCCGAAGAAGAACGTCTGGGAGGTCGTCTCCGACGGCCTGGACTACATCGAGGTCGGTCAGAACGAGGTGCCGTCCCGGGCCTACGTCTCGGCGTTCGGCTTCAAGGGCCCGGATCAGCAGAAGCCAGCCGGGGTGCTCTCCGGTGGTGAGCGCAACCGGCTGAACCTGGCGCTGACGCTCAAGCAGGGCGGAAACCTGATCCTGCTGGACGAGCCGACGAACGACCTGGACGTCGAAACGCTGAGCTCTTTGGAGAACGCGCTTCAGCAGTTCCCCGGTTGCGCGGTGGTCATCTCGCACGACCGGTGGTTCCTCGACCGCACCTGCACGCACATCCTCGCCTGGGAGGGCGACGACGACAACGAGGCCAAGTGGTTCTGGTTCGAGGGCAACTTCGGCGGCTACGAGGAGAACAAGCTGGAAAGGCTGGGAGCGGATGCGGCGCGTCCGCATCGCGTCACGCACCGCCGGTTGACTCGCGATTGATCCGGCGGGGTAGCGGCGCGGGCCCCCGGGGGCTACCGATCCGGCGGGGTAGGAGCGAAGCGACCCGGGGGACAACTAGTGTCACACTCGCGGGCCAGCGTCGGCACGCGGGCGTGAGGCAGGAGCGATCGGCATGACGACGGTGAATCCTGGAGTCCCAGGCCAGCAGCGCGGCGACGGTCAAGCTGAGACCACCGTCATCGACACCGAGCGGACGAGCGAGCTGGCGAAGGCGTACCTCGCGACGCAACAGGGTCCGCACGATGACGCGCCTGCCGCTGATTCGTCGGTGACGATGCCAGTCGACGTCTTGGTGTCACCTGCTCTGCTCGCCGCCCACGCGCGGGTCGCCGTGCAGCGGTCCAGTGGTGACACGAAGGTCGCTGCCTACGCCGCCGACGATCCCAGCGGCGTCGGTCCGGCGATCCAGATCGTCACCGACCAGAGTGCCATGCTGATGGACACCGTCACGGTGCTCCTGCACCGGCTCGGCGTCGCGTACTCCGCGATCATGAACCCCGTGTTCCGCGTCCGTCGGAACCCGGCCGGGGAGCTGTTGGACGTATACCCCGCGGCCGACCCCGGTGCGCCGACGGATGGCGTCGACGAGACGTGGATTCACGTTCAGCTTTCGCCTGCCGCAGACGCCAAGGCCGTCGCCGAGGCGGTGGCGCTGCTCCCCAACGTCCTCGGCGACGCGCGGCAGGTGGCGCTGGACACGGCTGCGCTCAACGCCGCGCTGGTCGGCCTCGCAGGCACGCTGGACTCCGACCGGGCGGGGCACTTCCCGTCCTACGACCGTCGGGACGTCGCGGCACTGCTGCGCTGGCTCGCCGACGATCACTTCGTCCTGCTCGGCTACCAACGATGCTCGGTGAACGACGGCCGGGCCACCGTCGACCCACCCAGCAGGCTGGGGGTGCTGCGGCTGCGCACCGACGTCCTGCCCCAGCTCACCGGTGAGGACGATCTGCTGGTGCTGGCACAGGCGACGTCGCCGAGCTACCTGCGGTACGGCGCGTACCCGCACATAGTCGTGGTCCGCGAAAGGCCGCCCGGTAGAACCGCCATCGAGCACCGGTTCGTCGGGTTGTTCACCGTCGCCGCCTCGAATGCAAACGTTCTGGAGATCCCGCTCATCTCGCGGCGCGTCAACGAGGCGCTCGCTCTGTCACACGGGGACAACAGCCATCCCGGGCAGCTGACCCTGGACATCATCCAGACGATTCCGCGGTCCGAACTCTTCTCGCTCAGCGCGCGACAACTCCTGGACATGGCCAACGCCGTCGTGGACCTCGGGTCGCGACGGCGTGCGTTGCTGTTCCTACGCACCGATCAGCTCTCACACTTCGTGTCCTGCCTGGTGTATCTGCCGCGTGACCGGTACACCACCGTGGTCCGCCTCGCGATGCAGGACCTCCTGGTTCGCGAACTGGGCGGCGAGAGCATCGAATACACGGCTCGCGTGAGCGAGTCACCGTGGGCGGTGGTGCACTTCACGGTGCGCCTGCCGGACGACGTTTCGCCCGCCGACGTGGATACGTCACTGGAGACCGAGACCAGGATCCAGAATCTGCTGACTGAGGCCGCGCGCACCTGGGGAGACCGGCTGATGGGGTCCGTGCGGACGGGCGCGATCACCCCCGCCGCCGCCGAGCACTATTCGGTCGCCTTCCCAGAGGTCTACCGTCAGGCGTTCACGCCGCACGACGCAATCGGCGACATCGCCATCATCGAACAGTTGCAAGACAACTCGGTCAAGCTGGTGTTCGCCGACGGTGGGGAGGGCCAACCAGCCAACCTGACGTGGTACCTCGCAGGCCGGTCGGCGTCCCTGAGCGTTCTGCTCCCGATGCTGCAGTGCATGGGCGTGGTCGTTCTCGAGGAACGCCCGTTCACCGTCACCAGGGCAGACGGCATGCCGGTCTGGATCTATCAGTTCAAGATCTCGCCACACCACTCGATTCGGGACGAACAGGACCCCGCCCAGCGTGAAGCCACCGCGATGCGGTTCGCCGATGCGGTCACCGCGATCTGGCACGGTCGGGTCGAGATCGACCGCTTCAACGAACTGGTGATGCGGGCGGGGCTCACCTGGCAACAGGTCACGGTGTTGCGTAGTTACGCAAAGTACCTGCGGCAGGGGGGTTTTCCCTACAGTCAGTCACACATCGAGACGGTCGTCAACGACAACGCAGGCACTGCGCGAGCCCTGGTCGAGCTCTTCGAGGCGCTATTCGACCCGGAGGAGGCGCAGTCGGAAGCCGGCAAGATGCGTGACGCATCGGCGGCCGCCGTCGCCGTCGCGCAAGGCATCGATGCGTTGGTCAGCCTCGACACCGATCGGGTCCTGCGGGCGTTCGCATCGATGATCCAGGCGACGCTGCGCACCAACTACTTCGTCACCGGACCCGATTCAGCCCGCAGCCAGGGCGTGTTGTCGATCAAGTTGAATCCCAGCCTGATCGACGAATTGCCGCTGCCCCGACCGAGATACGAGATCTTCGTGTACTCGCCCCGGGTCGAGGGCGCGCACCTGCGGTTCGGAAACGTGGCCCGCGGTGGCCTCCGCTGGTCGGACCGCCGCGAGGACTTCCGCACCGAGATCCTCGGGCTGGTCAAGGCGCAAGCGGTGAAGAACGCCGTCATCGTGCCCGTCGGCGCGAAGGGCGGCTTCGTCCTCAAGAAGCCGCCCACCTCGACCGGCGACGCCGCCGCCGACCGCGACGCGCTACGCACCGAGGGCATCGCCTGCTACCGGTTGTTCATTTCCGGCCTGCTCGACGTCACCGACAACGTCGACACAGCAACCGGCGTCGTCAACCCGCCCGAAGGCGTCGTCCGCCGGGACGGAGACGACGCCTACCTGGTCGTGGCCGCCGACAAGGGCACCGCGACGTTCTCGGACATCGCCAACGACGCCGCCAAGTCCTACGGCTTCTGGCTGGGCGACGCGTTCGCCTCCGGCGGATCCGTGGGCTATGACCACAAGGCGATGGGCATCACCGCCAAGGGCGCGTGGGAATCGGTCAAGCGGCACTTCCGCGAGATCGACGTCGACACCCAGACCGAAGACTTCACGGTGGTCGGGGTCGGCGACATGAGCGGCGACGTGTTTGGCAACGGCATGTTGCTGTCCAAGCACATTCGGCTGGTCGCGGCATTCGACCATCGCCACGTCTTCTTGGACCCTACCCCCGACGCGGCGAGCTCCTGGGTGGAGCGCAGCCGGATATTCGAACTGCCGCGTTCCAGCTGGGACGACTACGACCGCACCCTGATCAGCTCCGGCGGAGGCGTCTACAGCCGCGAACACAAGTCGATCCCGATCAGCCCGCAGGTCGGTGCCGCACTCGGCCTCGCCGACGAGGTCGAGGAGATGACACCCCCGGCACTGATGAAGGCCATCCTGCAGGCCCCGGTCGACCTGTTCTGGAACGGTGGCATCGGTACCTACGTCAAAGCGGAGTCGGAGTCCGACGCCGACGTCGGTGACCGCGCCAACGACCCGGTGCGGGTCAACGGAAACGCCGTGCGTGTCAAGGTGATCGGCGAGGGTGGCAACCTCGGCGTCACGCAGCGCGGTCGCATCGAGTTCGAACTCAACGGTGGGCACGTGAACACCGACGCACTGGACAACTCCGCGGGCGTCGACTGCTCCGACCACGAGGTCAACATCAAGATCCTCGTCGACTCCCTCGTCACCGGGGGCCAGGTCAGCGCCGACGAGCGCACCGGCCTGCTGATGTCGATGACCGAGGAGGTCGGGGCGCTGGTCTTGGAGGACAACGCCGCGCAGAACGACCTGATGGGCACCAGCCGCGCCAACGCGCCGGGACTTCTGCCGGTGCACGCCCGCCAGATCAAGGCGTTGGTCGCCGACCGAGGTCTCAATCGGGAACTGGAGGCGTTGCCGCCGGAGAAGGAGATCCGCCGGCGCACCGAGGCAGGCCTGGGTCTGACGTCGCCCGAGCTCTCGACCCTGATGGCGTACGTGAAGCTGGCGCTCAAGGACGAGCTGCTCGCCGGCGAGTTACCCGATCAGGAAGTCTTCGCGGCCCGGCTGCCCGACTACTTCCCACACCAGCTTCGGGACCGCTTCGGAAGTGAGATCCGCTCGCACCAGCTGCGCAGGGAGATCGTCACGACGATGCTGGTGAACGACCTCGTCGACACCGCAGGCATCAGCTACGCCTACCGCATCACCGAGGACGTCGGCGTCGGACCGGTCGACGCGATGCGGTGCTTCGTCGCCACCGACGAGATCTTCGGCGTCGGCGACGTGTGGCGGCAGATCAGGGCGGCGGGCGACGCCGGAGTGTCCGTGGCGACGACGGACCGCATGACGCTGGATCTGCGCCGCCTCATCGACCGCGCCGGACGCTGGCTGCTCAACTACCGCCCACAGCCGCTCGCCGTCGGCGCAGCGGTCAACCGGTTCGCCGCGAAGGTGGCCGATCTGACGCCGCGCATGTCGGAGTGGCTGCGCGGCGACGACCGCGCCATCGTGGCGAAGGATTCGGCGGAGTTCATCGCACAGGGCGTTTCCGAGGAGCTGGCGATGATGGTGGCGACTGGGTTGTACCAGTACAGCCTGCTGGACATCATCGACATCTCCGACATCGTCGACCGCGATCCCGTCGAGGTGGCCGACACGTACTTCGCGCTGATCGACCACCTCGAGGGCGACAGTCTGCTCACCGCGGTGTCGCGTCTGGCCCGCGACGATCGGTGGCATTCCCTGGCGCGCTTGGCGATTCGCGACGACATCTACGGTTCGCTGCGGGCGCTGTGCCTCGACGTGCTCGCCGTGGGTGAGCCGGACGAGACCGCCGATCAGAAGATCGAGGAGTGGGAGCTGTCCAACAGTTCCCGCGTGACCCGGGCCCGTCGCACCCTCGCCGAGATCTACGAGGACGGCGAGAAGGATCTGGCGACGCTGTCGGTGGCCGCGCGTCAAATCCGCAGCATGACCAGGACGAGTGGGACGGGAACTTCGGGGTGACGGAGCGATTCACCACGCCGGTGCCCGTGCGCTGGTCCGACATCGACATGTATCAGCACGTCAACCACGGAACGATGGTGACGATCCTCGAGGAAGCGCGGGTACCCTTCCTCACCGAGCCGTTCGCAGGAGACTTCGACACCACCGGGTTGTTGATCGCGGAGGTCAAGGTGACCTACAAGGGACAGCTGCGACTCGCGGATTCGCCTCTGCAAGTGACGATTTGGGTCAACCGCTTGCGCGCGGTGGACTTCACGCTCGGCTACGAGGTGCGGTCGGTGCTGGCGGATCCGGACTCCAAACCGGCGGTCCTCGCCGAGTCGCAGTTGGCGGCGTTCCACATCGAGGAGCAGCGCCTGGTTCGATTGGCGCCGCACCACCGGGAGTACCTGCAGCGCTACCAGCGATGAGCGTTCTCGGCGGCAACGCTGGGGGTACCCCCGCTTGCGGGGGAGACCGCGGGCTCTGGCTCGTCGACGCCGCGCACCGCGAGGACCTGGCGACGTTCGTCGAACGGGCGATTCGCCTCGACGACGCCAGCGTCATCCGGCTGCGCGAACGCGATGCCGGGCATGTCGTCGCTTGGGTGGCAACGGGTTTCGACGTCCTCGCGAGCAGGGTGGTGGGTGGACGGGTCAAACCCGCCGATCTGTCCGTCGGTGCCGACGGGCTCGCCAGGGCGCTGCCCGCGATGGATCGCTCCGGATTCGTGGAGCCGGGTTTCGCGATGGATTCGGCGTGGCGTGGGATGCTGCCGCCGGAGACCGGCTTCGTCCACCTCGACGACGTGCCGGCCAGGGTGGTACTCGACCTGGCGCAGCGCGGGGTCTCACTGGCCAAGGAGTACGGCAGTGCCCACGGCCCGCCCGCGTCGCTGCTGGATCAGGAAGTGGTCGCGGTCAGCTCCGGTGACACCAGCGTCGGCATCCCGATGCGGTGTGTATTCGCCTTGACGGCAATGGGTTTCCTCCCGCAGGCGAAGACAACCGACCAGTTCGCGCCCGAGTCGGTGGCGGCCGACGAGGTGGTGCGCGTCCGGGTGCTGCCGACGTGGCTTCGTGTGGACGCGCGGTTCGGCACCGTGTACCGCCGCCGCGGTGACCCCGCCGTCGTCCTGCGTTAGCGCACCCAGGCCGCGGCGGCGGGTGGGAGCTCGCCGTCGACCACGGCGGCGCTCGCGATCAGCAGGTCGCCGCGGGGGAGCGGGACCGGTGAGGGACCCGCGTTCAGCACGCACGTCACGCCGTCGTCGCCTCGAAGGATCACCACGTCCGATGGCGAGTCGAGGAATTCGACGGCACCGCCGACCGACTGCCGTTCGTGGCGCAGTTCGATCGCACGACGAAAGAACCCGAGCGTCGAGTCGGGGTCGCGCTCCTGTGCGGCGACCGTGAGGGCGGCCCATTCGGGCGGCATCGGCAGCCACACGTCCGTCGATTCCGAGAAGCCGAACGGTGGCGCGTCGCCCGACCACGGCATCGGCACCCGGCAGCCATCCCTGCCGCGCTCCTCGTATCCGGATCGTTCCCACACGGGGTCTTGTAGGACCTCGTCGGGGAGCGCGACGTTGGGCAGGCCGAGCTCCTCGCCGTTGTAGACGAAAACGGCACCCGGCAGCGCCAGCATCACCAACGCCATCGCCCTGGCCTTGGCGAGCCCCTCATCGCCGCCTCCGTACCGGCTGACTTCCCGCTCGACGTCGTGGTTGGACAGCGTCCAGGTCGCCGGCGACCCAGCGAGCTCCGCGGCGGCCAACGAGTTCTCGATCGCTTCCCGGACCTCGGCGGCGTCGAACTCCGCCCGCACCAGGCGGAAGTTGAACCCGAGGTGCAACTCGTCGGGCCGCAGGTACTTCGCGAACTCGTCGTTGTCGAAGACCCAGATCTCACCGATCGCCACCGCGTCGGGGTACTCGTTGAGCACCGAACGGATGCCGCGGTGGATGTCGTGCACCCCGTCGTTGTTGAACCGCGGGTCGTCGTCGGTGTTGCGCAGCAACGTGGACTCGGTCAGCGTCATGTCGGGCAACCCCGGGGGTTTGGCCATACCGTGCGCCACGTCGATGCGGAAGCCGTCGACGCCGCGCTCCAGCCAGAACCGCAGCGTCTTCTCCAGGTCGTCGAACACCTCGGGGTTGTCCCAGTTGAGGTCGGGTTGTTCGGGGTCGAACAGGTGCATGTAGTACTGGCCGGGGTTGCCGTCGGGTTCCACGACCCGGGTCCACGCCGGGCCGCCGAAGATGGACACCCAGTTGTTCGGCGGATGAATTCCGCCGGGACCGGTGCCCTCCAGGAAGATGTACCGCTCGCGCTGCTCGCTCCCCGGACCCGCCGCCAACGCGGCCTGGAACCACGGATGTTGCGAACTGGTGTGGTTGGGCACCAGGTCCATCGTCACCTTGATGCCGACGGCGTGCGCGGCCTCGACGAGGCGGTCCAGCGCGCCGATCCCGCCGAACAGCGGGTCGACGTCACGGGGGTCGGCGACGTCGTAACCGTGGTCGGCCATCGGCGAGACCGTCACCGGGTTGAGCCAGATCGCATCGACGCCCAGCTTGCTCAGATGATCGAGGTGGTCGACGACTCCGTCGAGGTCACCGACGCCGTCACCGTTGCTGTCACTGAACGACCGGGGATACACCTGATAAAAGACGGCGTGGGGCCACCACGCCTCGCGGGACTGGGTCACGTTCACCCATCCTGCCTCAAATCAGAACGGCGAGTTGATCATCGACTCCGCGGCCATCTGGAGGTACTCCAGCAGGGCGCGCCGGTGGGCATCGTCGAGCGTCTCCGAGTCGATCTCGGCGACGGCGGTGTGCATGCAGCGCAACCAGGCGTCGCGTTCGAAGGGGCCGACCCGGAACGGCGCATGTCGCATCCGAAGTCGGGGATGGCCGCGTTGCTCGGAGTACGTGCGGGGTCCGCCCCAGTACTGCTCGAGGAACATGCGCAGTCGTTCCTCGGCGCCGTCGAGGTCGTCGGCCGGGTACAGCGGTCGAAGGATCTCGTCGTCACGGACCAGTTGGTAGAACGTCGACACGATGGTCCGGAACGTCTCGGCACCGCCGACTTCGTCGTAGAACGAGTGGGGTTGTTCCGTCACGGTACCCATTGTCCCTTCCGGTGGGCAGGAGCGGAGCGACGGGGGAGTTGGTCCGGTGGGCAGGAGCGGAGCGACGGGGGACGCTGCAGCCACGGCAAACACGGAGACGTCACCGTAAGTTCATCGACGCGACCTGCGAACACAGCAGGAATTGACGTGCGATCGGTGCAAATCCATGGTCCACTGTTTAATGGAGGACGTATGTCGCAGCGAAGGAGAAGCCGCGGGTATCTGACCGCGGCTGGTTCATCTGGGCCGTCGGTGCTTGCTGCGCACTCTCTTCCCCTCTCCCGAATCGACGCCCGACCGCCCTCCACCGACGGCAGCGTCTGGGGCCGTCGACGGGTGCTCCTGCTGAACTCCACCTACGAACCTCTCGCCGCGTTGCCTGCCCGACGCGCCGTCATCATGCTGCTGTGCGGCAAGGCCGACGTCGTGCACGACGACCCGACCGGGCCGGTGATCCATTCCGCGACGCGGGCGATCACGGTGCCATCGGTGATCCGGCTGCGATCCTACGTGCGAGTGCCCTACCGGGCGCGGGTCCCGATGACACGCGCGGCACTGATGCACCGCGACCGGTTCCGCTGCGCGTACTGCGGCGCCAAGGCCGACACCGTCGACCACGTGGTGCCGCGTAGTCGCGGGGGCGAGCACTCCTGGGAGAACTGCGTCGCGGCGTGCGCGAACTGCAATCACCGCAAGGCGGATCGGCTGCTCGGCGAACTGGGTTGGGCGCTGCGCTCGGTACCGCTTCCGCCGAAGGGACAGCACTGGCGGCTCCTGTCCTCGGTGAAGGAACTCGACCCCGCGTGGGTGCGATACCTGGGTGAGGGAGCGGCTTGAGTGGCCATTGAGATACGGTTTGCGACGTGAGCATCGCACTGACCCATTCGCTCCTCGGCGGGGTTCCGCTGCTGTTGACGTTGGTACTCGCGTTACTGATCTATAGGCGAAGGGGCCCGCACCCGGCGACCTTCGAGATGACCGACGAGTGGACGCACGCACCGATCCTCTGGGCGGCCGAGGAACCGGCCGATCACGGCCATGGCTCGCATCTGACCGTGGGAGGTGGCGCAAGTGGCAAGTGGTGAGCACTCGACCGAGCTTGCGAAGGTCAGCTCCGAGGCGCTGCCCTACGGCTTCGCGTACACCACCAGTGGACGCATCTCCGGAGTCACCGAGCCCGGTGAGCTGTCGGTGCACTACCCGTTCCCGGTCAAGGACCTCGTGGTCCTGGACGACGCGCTGAAGTACGGCTCGCGCGCGGCCAAGGCACGCTTCGCGGTGTATCTGGGCGACCTCGGTCCGGACACCGCGGCCACGGCGCGCGAGATCCTGGCCAAGGTGCCCACGCCGGACAACGCGGTGCTGTTGGCCGTCTCGCCGAACCAGAAGGCCATCGAGGTGGTTTACGGGTCGGAGGTCAAGGGTCGCGGCATCGAGGAAGCTGCACCATTGGGCGTCTCGGCGGCTGCGGCGTCGTTCCAGGAGGGCAACCTGCTGGACGGGCTCATCAGCGCCGTGCGCGTGCTGAGCGCAGCCGTCTCACCCCGCTGACTCTTTCCTGCGCGAGCGTGCGTGTCTGCTCGCGACATGCCGCTGGTCATCGGCATTTCACGCACGGTCGGCGGTGACTGTGTCAGGAAACGACGAAGCCGGTGACCTGGTCGGGTCACCGGCGTTGAAAGTCGTCCGTCAGCTGTTGTCGTCGTGCCGCTGAGCGATCGCCAGCAGCTCTTCACGCACTGTTGAATCGGGAAGTGCGTGTATCCGCGCGTAGAGGCGGCGCCGGTTCATCGTGCGCGTCAGGTCTGCCCGCAACTGCGCGAAAGACATCGTTCCCACTCCTTGGTTGTGCTCCGGATCACAGAGCAGGGGTTGCTGTGCGCCCGTCGAAATGAGGATCACCCCTTTGGCGGACTACTCGATGATCCATGTTAACTCCGTGTAAATCAAACTCTGACGTGTGATTTTGCGCTCACTAAGAGCTCAAAGACATGGCCGACCGCGGTCCGCTATCGATCCAAGCTGCACTATGTCGGTGGCCTAAAATGTTTGCTGGCAACGACAGTCCGGCGAGCTGTGCCGGGGCCTAGGTGACGTCGAACGCCCGCGCCCGCAGCGCCCGCTCCACACCCGCGCGGCCCTCGATCACCAGCCGGCGCAACGCGGGCGGCACCTCACCGGCCAGGAATCGGTCGGCAGCCGCGAGACCCGCCTGGCTGACGTTCGACGAGGGGTACAGCCCGATGACCACCGTCGGGGCGACCTCGCTGGACCGTCGCTCCCATAGACCGGAGATGGCGTCGAAGTACTTCGCGGTGAACGGCTCGAGCAACGCGGCCTGGCCGGGCTGGACGAATCCGCCGACGATGGCGCGGGTGGTGACGTTGGCGAGGGTGTCGTCCTCGACCACCTGCTGCCACGCGGCTTGCTTCACCGCGGCCTGGGGTCGAGCGGCCGAAGCCGCCGCCGCGTTGCGCCGTCCCGCCGC
>NZ_JAVROT010000356.1:0-3547 GCF_032162605.1 Mycobacterium sp. | reverse complement strand
GTCGACGAGGCCCTGACAGGCGCCCGGCAGTTGATGGCCGACCTCGCCCCGGCGGCCCTGCGCGACGACCTGAAGGCTGCGCTCGACCGGATCCTCGCCAGCAAGGCCGAGCTGCGCACCCCCACAGCACGGATTTTTGCTGGTGAGAGCGCGCCTGGTCCAGGCGGGCTGACCGGCGCGGCCGGCGCGCACTTTTATGCCGCGGTGGTCGCGGCCATGATCGACCGGCTGCACCCGATGGTGCACAACCACGCCCGCGTGCTCCTGGAGGAACGGATCCGCGCCTGGCGGGTGGTCGGGAAGGGCATGCCGGCCGCCGAAGCGGTCGCCTCGATCTCCAACGAGGAGGCCGACCGCGCTCTGGCCGAGGTGATCCCCTGGATCGCCGAAATGACCGCACCCCACCACGGGCCGACCAAGCTTGACCTGCGCGCTCTGGTCAAGCTTTACCTACTCGACCACCCGAGCGTCGGGCTCACCGAACGCGAAGAACTCAACCAACTGATCGGCCGCCGCCTCGACGAAGCGGCCACCGCTCTCGGCACACCGGACACGGGCAAGCCCGTCCGGACACCTCCCGCCGCCCCGCTGACCCCCGAGCAGATCGCCGCCCGGCAGCGCGCCGAGCGAGAACGTCGACGGGGCAAGAGAAACCGTAGGCGATAGCCGGCTGGATGCGCCCTGACCGGCTCGGAGGTGGTGGACCCACCTGATGGCTGTCGGGGTATAGCTGACCCCATGCCGCACGCCAATCGGAGGTGTCGATGTTTGATGCAGTGAAGGCGCGCGTGATCAGCCAAGCCCCCTGGGGGCTTCCTGGCGACCGCCCGGCGGTGGACGTCAGCTGGGTGCGTCTGCTGCTGGCCTGGATGCTGTACGAGGTGCTCATCGCGGCGGGCTGGGCCGTGGCCTTGGTGGTCGTGGTGTAGCTGTCCGCCGTTTGGCTTCGCCGTAGCCCCGTACACCCCACGCCTGCCTGATCTCCAACGCCCAGTCCAAACCTCCCACTGTGGCTGGCATGCCCGGCACAGCCTCTTCGCCTTGTCCGTGCGCGCCTTGTCCACCGGGGTCTCGCACGTCGTCAGCGAGCCACCACTCCGGATCACCGACGCGGCAAGCCAGATCGGGGAGCCGGCGAACGGAGGACGCCCGGCGACCTGCTCGACAGTCGAATGGGCGGGCATCCTACTGCTCTCGCTTGGACGCTCGCACGGGTCCATGCAACCTCGCCCCCGGAGGCACCGGTACGGCGGCACCGGAGGCCCGGTCGGGGTGGTGACGGTCATCGAAACCGCACTTCAGCATGGGAGTTGTGTTAATCACCGGCCTACCTCCGCTCCTCTGCGGGCCGCCAGCCTGAGGTGTACGGGCCCACGGCCGGCCGACTACCGATGCCCACGGCCGACCAACGCCCAATGCCACGTAGACCCGGACGCCCACGCGCGTCTGCGGGTGCGGGTCGCCGTGAGGCCGCGAGCCTTGACCGCGAACCTGTTCGTGGCAGAGTGCGGGTTCGAGAGTCGACGGCCGGGAGATCCCCTCCGGTCGCGTGGCGGCGTCAGCCACGGCTGGTCAGGATCGTGAGGGCTTCGATACACGCTGCGGCGTAGTTGTGCAGGGCGGCGCCGAGTTCGGGTTCGAGGACGCATCGCTCTGCTGGTGTTGGCCCGCTCTTCTGGTTCTCTGGCTTGCGCGCTTCGGCTATCGCCGCATGGAGCAGACGGTGACCTTCGACGATGCCGCGGTTTTCCACCTGGGCACGGTGCTGGAGCTTCGGTTTGGCGATTGTGCTGACGTCAATCTGGATGAGCGGTAGGTGGATTTCGGGGAGCAGGATGAGGTCGGTCGCGGTGATGGGCCGCGGCGCTGACGGAGTCAGTGGTTGCCTTCGGTGGGCCTGTCCTGCGGCTTCGATGGCGTCGACGGCGTACTGGGCGGCGGTGTCGGCGTAGAGGGCGCTGAGCTGCTCGATGCATTCATGGTTGATGTCGAACAGGGCTTGAATTGTCTGTCCTTCAACGTTCTTGCCGCTGTCGTAGCTGGCGCGTTGTTCTTGGTCGATCAACCGGTCTTTGTCGAGTAGCGCCGCGGCGAGGGCGGTGGCGAGGTCGTTGCAGGCACGCCCGTGGTCGATAAGCGGGCCGGCGATGTCATCCGGAATGGCGTTCTCCGGACGGACGGTGAGGAGTAGCCGAACACCAGGTCGGAGGTCGTCAAAGTCAGGCAGATTCATCGGTGGACTCCACAGGTTGACGTACGCGGGTAGGGATTGGTGGGGCGGGTCAGGTCGTCAGCAGGAGCGCGCCGAGGCCGGCGAGGACCAGCGCGGGGCCGAACGGCAGTTCTGATCGTCGGGTGGCGCGGCGGGTGAGCAGCAGCGGCGCCGCGAGCGCGCCCTGGATCAGAAACGGTGCGATGGCGGCAACGATGAGGGCGGTGGGGCTGTGCCAGCCGGCCAGGACGGACATCCACATGCCTGCTTTGACGTCGCCCATGCCGAGCCCGCCGGTGACGATCGCGAGGATGAACAGGCCGGCGGTGACGGCGATGGTGCCGGTGATGGTACGTACGAGCCGGTGAACGTCTTGTGTGAACATGGCCGCCGTGATCACGCTGACGAGGCTGAGGACGGCGCCGGTCAGCACGAGGGTGTCGGGGAGTCGCCGGCACTGCAGATCGACGCTTGCCGCGGTGATCGCGAGGACGGTGGTGATCGCGGTGGCGGGCAGCAGGAGGTCGTGGCGCAGGCGGGCGGTGAGGACGGCGAGCATGATCGCGGTGATAGTCGCGGTGGCGACTGTCTCCGGCCATTGCCGCTGGCGTCGGTGAGGGCGTCGGCCTGTCTCGGGTGTGGGGGCTGTCGGCGGCTCCGCACGTGTGGCGGTGTCGGGGCTGTCGGACAGGTGGTGAGCGGCCGTCGGTATGCCGGCGCCGATGACGCCGCCGATCAGGGCGGCGGCAAGGTCAATGGTGGCGGCACTCATCTGACTCTGGCCTTTCCTGTTTCGGATCTTGGCGGTCAGGCGGCCGTGCCGGCGATCCGGCGGCGGGCGTCGACGCGGCCAATCAGGTCGGTCGCGACCTGTTGGGTCTGGGGGGACACCCGGATCTCGAGTTCGGTGAGCCGCTCGGATAGGGCGCGTAGGGTGCGGCGGATGCCTTCGGTGTTGCCGAGTAGGGCGTGCAGGCGCATGGCGCGTTGGTAGACGTCCTCGTTGTAGGGGTCGAGGCTGATGGCGTCCTGGATGTGGGCCAGGGCGTTCTGCGGGTCGGGTTCGGTGTCGGCGAGGGCGACGTACGCGTCGAGGAGGCGCCGGCGGGTGGCTTCGCGGTGCGGGTGCAGCCATAGCCAGCTGTTTCCGTCGGCGACAACTCCGGTGTGCAGGGCGATGACCTCGCGTAACGCCGCGATATGGGCGGTTGGGTCGAGGGCGATGCTGGCACGCTCGATCGCGTCGTTGAGGTCCCACAGGTCGACGGTCACTTGCTCCGGATCCAGGTGGTAACGCTCGCCGGTCCTCAGAATCGTCTCGGTGCCGGTTGCGTC
>NZ_JAVROT010000355.1:0-14050 GCF_032162605.1 Mycobacterium sp. | reverse complement strand
GACTACATGCCGGTGCGGCCGAAACAGCTGCTGGACGCCGACTACCTCAGGCAGCGGGCGACATTGATAGACCCGGCGCGGGCCACACCGTTTTCGGCAGGCAGGCCGCCGAAGGGCGGCACGGTGTATCTGGCCGCGGCCGACGCCGACGGAATGATGGTGTCGATGATCCAGTCCAACTACGACGGCTTCGGGTCGGGCGTAGTGGTGCCGGACACTGGGATCTCGTTGCAGAACCGCGGCACCGAGTTCAGCGCGACCCCGGGGCACCCGAACCTCGTTGGGCCGCGAAAGCGCCCGTACCACACCATCGTTCCCGCCTTCCTTACCAGAGACGGCGCACCGGTGATGAGCTTCGGCGTGATGGGCGGCACCATGCAGCCGCAAGGGCATCTGCAGCTGATGGTGCGCATCGCCGATTACGGCCAGAACCCGCAGGCGGCATGCGACGGACCGAGGTTCCGTTGGCTGCACGGCATGCAGGTGAGCCTCGAGGACGGCTTCCCGCCGACAACGGTCGACGAACTGCGCCGCCGCGGTCACGATCTAGCCGTGGTCGCCGACTACAACCAGTTCGGCAGCTGCCAGGCGATCTGGCGCCTGCCGGACGGGTATCTCGCAGCGAGCGACCCGCGTCGCGACGGGCAGGCCGCCGGTTTCTAGTGCCGATCCGGCCGGACCCTCACACCGACGCACGGCATCGCTGGCGCCGATGACCGCTTGCCGCCCGCGTCCTCAGAACGGAATCAACGGAACCACGGCGGTCCGCAGCACGATCACGGCCACGAACACTGCGGTGAATGCCAGATCAATGGAGACGGACCCGACCCGCACGGGCTTCAGCACCCGCCGGACCGGACCGATCACCGGCTCGGTGATGCCGTGGGTGATCCGCCGGGCCTGGTAAAGGCCGCTGCGGCCGCCCGCCGGCGACAGCACGCCGGCCCAGTCGACCACCATACGGGCAATTAGCACGAGTTCGAATAACAGGAGAACGACTCCAAGCAAGCCTGCGACCACCGCACGCTCCTTCCGACCTCTCCAAGCGTCCGCCGCCCAGCTGAGAAGGGGCTGAGGCGAAACTGAGAGTGCCCGCTGGATGGCTCAGAGTTGAACCGACCAGCGAGACAAGTCCCGGCCCGTCGCCCCATCTTTTCCGTGGAGGTCGTCGGCCACCCGGCGAAAGACGAAATCGGGGGCGGTGTACCGCGGCGAGCTGGCTGGTCGGGTCCGGTGCGGGTGGCTTCCGCCGCGCGTTGCGCTACGTAGTATTTCCTACGACGCGAGCCGAGATCGCTGGTATTTGGATGCCTCCTGGAAACAGGACGTGGTCGCGGCGCCGGTGGCGATCGAACAGCTGCGCACCGAATCGGTCCTGGGCGTCGACGTGAACATCGCCACCCACTTCGACCTGGCTGAGAGCCAGCGTGGTGCCGTGCTGGGCCAGAAACGTTGCGCGAGAGCATCATTGGGAAATTGCAACATTTCGTAACTCGCCGCAAGCGCCTGGGCCAGCCGCACATCCAGTGGGCCTACCTGAAGAAGCGTTCACACTTCACCACCGTCGTCGCTGCGTTGGTGCTCTCGCTGAGCTCGCCGCTGCCTGCTCAGCCGTCCACGCTCAATGATTCCGCCGCGATGATCGGGTGTCCTCACTGCTGCTGCCCATCTACGACCCCCGCCAGATGGCGTGGTTCCTACGTGCCTGCAGGAAGAACGACGGTCAACAACATCGAACGCGGAAGTGCCACATTAGAATTGGGCTCAAGTAGTGCTGGCCTTAACGGTGGATGGGTGCGAGCGGGAACGCCAAGGTCCGTGGGAAGTGCAAGGCTGGCAACTACAACTTCGCCGTCATCACGGCACCGCGTAGAGGGCGATTGTCGTCAGGCGCAACTGACAGAGGAGAAGACCCACGATGAGCAACGTTCCCGCAATGGTCCTGAATGGTGGCGCGCACATCCCGCAGCTTGGTTTCGGCGTCTTCCAGATCGAGCCAGACAAAACCGCTGCCGCGGTGAAGGCCGCCCTCGACATCGGTTACCGGCACATCGACACCGCTGAAATGTATGGAAACGAGCAGGGAGTTGGCCAGGGCGTCGTCGAGGCCGGGCTGGATCGCGCCAGTGTCTTCATCACCAGCAAGCTCAACAACGGCTTGCACAGACCGGACGACGCGCGCCGCGCCCTCGACAGAACACTGAGCGCGCTCAGTTCCGACTACGTTGATCTATTCCTGATCCACTGGCCGCTGCCAACGCTCTACGACGGGGACTTGTCTCGACCTGGCGTGTTCTCGAAGAGTTCGCCGCAGACGGACGCGCCCGCAGCATCGGCGTATCGAACTTCCAACCGGCACACCTTGACCGACTCGCAAAGGAATCCGTCACGGTACCCGCTGTGAATCAGGTCGAGGTCCATCCCTACTTCGCAAACGAAGAAGTGCGCGCCTACGGGCGGGAGCATGGCATCGCGACCGAGGCGTGGTCACCGATCGCTCAGGGCAAGGTGCTCGGTGACCCGGTCGTCGAGCGAATCGCCGACGCGGTCGGCAAGTCACCCGCCCAAGTCGTGCTGCGCTGGCACGTTCAGCGAGGGGACATCGTAATCCCGAAGTCCGTGTCGCCGGATCGAATGAAGTCGAACTTCGAGTTGTTCGACTTCGAGCTGGACGGCTCCGACATGCTTGCGATATCGGCCCTCGACAACGGCGAATCCGGGAGGATCGGCCCCAACCCGGACGAGTTCGACTATCTACCCGAGTAATGACCAGCGATCGCCGAGCAATGAAATGGGCCAACGTCCATGAGTAGGCAGGACGGATTCCATCCAGACTTGACAACGCCGAGCGCCGCGCATGTCTAGACTCGGCCCCCACCCGGGTGCGCCACGTTAGGGCTTCAGAGCTGAGCTCCGGTACGGCCCAGACAGAGGGGCATGCCGCGATTTTGCCGCGATCACGGTGGTGGGCGAACGAAACGTATTGGTGGACTGCAACACTCACTTGGTGTCGTCGGTAGGGGCTTTTAGTTGGGTTTGCGGTTCGGCGTTCGTCCGGTTTTGCTGATGCGTCGACGGTAGGACTGGGTGCCGGTTTCGAGGATGTGGGCGTTGAAGGTGACGCTACCCGGTTCTCCGACAATTGCATCTGCGAGATGCCCCTCGTTGTGGCGGAATGTGATTCTCATGCGTTCTCATTCTGCCACTAAGGCAGGGCGTTTCGCCGTTTGCTCACTTCAACCCCTTACCGAATAGGTTGGTCGAACAGTTGCCTGCTCACCCCGGAGCGCAGCAGGTCGGTGTCTCGATGGAGTCACCGCCGACCAGGATCGACCCGATCACGGTCGGCGCCTTCGTCCCGCTGAGCGAGTGCGGCCGCCGGTAACAGTCCCGCGTGGGGCAGCAGATGCCGTTCGTCGACGCTGACCGCGACCCGCGCCAGGTCCCTGGGTAGTTTCATCCCGCTCGCGGCTGGGCGAGACCAGGCCGCCGGCGGTAGGGATGTTCTGTCCGGTGACCCGGCCCGGTGGCAAGGCTAGCCAGGTAGGCCACGGCCGCAACGAGGTGCCCGGGGTGACCCTGCCGACCCAAGGGGGTCATCGCAGATTGGGGATCAGGTCGAGGGAGAGTCTTTCGACCTCAGTCGCGCGGTGGTTGGGAGGCCAGTGGATGACGAACTCTTCGATTCCGACTGGGGTGAAGCGCTCTACTACTTGCTCGAGTGTGACGGATGATGTCCACGGGTCGGTGGCGCCGAATAGCGTCAGCGAGCGGCGCAAGGTATTGGGGTCGCGCCCGGCCCTTGTGCACAAGTCGTCGATCTGTCGGTTCTGTCGCTGGGTGATGATGACGAGGTCATCAAGTTCCGCGTTCGGTGGGCCGTGGGTATTCCAGACCTCTGCGCGTTCGGCTGCGACCCGCAGGATCGTCGGGGATTGGCCGCCGGCCACGATAGGTGGGCGGGGTTTTTGGAGAGGTCCCGGCGCGGTTGGCACGTCGTGTGCCCATAGCCATCGGCCGTCGAAGCTGAACGGTGCTCCGGTACCGCGCAGGATGCCGTCAACGATCTGGGTGTACTCGTCGAAGCGTTGCATCCTTTCCCGGGCGGGCCATGCCGGGGTTCCGGTGGCCTGGTGGTCGAAGGCGAAGATGCCCGCCCCCAGACCGAGGTCGAGTCGTCCGTTGGAAAGGTGATCAATTGTCATCGCCTGCTTGGCGGTCGCGGTCGGCGGTCGCAGGATCGGGTTGGCGACCAATGTGCCGATGCGTATGCGATGGGTGATGGTGGCAGCGACCGCGAGAAGGATCCAGGTGTCGTGCCAAGGTCCGGCGAGGCCGCGCAGATCGCCTGTGTGGTCGGGCAGGAATAGCTGGTCGAAACCGAGTGCTTCAGCGTGTCTCATCCGCGATATCAGGTCGGAGATCGTGGAGTCCGGAAAGATCATGACGCCGAACTTGAGTGCCGTCATGCGCGTGAGTTCATCATCGGTGTATCACTTTCGGTTGTTGAGCTCGCCCGGAGAACCCGAGGACGGACGGAGTTCGGGGCCTATGGTCGGGCCCGTCGGACCGCCATAGCGAGGGCCTCGCCCTCTGGGTCCCGCTGTGGATTACGGTCCCCGCGCTCTGGGCTGGTCGGCTTCGCCTCAAGATGCGCTAGTCGGCGGTCGCGCCGCTGGGAGTAGATCGCGATCGCTAGGCCCGCCATGGTGAGGAGCGCGCCGACGAGGTAGATCGACGGCAGGCCCAGGCGACTGTCGATGATTCCCCCGCCCAGCCAGCCGGCGAACGCGGCGGCGATCTGGAAGCCGGAGGCGTTGACCGCCACGGCCGCGTTGCAGCTGCTCAGCCAGTTAGAGCGGCTGCACGTACCAAACAGGCGACGTGTGCCCGGTTTCGGGGCTCGGTGTCTCGTAGTCAGTCGAAGCCAACCTCGGTGAAAGCGAAGCCGCAACGTTCAGCGAGAGACGGTGATTGTTGAGGTATGAGGATGGGGGCCGGTGTCAGTGATCGTTGTCGGCTGGGCAACGTTGCCAGCTTTGTCCTTGGCGTTGCCGATGCCCAACGGCAACCAGCCCAGCTAATGACGGGGCCGTTCCGAAGCGGGAGCACCGCCGGCCCGGTCGATGGCGCGCAACTCGTCGAGGCTGTCCGCGAGGGTACGGCCCGCCAATGCGCCGAGGACGGCTGCCTCGGTCTCGTCGGTGAGCCGGACGAAGTACTCAGCGGAGTGGTTGGTGACCAGGCACTCCCGGGGCCCTTCCGGCCGGGGGGCCCACAGCGGCTTGTCGCCGATGGATGAGCGGTAGATCTCTCCCAGTGTGATCTGGTCGGAGGGCCGGCCTAGGCGGACACCTCCGTTTCGGCCCTTGATGGACGCGACGAGACCGTCCTGCACCAGCGGGACCATCATCTTGCGCACCAGGCTCGGGTTGGCATCCAGGCTCCTGGCGAGCTGGGCTGAGCTGAGGACGGGACTGCTCTCCTCCTCAGCATGGCCGAGCAGGAGCATCGCCTTCAGTGACCTGGAGAACCGCACGTCCAGCATGCTCGTACCCCTTCTTCCGCCGCTTGGCGCGGGTGACTCCCGACGCCGCCATATTAGCAACTCTTACAGTTGCATTTCTTTCCACGCATATGTACTTTTCATTCATGCAGATTGCGATCATCCAAGGTGCCCGCCTGCTCGAGGGCTCGGCGCACAAGCGAGCGGTCACCCGTCTGCCGTAGAAGCCTCGACACCGACAGGCACCACAGAGAGAACCGGAGAACGTCATGAGCGCCGAGAACGAGATCAGAGAGATCGTTTCCCGATACACCCGGGCTGCGGACTGGCGCGACGGCGAGGCGCTGGCGAAGCTCTACGAGGCCGACGCAGTCGTCGAGATCCACTACCGCGGGCCCGACGGGATGACGTTGCTGGGAAACCTCTCCGGTGGAGCACAGATCGCAGCGGCCATGTCCACGGCCATGGCGCCGCACCCGCCCCTGGGCTGGAGCCACCACACCACCTACGACCACCTGGTCTCCGTCGACGGCGACGAGGCCAGCATCGATACCCAGTTCATCACCTTCGACGTCGTCGGAACCCCGAAGCCCGAGGGCGGGTGGCCCGTCGGCACCTTCGGCGCCCAGGGCGCCATCAAGCCCATCGAGTCCGGGTACTACCGCTTCGCCTTCCGTCGGACCGACGGAGCTTGGCGCATCCGCCACCTCGACGTCATACACGACATCCCCTACGTCTTCTGATCACCCTGCTGATCGCACGACTCCCGCTTCGGGGATCAAAGAGAGAGGTACTCAAGCATGGCGACACTTGGACTCATCGGCAGTGGACGCATCGGTGGCACGCTCGCCCGTCTGGCGGTCGACGCCGGCCTGGACGTCGTGCTCAGCAACTCGCGGTCGCCGCAGACGCTTTCCGACCTCGTGGACGAACTGGGGCCGCAGGCCCGTGCGGCAACTCCCGCGCAGGCGGCGGCCGCCGGGGACTGGGTCGTCGTTACGATCCCGGTCGGCGCTATTGGGAAGGTTCCCCGGGAGGACCTCGTCGGCAAGACGGTCATCGACACCGGTAACTACTTTCCCCCGCGTGACGGCACCATCGCGGAACTCGAAGCGCAGGAGCTCACCGATAGCGAAATGCTCCAGCGGCACCTGGCCGACGCGCACATCGTGAAGGCGTTCAACAACATCAACTACCGACACCTTAGGGCCCTGCCGCGGCCCGTGGACGCGGCCGACCGCACCGCGCTGCCGATCGCCGGCAACGACCCGGGCACAAAGAAGCACGCCGCCGAGTTGCTCTCGCTGCTCGGGTACGACTCCGTCGACATGGGACCGCTCACCGAAAGCTGGCGCTCACAACCGGGCACTCCGGTGTTCTGCGCGCCCTACGCGGTGACCAAGGACGACCAGTACATCACCCAGCCGGCCGCTCCCGCCTCTGCCGCCGAGGTCGGCGCGGCGCTGGCGTCGGCACGGCGCTGAGCCACGAACACGTGCCGGCTTCGGCTTCGGAGCACCGTGGCATCGGCGGCGCAAGGAATTCTCGCCGCTTCGTGAAGCCGAGCACTTCGGTGTAGAAGCGCAGCATTGGGTGTGCCTGCGCGAGGCGTCGATCACCCTGCCCTACAGCGAGCTGATCCTGCGCACCAGCGAGGGCATCCCGTACGCAGCTCCCGAGGTGGCGCTGCTGTTCAAAGCCAAGCAGCTGCGAGAGAAAGACACCGCTGATTTCCAGCGAGTGCTGCCCACACCCAGGGCCAATGAGACTGACCGCTCGGGCTTGGGACGACACCGGTGTCACACAGCCGGAATCACCTGCGCCGCTGTGGAATCCGCGGGGATACGGCAACAACGCGCGGGCACACATCAACGTGTCGGTGGGATGACGCGCGGGTCAGGCCAGCTGCCCGGTGGCCGGCGTGACCTCGACGATGAGTTGCTTGGTCAACGGTTGTCCGCTCTGCTGGCTGTGGTCCGCGATCGCGCACAGCACGTTCAATTCGGGCATGTAGCCGAATACGCTGCCGCGCGGGGTGTTGTAGGCCACGGCGCGATAGCCGTACACCGAGCGGGTGCTGCCGTCGCGGGCGAAGCTGGTGATGTCGATGAGGTCGAACTCGTGCAGTCCGCGGTCGCGCATGTCTTCGGTGTTCATGAATAGCGCGGTGCGTAGGTTCTTCAACCCCCGGTAGCGATCGTCATCGGAGTAGATGGTGGTGTTCCACTGGTCGTGCGACCGCACGGTGCTCAGGGTCAATCGTCCCGGTGGCGGCACCACGTCGGGCATGCTGGCCGCGGAGAACTCCGCTTTTTCGGACGGGGTGAGGAAGACCCGCTCGCGCGCGGGCTGGCGGATCCGGAAGCCCAGCGGTAGCCGCACGCGACGGTTGAAGTCCTCGAAACCGTCGAACACCTTGGCCATCACGTCGCGGATCCGGTCGTAGTCCTCGACGTAGGACTCCCACGGTGTGGTGGACTCCGGGAGGGTAGCCCGGGCCATGCCGGCCAGGATCGCGCACTCGGACTTCAACTGAGGGGATGCCGGCTTTTTCATCCCGAACGACAGGTGCACCATGCTCATCGAATCCTCAACGGTGACGCCCTGCTCGCCGCTGCGCTGAACATCCTTCTCGGTTCGTCCCAGGCACGGCAGGATCAGCGCCCTGCGGCCGTGGACCAGATGGCTGCGGTTGAGCTTGGTGCTGACCTGGACGGTGAGCTCGCAGCTGCGCAGTGCGGCGAACGTCGCATCGGTGTCCGGTGTGGCCAGGGCGAAGTTGCCGCCCATGCTGACGAACACCTTCACCGTGCCGGTGAGCATCGCCTCGATGGTCGCCACCGTGTCCAGGCCGTGTTCGCGCGGCGGCGTGATCGCGCACACCTCCGCCAACCGGTCCAGTAGTTGCTTGCCCGGGCGGTGATCGATACCGCAGGTGCGGTTGCCCTGGACGTTGCTGTGACCGCGCACCGGCGAGGGGCCGGCCCCTTCCCGGCCGATATTGCCGCGCAGCAGCAGCAGATTCACGATTTCGCGGACGGTGTCGACTCCGTGTTCCTGCTGGGTCAATCCCAGACACCACGCCACCACCGTGCGGTCGGCGCCCAGGTATACCTCGGCCAGTTCTCGGATCGCTTTCTCGTCGACGCCGGACTGGTGCACGAGCTCGGGCCAGCCGGTCTGCTCGACGAGTGACCGGTAGTCCTCGAAGCCGGTCGTGCAGCGCTGCAGGAATTCGTGATCGATCGCCTTAGGATCGGTCTGGGCGCGCTCGAGAACCACCTTGGCGACCCCGCGCAGCAACGCCAGGTCTCCACCGACGCGGGGCTGAACGTTCATGTCTCCGGTCTTGGTGGGGTGGAAGGTAGCCATCGCCAGGAACTCGTGCGGCACGATGGTGCGGCGGCTGGCCGCCTCGATCAGCGGGTTGATGTGCACGATCTGTGCTCCACGGCGATATGCCTCCGCCAGACCGGTCAGCATCCGGGGCGCGTTGGATGCGGCATTGACTCCCATCACCAGGAGCAGGTCTGCCTTCTCCCAGTCGTCCAGGTCACAGGTGCCCTTACCGGTGCCCAACGACGCCGTCATCGCCCGGCCGCTGGCCTCGTGGCACATGTTCGAACAGTCCGGCAGGTTGTTGGTGCCGAACTCGCGCACCCACAGCTGATACAGAAACGTCGCCTCGTTGCTGAGCCGGCCGGAGGTGTAGAACGACGCCTGATGCGGGCTGTCCAACTCGCGCAGCGTCGCGCCCACCAGCTCGAAGGCCGCCGGCCAGGAGATCGGCACGTACGTGTCCGAACCGGCGTCGTAGACCATCGGTTCGGTCAGCCGGCCCTGGTCCTCCAGCGCGAAGTCGGTCCACCCCGACAACTCGGTCACCGTGTGGCCGGCGAAGAAGTCCCGGCCGACCCTCTTGCGGGTCATTTCCCAGGTGACGTGCTTGATGCCGTTCTCGCAGATGTCCAGGTGCAGGCCCTTGGTGTCATCGGGCCACGCGCATCCCGGGCAATCGAAGCCGCCGTTCTCGTGGTTCATCCGCTGGATCGCCCGGGTTCCGGCGACCAACTCCCGGCTCTGCGCCAGCACCTTTGCCACACTGCGAGCCGCGCCCCACCCGGCCGAAGGATGGTGATAATCCTCCTGCGAGAACTCACCGCCAACATTCGGGCCTCGACCCACCGCGGGACGCCCGGGTTCGCCCTGCCCGAGCAGGTCGCCCGGAATCGGCTTCTTGTCGTTCGTCATCTGATGTCCCTTCGTCTGCGTTCAGCCGGCGCCACGCCGCCGCAATTTGCGATGAACGCCTGGAGCGAGGATCCATTTCTTGACATTTCTTGACATTTCTAGTGTCGCAGTCCGGGTGCAGCCGTGGCCAGCACCAATCTGGGGGTATCGACCGGTTCGCACTCCGCGTGAGCCGCTACTTCAACAGCGCCGGCGTCAGGACCCGTCCGCTGCGCGAGGACAGACTGGCGCAGGAAAAGCCAAGCAGCACTGTGTATCCGGGCCGGATTGATCCCGTCGGGGAGCTGCTTCGACGCTGGCCTGCGGCGGCCACGCACGTTCGCCGCTGCCGTCGAGGTTGGGGTTATGATTCGGCTGGCACTCTCTTGAGTCCGCCAGATCGATTTGTGAGTTTGCGCTATGACGCAGAGACGGTCACGGCTCCCCGGCCGGTTGCCCGGGGCTACTTCAGTGCCCGACGGGTCTGATGCCCGAGTTGAGTCGTCAACGACGCGGGCACGTGTGCTCTCAGTGCTGCTGCGCCCGACATCCCCGCCCCTGATGCTGGGGCTCGCCGTCGGCGCATTGCTGATTGCGGCCGAGAGCGCCCTGGTCTACCTGCTCAAACAGGTCGCCCCCGGAAACATCTTCGGAGTGGTATTCCTGCTGGGTGTCTTGCTTGTCGCCACGTTGTGGGGATTCCGGCTCGGGGTGATGATGGCGCTGGCCAGCGCCGTTGTCTACGTTCACTTCCATCATCTGCAGACTGGCGGGAGCATCGTCGCGATCTGGGTCCAGGACTGGGTGGCGGTCACCGTCTTCCTGGTCGTCGCTCTGTCGGCCGCCGCGCTCGCGGGCTTGGCCCGATCGCGCGCCGCCGAGGCTGTTGAACGCCGTCGGCAGGTCGAGGCAAGCCACGATGAGCTCGGCGCGCTCGCGGGGCAGCAGGCCGCGTTGCGGCGGGTGGCGATGCTGGTCGCGCGTGGAGCAGGTCCGTCGGACGTGTTCGACGCAGTGGCCGATGAACTGGCGCGCTGCCTGCATGTAGTAAATGCGGCGCTGCTCCGCTACGAGCCGGACGGCACCGGGTTCATGGTCGCCGTACGGTACGAGCCGGGGATCACGACAATGCCCGTCACGGGCGAGCGCATTCCGTTGGGCGGCGATGGCGTGGGAGCGTTGGTGATGCGGACCGGCCGCGCGGCCAGGGTTGACAACCCCGACGACACGTCGGGCCCAGAGGCCGCACGCATCCGTGCCGAGGGCGTCGGGTCGATCGTGGGAGTTCCGATCGTTGTCGGTGGCCGGTTGTGGGGCGCGGCCATCGTCGGCTCGACGAGCCCCGAGCCCATGCCCACGGATACCGAGGCACGAATCGCCGACTTCGCCGATCTCGTGGCCACTGCGATCGCGAATGCCGCCACGCGCGCGGAATTGCAGGCCAGTCGCGACGAGCTGAGTCGGCTCGCCGAGCAGCAGGTTGCCTTGCGGCGGGTCGCGACACTGGTCGCGCGCGGGGTCAGCCCGTCGGAGGTGTTCTCCGCAGTGGCGGGGGAGTTGGCCCGCTGCCTGGGTGTGCACGCCGCGACCGTTTACCGCTACGAATCCGACGACACGGCCACGCTCCTCGCGGCCCACGATGAGCCTCGGTTGAAGACGATTCGGACCGGCACGCGGTTTTCATTCCAGGGCGACAACATCAACGCGATGGTGTACCACACCGGGCGCACCGCCCGAATGGACAGCCACGAGAACGCTGCCGGCCCGGTCGCCGCGCAGGTACGTAAACTCGGCATCCGCTCTGCGGTCGGAGCGCCGATCATCGTTGCCGGCCGGCTATGGGGCGCGGCGATCGTTGGCTCGTCGGCACCCGAGCCGCTGCCGCCGGACACCGAGGCGCGCATGGGCGACTTCGCCGATCTGGTCGCGACCGCGATCGCCAATGCCGCCACCCGCGCGGAATTGCAGGCCAGCCGCGACGAGCTGGGCGTGCTTGCCGAGCAGCAGGCAGCGTTGCGGCGGGTGGCCACCCTGGTGGCGCGTGGGACGCCCCCTTCGGAGGTGTTCTCCGCGGTGGCGGACGAGATGGCCCGCTGCCTGCATGCGGCCAACGCGACGGTGAGCAGCTTCGACGATGACACGGTGACCATTCTCGCCGTGGCTGCCCTAACGCCCGGGTTCAAGCGCGCGCCGTTCGTCGGCGCACGCCATACCTTGTTGGAAGGCGACAACATCGCAACGCGGGTGTTTCACACCGGCCGGCCCGCACGCCTGGACGGCTTGGAGTTTCAGAATGCTCCCGGCTGGGTCGCTGCATGGCTACGGACGACGGGCCTGCGTTCCACGGTGGCAGTTCCGATCATTGTCGACGGACGGGTGTGGGGAACGGCGGCGCTCGGTTCGTTGCGACCCGAGCCGTTGCCACCGGACACCGAGGCGCGCATGAGCGGCTTCGCCGATCTCGTCGCGACCGCGATTGCGAACGCGGCCACCCGCGCCGAACTGATCGCCTCACGCGCCCGCATCGTCGCGGCCGCGGACGATGGACGCCGCCGTCTGGAGCGCGACCTGCACGACGGCGCCCAACAACGGCTGGTCGCGCTGGGGCTTCAGGTGCGGCTGGCAGAGGCATCAGTGCCACCCGGCCTGCAGGCGCTCGGAGAGCAGCTTGGGGACATCGTGTCCGGATTGACCGGTGTCACCACAGATCTGCAAGAGATCTCACGTGGGATCCATCCGTCGATTCTGTCCAAGGGCGGAATCGGTCCCGCGCTAAAGACACTGGTCCGCCGATCGGCCGTCCCGGTCACCCTCGAGCTTGCGATTGACCGACGCTTGCCCGACTCAGTCGAAGTCGGCGCGTATTACGTCGTGTCCGAGATGCTGACCAACGCCGCCAAGCATGCCCGCGCCTCCCACGTGGCCGTGCGCGGACAAGCCAAGGATGACGTCCTGTCCCTGTCGATTAGCGACGACGGAATCGGGGGCGCTGACTTCGGCAAGGGCTCAGGGCTCGTCGGGCTCAGAGACCGGGTCGAGGCTCTCGGCGGGCGAATGCGAATTATGAGCCCGGCCGGAGGTGGGACGTCGCTGGACGTGACGATCCCGCTCGACGGCCCGTGAGCACCGGGACCCCGCGAGTACCGACGAGACCACTAGCGGTGTCCACCTTCCTCGAGCTCTGCTGAACCAGCGATGAGGTAGCGCCGTCTGCATCCGTGGGCGCCACCTTCGGGACGGGTGGCGTGCAGCCGGGGGTAAATGCTGGCGACGGCGGCAGCCTGACGGGCTACGTCCAGACGAACCCAACAACCGGGGTCATCACGGATCTGCCGATGGACAGTATGCCGTTGGGTCCTTCGCCTGTCGCGCTCGTTCATGATCCGCTGGGCCGTACCCCACGGGTAGCCATGCTGGCAGAGCCGATGCTCGGCGCACGCGGCGAAGAATGCGGCGTAGTACACCAGCGTCAACGAAAGGCCGCCGATCAGCGAAACCCAAGTGATCCAACCGGTTCCGAGTACGACGATCGCCAGCGCCGCCGTTGCCGCCGTCTGCACCACGACGCGGGCCACTTGGCGCATCCAATGGCTAGGCGAGGTGACGTCGTGCAACACCCATTCGCGGTAGCGCGCGCCGAGGCCACCACCAAACGTGTACCAGAGCCAGCGAAGTGGGTCAGGCCGGCTTGGGGTATCCGACTGTGTCATGCGTTGATCATTGCCGTTCGGCCGGTCCACGTCGTCACCGCTGACACCCATCGGCACCCCCTGCCAGTGGCGACTTTTCGTGAAGCTCTCGTCGGCGACGCTGAACTTTTGCCGAGCACGTGTCACTGGGCTGATGAAAAGAGCGAGCTTCAGATGCTTTGTCTTCGTTGGTGATCGCGGAAAATGCCGCGACGATACGTCGGACAACCTGCGGGCTCGCAAGCATCCCGAGGTGGCCGACGCCGCCGATCGTCACGGTCTCCACTTCGGCGTGGGCGGGCACCGACCGGGCGCCGGGCACGACCACGTCGAGTGTTGCCGTGATCGCCAGCCACCGCAGGCCCTCGGGTACCGGCGTGGAGGCGAGTCGCCGCAAGAGTGGCGAACCTTCCCGCAGCGCCCGGGCAATCGCCCCGACTGGCAGAAGATGTGCCCACGGCGAACCCCCGAACGGTGCGCCGAGGGTGACGATGGTGTCGACCTTCCCGGCGAGTCGGCCGCTTGCGATGGCCTGCGCGATGACAACCCCGCCCAGGCTGTGCCCGATCAGATGCACCCTATCCGCGCCGGTTTGCGACAACATCCGTTCAACCTCGACTGCGAG
>NZ_JAVROT010000354.1:0-3100 GCF_032162605.1 Mycobacterium sp. | reverse complement strand
AACAAGGCGTGGTCGGGTTCGCGGATCTCGAAGCGGCCCGTGCAGCCAGAGGACATCCACCGTGACATCGAAGAGGTCACGGACATGTGGGGCAGGCCGACGCTGCGGCAGTCCGGCGACATCGCCGAACACCTGAAGGACATCACCATCCACGTGTCGTTGACGCACGACGGCGACACTGCGGCGGCGGTCGCGGTGCTGGAGTCGGCCGGTTAGACATACAGCTCGCCTTCCGCGCACCCCCTCTCAGCGCGAGCGTGCGTGTCTGCTCCGCGACACGCCACGAGTTTGGTGCAACCGCGCACGCTCGTCACCGGTCGTGGACGCCTACTAACCTCGTTGCCATGAGCGATCTGGTCGACAAGGTGAAGTCGGTACTGCCATCGGTGCGCGCCGACCTCGAGGATCTCGTCCGCATCGAGTCGGTATGGGCCGACCCGGCGCGACGCGACGAGGTCCGGCGAAGTGCCGATGCGGTCTCGAAGTTGTTGTCGGAGGCAGGGTTCGACGACATTCGCATCGTCAGCGAGGGGGGTGCCCCAGCCGTCATTGCCCGCCATCCGGCGCCGCCCGGCGCCCCGACGGTTCTGCTGTATGCCCACCACGACGTGCAGCCAGAGGGCGACCGCTCCCAATGGGCCTCGCCTCCGTTCGAGCCCACTGAGCGCGACGGACGCCTGTACGGAAGGGGCACCGCCGACGACAAGGCGGGGATCGCCACGCATCTGGCCGCCATCCGGGCGTTCGACGGCAGCCTGCCGGTCGGCGTCACGGTGTTCGTGGAGGGCGAGGAGGAATCGGGATCCCCCTCGCTGGGTGCGCTGCTGACCGCCCACCAGGATCTGCTCGCCGCCGATGTCATCGTGATCGCCGACTCCGACAACTGGAGTACCGAGATCCCCTCGCTCACGGTGTCGCTTCGCGGGCTGGCCGACTGCGTCGTCGAGGTCGCCACGCTCGATCACGGACTGCATTCCGGCATGTGGGGCGGGGTGGTCCCCGATGCGCTGAGCGTGCTCGTCCGACTCCTGGCCAGCCTCCACGACGACGATGGCAACGTCGCGATCGCCGGGTTGCATCAGGGCTCGGCGGCCGACGTGGACTTCCCGCCCGAGCGCGTACGCGAGGAGTCCGGGCTGCTCGAGGGCGTCACCGAGATCGGTTCGGGCTCGGTGACCGACCGGCTGTGGGCCAAACCGGCGATCACCGTGATCGGCATCGACACGACGCCCATCGCGAAGTCGTCGAACACGTTGATCCCACGGGCCAGTGCCAAGGTCAGCCTGCGCGTCGCGCCAGGCGGTGACGCCGTCCAGCATCTGGGCGCCCTGACGCGCCATCTGGAGCAGCACGCCCCGTGGGGCGCCCGGGTGACGGTGACGCCGGGTGACGTCGGCCAGCCGTACGCCATAGACGCCAGCGGACCCGTCTACGACGCCGCGCGCTCCGCTTTCCGGCAGGCATGGGGGAGCGGTGCGATCGACACCGGGGTCGGCGGGTCGATTCCGTTCATCGCCGCGTTCGCCGCCGCGTTCCCCGAGGCGAAGATCCTCGTCACCGGCGTCGAAGATCCCGCGACGCAGGCGCACAGCATCGACGAGAGCCTCGATCTCGGAGTGCTCGAGCGCGCGGCCACGTCCGAGGCCCTGCTTCTTGAGGCGCTCGGCGCTCTACAGCGCTAGGTCGCTGATGAGCTTCGCGACGTGCCCGGTGGCCTTGACGTTGTAGCGGGCGACCTCGATCTTGCCCTTCTCGTCGACGACAAACGTCGAGCGGATGACGCCCTGAACCGTCTTGCCGTACATGGTCTTCTCGCCGAACGTGCCCCACTCGGTGAGCACCTTGCGTTCCGGATCGGACAGCAGGGGGAACGTCAGCCCCTCGGCGTCGCGGAACTTGGCGAGCTTCTCCGGCTTGTCCGGCGAGATGCCGATGACGTCGAGTCCGACCTCATTGAGATGCCCGAGGTTGTCCCGAAAGTCACATGCCTGTTTCGTACAGCCGGGGGTCGAGGCGGCGGGGTAGAAGTACACGATGACCTTGCGCCCCTTGTAGTCACTGAGCTTCACGGTCTTGCCGTCGGCGTCGGGCAGGCTGAAGGCGGGGGCCTTGTCGCCGACGGCGAGGCGGGTCGGTGGCATGAGTGAATGTCCCTTCGGTCGGCCGGTGCACGACGTCGTCGTGTGGCTCAACTAGGGTAATTCCCCGAGACAGCAACGCGATTGAAGGGGCTGACGTGGCGGACCGGGATCCGGACAAGATCAAGCAGGACATCGACGTGGCTCGCCACCAACTCGCGACCACGGTGGATGCCCTCGCAGAGCGTGCGAACCCGCGCCGGATCGCGGACGACGCCAGGGCCGCCGTGGTGCAGTTCGTCAAGAGGCCGCTGGTCGTGGTGTCCCTCGCGGGCGTGGGCACCGTCGTGCTGGTGCTGGTGATCCGACGGCTCAGGAATGGCTAGCGGACTTTCCGCGGCGGCGAAAGCCGAAGCGAAACCAGCCCAGGAACGAGAAGCCGGGGGGGTTGGCCCGGCGGCCGATCCTGGCGCAGCTGTGGACCGTTACGACGCCCTGCGCACCCGCGTCGTCAACCTCGACGGGTGACGCGGCGGTGGAGTGTGCCGCACCTGCGGTCGACATCAGCTAAGACCCCGTTCCTCTCTCAGAGATCAGAGCGAACATCCGCCCGCCTGACTCTAGCTAACGCCATCGTAGCATCCACTGCCCAGTGTTGTGTCGGGATTGACAATCCGTTTTCCCAGCTTAGGGCTTACGTTGCTGGAAATTCCGATCCATGGGGCAGTCAAGACTTTGCGCGCAAGCATTGATTTCAGCACACACACTGTGGCCCGTCCATGGGATCTGCGAGTTGATTACTCCAGTGTCAGTGGGTGTCAGTGGCTATCCAAGGCTACTTCGCGGAATGGGTTGACAAGGAGTCGGGCAGAACGGCGGGACATAGCTTCCGTCGGCTGTCGAGAAATCAGCGTGGGTTCGTGACGACTGCACGATCTCGTCCAGTATTTGCGCGCCGTGAGACGCCCGGTGCCAAATCCCGCAGCGCCGGGTTCGTGTCGATGGGCAGGTCAGCGTGCTTC
>NZ_JAVROT010000353.1:0-19351 GCF_032162605.1 Mycobacterium sp. | reverse complement strand
GCCAGGGCTACGAGCTCGACGCGATCGCCGCTGTGGTGATCGGCGGTGCCAGCCTGATGGGCGGGCGCGGCACCATCTGGGGGACGGTGCTCGGTCTCTTCATCATCCAGACGCTCAACAACGGGCTGGACATCCTGGTGGTGCCCGCTTATTGGCAGGACGTGATCAAGGGCGTCCTGATCGTCGCGGCCGTTGCGGTCGACGTCTGGTCAACCCGAAGACGCACGTGAGCTGTTGTACGCAAACTCATTTCGCACATCGATCGATACAACGAAAGTGAGAGACCAGATGAGACTGACAACGAAGTTCGTCGCGATCGCCTCGGCGGGGCTGCTCGGGTTGAGTCTGACCGCCTGCGGCGCGGGGGATACCGAAGCCAACAACGGCAAGACCCGCATCGGTGTCACGGTGTACGACATGACCTCTTTCATCACCGCGGGCAAGGAGGGCATGGACCAGTACGCCAAGGACAACAACATCGAGCTGGTGTGGAACTCGGCCAACAACGACGTGTCCACCCAGGCCAGCCAGGTCGACTCGCTGATCAATCAGGGCGTCGCCGCCATCATCATCGTCCCGATCCAGGCGGATTCGCTCGGTCCGCAGGTCCAGACCGCGAAGTCCAAGGGCATCCCGCTCGTCGCGGTGAACGCCTCACTGAACAACAAGGACGTAGCGGGCAACGTGCAGCCCGACGACGTGGCCGCCGGCGCACAGGAGATGCAGATGATGGCCGACCGCCTCGGCGGCAAGGGCAACATCGTCATCCTGCAGGGCCCACTGGGTCAGTCCGGTGAGATCGACCGGACCAAGGGCATCGAGCAGGTGCTTGCCAAGTACCCCGACATCAAGGTGCTGGCCAAGGACACCGCCAACTGGAAGCGCGACGAGGCCGTCAACAAGGTGAAGAACTGGATCTCCGGGTTCGGGTCCCAGATCGACGCGGTGGTGGCGGAGAACGACGACATGGGTCTCGGTGCGCTGCAGGCATTGAAGGAGGCCGGTCGTACCGGCGTTCCGATCGTCGGCATCGACGGCATCGAAGACGGCCTCAATGCCGTCAAGAGCGGCGAATTCATCGGCACCTCACTGCAGAACGGCACCGTCGAGCTGTCGGCCGGCCTCGCCGTGACCAATGCGCTGGTCAAGAAGGAGCAGGTCAAGACCGAGCCGGTGTACATGATGCCTGCGATCACCAAGGACAACGTCGACGTGGCATACCAGCACGTCGTCAGCGACCGGCAGAAGTTCCTCGACGGTCTCAGCGCGCTGACCGCCCAGAACCTGAAGACCGGCGACATCGCCTACGAGGGCATTCCAGGACAGAAGCAGCTGTAATCCGGATCCGACAACGTGTTTCGCGAACCAGAGAGAGTGAACAGATGAAACTGACGATGAAGCTGGGTGCCATCGCCTCGGCGGGGCTGCTCGGACTCGGACTGACGGCCTGCGGCGCGGGCGACACGGAGTCCAGCAGCGGCAAGACGCGGATCGGTGTCACGGTGTACGACATGAGCTCGTTCATCACCGCTGGCAAGGAGGGGATGGACCAGTACGCCAAGGACAACGACATCGAGCTGGTGTGGAACTCGGCCAACAACGACGTCTCGACGCAGGCCAGCCAGGTCGACTCGCTGATCAATCAGGGCGTCAGCGCCATCATCGTCGTTCCGGTGCAGGCGGATTCGCTCGGCCCGCAGATAGCGTCGGCCAAGTCGAAGAACATCCCGTTGCTTGCGGTCAACGCCGCGCTGGAGAGCCCCGACCTCGCGGGCAACGTCCAGCCCGACGACGTGGCCGCGGGTGCTCAGGAGATGCAGATGATGGCCGACCGCCTCGGCGGCAGGGGCAACATCGTCATCCTGCAGGGCCCACTCGGCGGCTCCGGTGAGATCAACCGCGGCAAGGGCATCGACCAGGTGCTGGCCAAGTACCCCGACATCAAGGTGCTCGCCAAGGACACGGCCAACTGGAAGCGCGACGAGGCGGTCAACAAGACGAAAAACTGGATCTCCAGCTTCGGACCGCAGATCAACGGTGTCGTCTCCCAGAACGACGACATGGGTCTCGGCGCGCTTCAGGCGCTGAAGGAGGCCAATCGGACAGACGTGCCGATCGTCGGGATCGACGGCATCGAGGACGGTCTGAACGCCGTCAAGAGCGGCGAATTCATCGGCACCTCACTGCAGAACGGCACGGTAGAACTCTCCGCCGGGCTCGCGGTCGCCAATGCCCTGGTGAAGAAGGAGCAGGTGAACAAGGATCCGGTCTACGTGATGCCCGCGATCACCAAGGACAACGTGGACGTCGCGATCCAGCACGTCGTCACGGAGCGCCAGAAGTTCCTCGACGGCCTCGGCGAGCTGACCGCCCAGAACCTCAAGACCGGCGACATCGCCTACGAGGGCATTCCCGGGCAGAAGCAGCAGTAATCCGCAAGAGCGCAACGGGACCGGTCACACCAGTGGCCGGTCCCGTTGCGCGTCGCCGATGAGTTCTACCCCAGCGGATGGTCAGTACTGCCAACCCACGAAAGGTAATGATCGTGACCTTTGCACATGTGTTGGCCGTCGTCCCCGTCTCCGACCTCGACGTCGCGAACGCCTGGTACGAGAAGCTCTTCGGGCGACCGGCCGACAACAATCCGATGCCCGTGCTGGTCGAGTGGCAGGTGGTTCCCGGCGGTTGGGTCCAGGTGTTCATCGACGAGCAGCGGGCCGGCTCCGGCCTGCTCAACTTCGCCGTCGACGATCTGGATGCGCATGTCACCGAGGCCGGTGAACGCGGCCTGGCGCCGGGTGTCATCGAGGACGCGAACAAGGGCGTCCGCTTGGCCACCATCTCCGACCCGGACGGGAACGTGATCAGGCTGATCGGCGGGTTCCGGGTCGTGTACTGACCCCGCTGCGACGCGTCATCCGCTCGACTCCGGTTGGATGGGCGCGGTGCTGCGTGCGGACGCGGTGACACCGGACCCAGCGATGACGACCCTCCTGCAGAGGTCGACGTGCACAGTCGCGAGTTCTGCACCCACGGTCGCGTTCTCCCACGGATCACGACCCTCCTGCAGAATTCGATTCGCGGCGGCCGAATTCGTCAGGGTTTCGGTCCCACCGGCAGCTTCGCCAGGTCCAGTACCTCTTCGGTGGTCAGCGGACTGTGCGGATGATGCGAGAGACACCAAGGCGCGGTGATCTTCTCGAAGGCGCTGCCTTCGAGCGCGGCGTAGAAATTGCCCGCTCTCAGCCTGCTGATGTCGGGCACGTACCCACCCTTGACGCGGGCCATCTCCTTGGCCGTGGCGATTTGCGCCGGGGCGTTCAGCAGTCCGTAGAACTGCGTGGCGGAGTTACCCGCGATGTGAGAGTTCAGACCCCGTGGCGCCTGGGTGGCGTAGACCAACCCGAGTCCGTACTTGCGGGCCTGTGATGACAACGCCAGCGTGCTGTAGGTGGATTCGGTCGTCCGGCCTGACGGCGCGAAGTTCTGCGCCTCGTCCATCACCAGCAGCCCGCCCAGTGGGCGGTCGCCCGCCGGGTTGCGCTTGATCCACGCGAACAGCGCCATCTGCAGCTGGTTCACGAACCCCTGGCGCTGCTGATCATTGGGCAGCCCGACCATGCTGATCACCGACACCCTGGCCCGATAGCCGTGCGACGGTGTCAGGAGTGCTCCCGGATCCGCCGGGGATCCCTCACCGCCGAACATCGGATCGTTCACCATGGCGGCGCGCAGGTTCTGACCGAGTTCCGCCGCCCGCTCCCGCGCACTGCCGATAGTGCTTGCGCCGTCGGGTAGGTCCGCGAGCACCTCCAGGAACCCGGGCAGAGACGTGGACCCCCGCCGTCCGTACCACTGCAAGGCCTGTCGCAGGACCGCACGGGATTGGTTGGCCTTGGGTGTGTTTCCCGAAATCAGCGCACGGTTCTCCAGTGCGGCGAAGGCGGATTCGACGGCCTCGTCGTACTCGTCGCGGTCGTCGGCCACGCTCGCGAAGTCGGGCAGCGGCTGAAACGCCAACGGTCTGCCCGCCGAGCGGCGCGGTGTCCACACCACGACTTCGGTGTTGCTCAGATAGTCGGTGGCTCGCGGTGTGTCCGCCGCGTGCCATCCTCGTGGCGGCTCGGGCCACGGCAGCCCGAGTCGCGCGAGATCGTTGTTGGGGTCCAACACGATCGACGACACCCCGCGCAGGGCGCACTCCTCGACGAGTCGGCGGATCAACACCGTCTTGCCCGATCCCGAGCCCGCGAAGATCGCGGCGTGCTTGCGCAGGGCGAGAAGGTCCACGCTCAACCGACGTCCCGAGGCGTCGTCGGTGCCCAGCGGCACCGCCGTCGGCGATTCCTCGCGTAGCGCGTCGTGCACACCGGCGTCGGGTTCCATCGGAGGCTCGGGCTCCGGCTCGACGACCGGTTCGGGAATCTCGGCGGGCAGGGGGCCGGCGCCCTCGCCGAATGCGTCACGCAGGAAGGCGAGCCCGTGCGCGGGTTTGCGGGCGACCAGCCACGCGGGCAGGTCGGGATGGTTGTCGTCGATCAGGTCGCGCAGTGCCGAGAGGGTCCGCAGGTCGCCGTCCGACAGGGTCAGGGTCCGGCCGCCTGCCTGCTCGAAGTCAGCGACCACCTGCGCTGTCTTCAAGCCTCCCGGCCACGGTCGGTTGCGGAGCAGGAAGAGCTTGCGCTTGTCCAGGTTGGTACCGAAACCGGTTGCTGCACAAGCATTCTTGATACGATTCTGGGCCGCGATGGCGTTGGGGCTGGCGATCGCCCGAAACGCCCAGTGCCGCTCGTCGTCGGTCTCGGCGTCGAGGCTTTGGCGCAGCCTGCCGTGCAGGACCACCCGCTTGCCCGGTGGAGGGTCGAGCCGGAAGGTCTGCGCAGCGTCCCCGCGTTCGGCGATCCAGGCGTCCAATGCGGCAGACAGCAGGCCGGGCACCGTGGTGTCCTCGCCCTCGGGATCCAGGGCGGCCGCGCCGACCGCGCGCCGCCGGTAGTCGGCGAACCGCAGGTCGAGATCGGCGCTGTCGCGTGGCGCCCTGGCTTCGGCGGCACCGTGGGATTCGTCCGGAATCGCCTCGCCCGCACGATCGTTGAGATGCGTCAGCTCCTCGACGACGTCGCGCTCCAGACACCAACGGACGTGGGCGTCGGCGCGCTGGAGCAACTGGCGCGGTGTGAGGTCGGGCGCGTCGTCGAAGGCCGAGGCCAAGATGGGCCAGCTCGGGTAGGGAGGCGTGAACCCCACCGAACGATAGCTGGCGGTGAATCGACGCTCCAGGATTGCCCTGGCGACAGCCGCATTGGGCAGCGGGCTCAGCGGGGCGGTCTCCCTGAACCTGTCCGCCACCGTGGCGGTGGCCCGCGACCTGATCAACTCCCACACCACGGGCAGGCAGGCAACGACCTCGGCGGTGCGCCGCATCGTCTGCCTGATCCCCATGAGCCCGTGCGCGACGTGCTCGAGGTCGCGGTTGTCTCCTGCGCCTCCCTTGCGACCAGCCGTCGACGTGGCGGACTGCGCGAGGAGCGTGTCGATCTGGTCGATCGCCAGGACCGAAGGCCCGGCGAGGGCGACCAGTCGCGAGATGTCGCGCACGCACTCCTGCGGAGTCAACGTCGACACCCCGATGCCCCAGGTCCTGCGGCCGGTGTCGTCGACGTCCTCGGCGGAGTTGAGGTAGGCCTGTCCGACGTCCTGGACGCCGAGGTCGGTCGCGCCGAGCATGACGAGCGCACGCAGGGTGTGGTGCGCCCGACGCACCACCTGCGGGCTCGACTTGTTGAGCGCGTTGACGAAGGTAGACAGGATCTCCGGCGTCAGTTCGTCCTCACCCGCGACGGCGCGGCGGTCGGCCCGGGACACGTGAGCTACGGATGCGAGCCGCCACAACACCTCCTTGAGCTGTGTTTCGCGCTCGGCGGCGGGCCTGCCGAGACTCTCCAGGATGCTGCTGCGGGCCGATTCCCAGAAGCTGGTGGCGTCCAGTAGTTCCAGCAAGAAGAAGAAACCGTCCTGGGCCTGCACCCGTTCACGCACCTGGCCGAGGAGATGGGTCTTGCCCGACCCGGCCCGCCCCCGCACCACGACACCGAGTGGGCTCGAGTCCGGCGCGCGATCCGCGTCGTCGAAGGCGGCCATCACCACCTCTAGCGCCCCGTCGTTGACACCCGGCACGTGAAAGGTGCCCTGCGAGTGCCACAGATCGTCGGCGGCCGGCGCGAAGGACAAGCGCAGTGACTTCAAGGCGTCCCGCTGCTGAGGATCCATCACTGCTCGATCGCGATCATGTGCTTGTCCTCGGCACCGATGGTCACGGCGGCGGCACGATCGGCGTCGGTCAGCGCCTTCTGGTTCTCCTCGGGGATCAGGCTCACCCCCGGAATGCGGTGCATCCGGGAAAGGGCGGCGTCCAGGTCGTGTCTCGACACGTCCGACAGCTCATCCCGCAGGCGGACCAGGTCCACCCAGCCACCTGCCCGGGCTGCGAGCCGGACGTAGGCGCCGCGGACCTCGTCCTCGACCTGGTCGCCCAGCACGTCCGGTTCCCCGGCCAGCGCGCGGTCGTCGAGCGGCAGGAACACGTCACCGGGGGCCAGATCGTCGCGGTCGAAGTAGCGGCGCAGTGCGCGCAGCACGGTATAGAGCGCCTTGCCCTGACCCTTCGACTGCGCAGGCACGTCGGCGCCGAACAACCTCGCACACGTCGCCCAACCCTTGTCGGTCAGATCGAGCACCATCGCACGGCCTTCCGTCGTGACTTCGATCAGCCCACGTCGTACGAGCTCATCCCGATCCTGCTTCTTCAATTCCGGCCCCAAGGATGCCAATTCGGGATTGCGGATCGGTCGTGCTTCGGCCATCAGAACCAGCAGCACCGCTTGCTCAGTGCCGGTCAGTTCCTCGGGGTCGATGCTCACGCCAGATTCCCTTCGTCGTGCCTCTTGGTGGTCTCGTGTCTCTTGGTGCTCAATAATCTCGCGATGACGTCGAGCACCCGCGCCGGGTCATCGCGGACTTCGTCGTTCGTGAATCTGAGGACGGCGAAGCCGTCGAGTATCAGCCCATTGTCGCGCCGGCGGTCGGCGGCGTACTTCAGACTGCCACGATGGTCGGGGCCGTCGATCTCGACGACGCAGCGCTCCGCTGGCCAGACGAGGTCGACGCGAATGGGCGGCGCCAGCGAGTGACTGGCGTACTCCTGGTTCCAAATCCGGCCCGTTGCCCAGTCGTACTGAGCCAGGCAGCGCTCGAGCATCTGTTCGGCCGCACTGGCGGGGTGTGGCCTGCCCAGCAGTGCCGGGTAGTCGACCGGTGCCGCCTCGATGGGCTCGCCTGACGCAAGCGTGTCGACGAACTCCGGCACCGACAGCTGCCACGTCGGATATCGGTCGATGGCGGACATGGCGCCCGCGGTGAGCCAGACGCCGATGCCGCCGTGTGCGACCAGCCACTCGCAGGCGGTGGCTGCGCCTCTCTGGCAGGCGTCGCCGTCGGGACCGGGACCGATCAGCAGGACGACGCCGACACGGCCGTAGCTTTCACCGATCACCCTGGCCAGGCCGCAGGCCCGCATCTGCGGTCCGAACCGGCGGTCCGCGGCGCACCCGCTGAGCGCCACGTCCGCCAAGTCGGCGAGGTACGGACCGAAGTGCTTGCTGTCCGCGGCCCGGCGATGCGCCAGTTGGCGGACCACTCGTCGGTCGAGGTCGCTGCTTGCGTCGAGCACGCCTGCTTCCGGCAGCCACGCGGGAAACAGATCGATGGCCATCGACTGGAGCCGGTCCAGTGCGTCGTCGACCAGCGCCGACGGTGACGGGGACACGCCGGGGAGCCGATAGCGGATGACGACGGGTGCGCCGTCCGGAAGCGGATCCAGACTCACTGCGAGCTGCTCGTCGGTCAGCCCGGCGAGCCGCATGATCCGATCCGCGGGGATGCGCGCCAGCGACAGCGGTTCCCCGCACGTCGCTGCGCTCACCCGACCCCCTGCACCGTTGGACGACTGCCGTCCATTCTCACCTACGCCTCAGATCTGCGCCGGGGACATCAACCGCCGAGCTCCCCCAGTGGGACGTCGGCGTCGGCAAGACGCCCGGCATCCACCGGCTTGCGGGACCGGATCAGGTCCTTGATGTCGTCGAGTCCCTCCCAGACGTTGACGTTCATTCCGGCCAGCACCCGGCTCTCGGCATCGAGCCAGAACACGGTGAACTCTCGTGCGTCTGGGTCGCCGCGGAACACCGCCGAGGCGTAGTCTCCTGCGTGTCCGACGTACTCCATCCCCAGGTCGTACTGGTCGGTGAAGAAGTAGGGCAGCTCGTCGTAGACGCCCGGGTTTCCCATCATGCCCGCGACGGCCACCGCCGGCTGCTTGAGCGCGTTGGCCCAGTGTTCGGTGCGGACCCGGGTGCCGAAGAGTGGATTCTCGGCGGCCGCGATGTCACCGACGGCGTACACGTCGTCGTCGCTGGTCTTCAGTGATGCGTCGACCAGGACTCCACCCTCGGCAAGCTCCAGGCCTGCCTTCTCGGCGAGCTCGGTGTTGGGCTTGGCTCCCACCGCGACCAACACGGCGTCCGCGCTCACCGTCGACCCGTCACCGAGCTTCAGACCGGTCGCCTTTCCGCCGTCGGTGGTGATCTGCTCCACCGACGTCTTCAGGCGCAGGTCGACGTCGTGTTCGCGGTGCAACTTGGCGAACACCTCGGCGGCCTCGCGGCCGAGCGCGCCGAGCAGCGGAAGCTCCGCGCTCTCCACCACCGTCACCTCGACGCCGCGTTCACGGGCACTCGCGGCGACCTCGAGTCCGATCCAGCCCGCGCCGACGACGGCCAACCGGGCACCTTTGGTCAGGACGGCGAGGAGATCGGATGCGTCGTCGACGGTGCGCAGGTAGTGCACACCGTCCGCGTCGCCGCCGGGAATCGGAGGGCGGCGTGAACTCGAGCCGGTGGCGAGCAGAAGTTTGTCGTAGCCCTGGTGGTGGCCCTCGTCGAAGCCCACGGAGTGCGTCAGCCGGTCGATGCCGGTGACCTCGGTGCCGAGCCTGAGGTCGACGTCGTGCTCGCGGTACCAGTCTTCGGTGTTGACGGTGAAGTCCGGGAGCCCCTTCTTTTCCGCGAGATAGTCCTTGGATAGCGGCGGACGTTCGTAGGGCAGGTGTTCCTCCGCTCCGAAGAGAACGATCTCTCCGTCGAAGCCGTTGTCCCGCAATGCTTCTGCAGCCTTGGCGCCCGCCAGGCCACCGCCGATGATGACGAATGTGGGCATGTCACTACTCCTTACTGGTCGGGGGTTTGACGACGTGGTCGCGGGTCACGACAAATGCTCCCGCTACATGGGCGGCAGACTCTTGGCGTGGGCCACGCCCCTCGACACCCAGGACTGCAACTGCCGCTTCGTTCGCACACCGTCGCCGGAGACCCTCACCCAGCCGCGAGTCTCCCTGCCCGCCATCACCATCGGCTCGACGTGTTCGCGCCTCAGCAGATTCTCCGTCTCGTCCGGCGGCACCCTTACCATCAGGCCGCCGCGACCGCTCGCGGCGACCGACATGTGGCCGCCGATCAGGAACGCGAGGCCACCGAACATGCGCTTCTCCTCGACACCGCGTTCGGTGGCCGTCAGCTCCCTGATGCGATTGGCGAGTTCCTCGTCGTACGCCATGTTCTCGACGCTAGTCACTCTGCGGGGGTGGTGGCCACCCCCGGACGTCGCCAGTGCCGCGTTCAGTCGGTTGCGGGCTCCCAGCCGAGGCGGGGCCCCAACCTCTCGGCGAGATCCGTGACGATCTGCCGGTAGTCGTCCGCGGCGAAGGTGAACGGCAACGCGAACGCCACCTCGTCGGCGCGCTGAAAGCCCGCGTGGGCATACAGCTGATCGGCCAACTCGTCGGACGTGCCGACGTAGTCGGGGGAGAACAGCATGCCGCGGGGAGCCGGGCCGCCGGCGACATTCGGCTGAAGCCCCTGCGGTGACTTGGTGCGCTCGAACCGGCTTGCCGCGTATTCGCGGTATCTCCGGACCTGGTCGTCGGTGGCGGAGTCGGTGGGAATGACAACCAAACCCTGTGACACCCGGGCACTTTCGGGGTTCGGGTGATGCGCCGCGATGGCTGTCCGGTAGGCGTCGATGTTCTCGCCCTGGATCGTGGCGAAGTCCCGCGACTCGGTACCGTCGACGCTGACGACCGAACTGGTCAGGTAGTTGATGCGCTGTTCCCCGGCCCACGTCGCCGAGCTCGTGCCGCCGCCGTACCAGACGCGGTCGGCCAGGCCGGGGGAGTGTGGCTGGATCCTGTTGGCGAACTGCTCGATGCCGACGATGCCCTCGAAGTCGCTCACGGCCTCGCCGCGCAGGCCGCGCAACAGGCGCAGCACCCGCTCCTTGGAGAAGTCCTCGACGTCGTGGGTGTTCGGATACAGCGCTTGCCTGTAGTGGTCGTAGAGCATCGGGGTGCCCACCGAGACGCCGGGGTTGATCCGGCCGCCCGAGAGGATGTCCACGGTGGCCAGGTCCTCGGCGAGTCGGAACGGGTTCTCCAGACCGAGCGGAATGACCGCGGTGCCGAGCTCGATGCGCGATGTGCGCTGACTGGCCGCCGCCATGATGGCCACCGGGGAGGAGATGCCGGGCTGCAGGTGGCGACAGCGCAGCCACACGCTGTCGTAACCGAGTGCCTCGGCGCGCTCGATCACTTGGAGCGTCTCCTCGATACCGGGTCCCGGATCGTCGGCGTCGAAGCGGCCGATGGTCAGGAACCCGAGCTTGCGCAACGGTTCTCCGCGTCTTGGCATGTGTCCGTCCTCCTCATCAACGCCGAGCGCGCGTGTTTGTACGGTGACACGCCGTCACCCGTGCACAAACACGCGCGCTCGCGCTGATTCTTCCTCAGGCGGCCTGCGTCGAGGCCTCGGCCGCCGGCTCCAACGCTTGGGCCACGATCTCGGCGACGTCGGTCATCGGCTTGACCTCCAGCGCGTCGAGCACCTCGGCAGGCACGTCGTCCAGGTCGGCCTCGTTGCGTTGCGGAATGAACACCGTCTTCAGGCCGGCCCGCTGAGCGGCGAGCAGCTTCTGCTTCACACCGCCGATGGGCAGCACCCGACCGTTCAGCGTCACCTCGCCGGTCATGCCGACGTCGGCGCGGACCTGGCGCCCGGTCGCCATCGACACCAGGGCCGTGACCATGGTGACGCCGGCCGACGGACCGTCCTTCGGCACCGCTCCCGCTGGCACGTGGACGTGGATCTGTCGATCCAGCGCCTTGGGGTCGACGCCCAACTGCTCGGCGTGGGCGCGCACGTAGGACAGCGCGATCTGCGCCGACTCCTTCATCACGTCACCCAGCTGACCGGTCAGCTTCAGGCCCGGTTCTCCGTCGTTGGCGTTCACCTCGATGAACAGCACGTCGCCACCGAGTCCGGTGACCGCCAGGCCGGTTGCGACGCCAGGGACCGCCGTGCGTTCCTCCGATTCCGGAGTGAAGCGTGGACGGCCAAGGTAGCCAACCAGATCCGGTTCGTCGATGATCAACGGTGCTTCGTCTGCCGCGAGCTTCGTGGTGGCCTTGCGCATCGCCTTGGCGAGCAGCCGCTCGAACTGCCGAACCCCCGGTTCGCGGGTGTAGTCGGCGGCGATCTTGCGCAGTGCGTCGTCGGTGACCACCACCTCGTCGGAGGTCAGCGCCGCCCGGTCCCGCTGCCTCGGCAGCAGGAAGTCGCGGGCGATGGCGACCTTGTCGTCGGAGGTGTATCCGTCGATTTGCACCAGTTCCATCCGGTCCAGCAGCGCTGACGGGATGTTCTCGATCACGTTGGCCGTGGCCAGGAACACCACGTCCGACAGGTCGAGGTCCAGGTCAAGGTAGTGATCCCGGAACGTGTGATTCTGCGCCGGGTCCAGCACCTCGAGCAGCGCCGCGCTCGGATCGCCGCGGTAGTCCGAACCCACCTTGTCGATCTCGTCGAGCAGCACGACGGGGTTCATCGAGCCCGCCTCGCCGATGGCGCGCACCAGGCGACCGGGCAAGGCGCCCACGTAGGTGCGCCGGTGACCGCGGATCTCCGCCTCGTCCCGCACACCGCCGAGGGCGACGCGGACGAACTTGCGACCAAGGGCACGCGCGACGCTCTCACCCAGCGAAGTCTTGCCGACGCCGGGAGGCCCTGCCAGCACCATGACGGCACCGGAGCCACGGCCGCCGACGACCTGCAGTCCGCGCTCAGAACGACGGGCCCGCACGGCCAGGTACTCGACGATGCGGTCCTTGACGTCCTCCAACCCGTGGTGATCGGCGTCTAGGACTTCCCTGGCGAGTGTCAGATTTGTGGAGTCCTCGGTGGTCACGTTCCACGGCAGGTCGAGCACGGTGTCCAGCCAGGTGCGGATCCAACCGCCCTCGGGGCTCTGTTCGCTGGAGCGTTCCAGCTTGCCGACCTCACGCATTGCGGCCTCGCGGACCTTCTCAGGCAGGTCGGCCTCCTCGACGCGGGCCCGGTAATCGTCGGACCCGTCGGGTTCGCCTTCGCCGAGTTCCTTGCGGATCGCGGCGAGTTGTTGACGCAGGAGGAACTCCTTCTGCGTCTTCTCCATGCCGCTGCGCACGTCGTCGGCGATCTTGTCGTTGACCTCGACCTCGGCCAACAGGGCGCCGGTCCAGTCGATCAGGCTGCGCAGCCGTTCGGCCACGTCCTCGGTCTCCAACAGCTGCCGCTTCTGCACGTCGGTCAGGTAGGACGCGTAGCCGGCGGTGTCGGCCAGTGCAGACGGGTCGCTGATCTTGTTGACCACGTCGACGATCTGCCAGGCCTCGCGGCGTTGCAGCATGGCCAGCAGCAGCTTCTTGTACTCGGCGGCGAGCGCCTTGGTCTCGTCGGTCGGTTCGACCTCGGACTCCTCGGTCACCTCGACCCAGAGCGCCGCACCGGAGCCGGTGGTCCCCGACCCTATGTGAGCGCGACGTTCGCCGCGGACCACCGCGGCGGCGCCACCGCCGGGGATCCGTCCCACCTGCACGATCGATGCGATCACGCCGTACGTGGGATAGCGGTCCTCCAGCCGGGGCGCGATCAGCAGCTTCCCGCTCTCGCTCGCCTGGGCGGCGTCGACCGCGGTCCTGGCGGCGTCGTCCAACTCGACCGGCACGACCATCCCTGGCAGCACGATCGGCTCGCTGACGAACAGGACCGGAACTGCGATGTTTTCTGACATCTAAATCCTCCAAAGTTCAGCCTGATGCGCTCAACCTTGGCGGGGTGTGGTTTGTTCCCCGGCTATTGCGGGGCCACTGCTGCCGGGACGGCTTCCGGGACCGCAGACCTCCGGGTGACGACGACGGTCGCCAACATCAGCACACCGATGACGGGCAGGGTGATCGCCGAGTTCACGCCGTTGGCCAGATCGACCGAGAGGTTGGCGATGACCACCAAACGGATCGCCACTTCCACGAGGAGTCCGACACCCCACATCGCCGAGAGCCGAACGTGGCAGCGAACGCCGCTGGTCCGGCGCCGATTCGCTCACGACGAGCACGCTAGGGCCGGCGCCTGAGCGGTCCCTGTGAGGGAATAGTCGTCCCGCCGCAGGGGTCGTAGGTGGCATGGCTCTCACTTCGAAGGCAGTCCGGTTCGACGCGTACGGAGACATCGACGTTTTGGAGGTGCGCGACGTCGCCCGTCCGGTGCCGTCCGACGGTGAGGTGCTCGTCGCGGTGAAGGCGGCGGGCATCAATCCGGGTGAGGCGATGATTCGCCGCGGCGCCCTGCACGACCGCTGGCCCGCGACGTTCCCGTCGGGACAGGGCAGTGACCTGGCCGGCGTGGTCGCCGAACTGGGGGCCGGCGTGCTGGACTTCGCCGTGGGCGACGAGGTGATCGGTTTCTCCTTGGCGCGCTCCAGTCAGGCCGAGTTCGTGGTGGTACCGGCCGCGCAGCTGACGCCGAAGCCCACGGCCGTGCCTTGGGACGTGGCCGGCGGCCTGTACGTCGCGGGGGCCACCGCGTATGCCGCCGTGCGATCGGTGAACCTAAAGACGGGCGACACCGTGGCCATCTCCGGTGCGGCGGGCGGGGTTGGCACCATCGCCGTGCAGCTCGCCAAGCGTTCCGGCGCAACGGTGCTCGGCATCGCGGGTCCTGCGAACGACGACTGGTTGTCGGCGCACCGCGCCATTCCCGTCAACTATGGCGACGACTTAGCGGACCGGCTCCGGGCCGCATCACCGACGGGCCGGGTCGACGCCTTCCTCGACCTGTTCGGCGGAGGCTACGTAGAAGTGGCCGTCGACGAGTTGCGCGTCACGCCCGACCGGGTCGACACGATCATCGACTTCGCCGCCGTGGAGCGGTTCGGCGTCAAGAGCGAGGGCAGCGCCGACGCCACCAGCGCCGCCGTACTGGCCGAGCTGGCAGGGCTGATCGCGGCGGGCGAACTGGAGGTGCCGGTCGCTCGCGTGTTCCCAATGGATCAGGTGCGGGATGCCTACCGTGCGCTCGAGGAACGCCACACCCGCGGCAAGTTGATCTTGAGGATTCGATGACGATCTCCTTGGCGGGCAAGGTCGTGGCCGTCACCGGTGCGAGTAGCGGCATCGGCGAGGCGACCGCGCGGCTGCTGGCGGCCCGCGGCGCCACGGTGGTCCTCGGAGCGCGTCGGACGGATCGCCTGGAGCGACTTGCCACCGAGTTGCGGGAGCAGGGCGCGGCGGTGCTGGTCGACACCACGGATGTCACCCGCCGCGAGGATCTGGACCGGTTGGTCGGCCGCGCGGTGGATGAGTTCGGCACGCTCGACGTGCTGGTTTCCAATGCCGGGATCAGCAAGATCGGACCCGTCGGCGATGCAGACGTCGACGGCTGGTCGGCGATGATCGACGTCAATCTGCGCGGCGTGCTGTACGGCATCGCCGCGGCCATGCCGGTGTTCCGCCGTCAGGGAAGTGGTCACTTCGTGACCACGGTGTCGACGGCAGGATTGAAGATCGTTCCCGACATGGCGGTCTATGCGGCGACGAAGAACGCCGTGCGCACGCTGATGGAGGGACTGCGTCAGGAGTCGACGGACGGCGTGGTGCGGACCACCTCCATCTCGCCGGGGTTCGTCCGCACCGAACTCGACGGATCCATCGACGACCCCGTTCTGCGGGACCGGATTCGTTCCGGTATGGACTCGTTCGGACTCGCGCCGGACGCCGTCGCACGGGCCATCGCGTTCGCGATCGAGCAGCCCCACGACGTCGAGATCGGCGACATCACGATCCGGCCGACACTTCAGGGGTAGGGCCGGGGCTCTACGGACGGATTGCACCGAGCTGTCTCATCTGTGAGAGGACGTCGACGACCCCCCAGGTCTCGGCGACTCGGCCGTTCACGAAGCGGACGATGAAGATCTCGTCGTAGGTGACGGATATGCCGGTTGGCGGGATACCCAGGTATTCACCCTGGTGGGTCCCAGTGACTGTGTTCCTGCTGACGACCTTGTCCCCCTCGGCGATCACGTCCTCGACCGCAACGTGAAGGTCCGGGAAGGCCCGGTGGAGCCTGGTGAACACCTCTTTCATTGCTTGCGAACCGGTCTCGTCAATGGGCGTTTGCGTACTGATCCGCGCGTCGGGCTCGAAAACCTCGTCGATCGTCTTCGCGAGGAATGCCGGATCACCGCCATTGATGCCGTCGAGAAGGCGGGCGAACGCCGCTTTGTTGGTTGTTACTTGGGCAGTTGACATTTCAGTCCTTCGTTGGTTTCGGTGTGACCCGCCTGCGTCACGTCTGACGGACGGCCTCGATCTCCAGGCTGATCGACACCTTGTCGCCGATCACGACGCCGCCACGATTCCATCGATCGATACCGAATTCGCCGCGGCTGATCTGCGCGGTCGCGCAGAAGCGGACGCGCCGGCCGCCGTTCGCGTCTGGGCCGAACCGGTTCTCGGTGACCGTGAGCGGCACGTAGCGGGTGACGCCGTGCAACGTCAGCTCACCGCCGATGACCCAGCCGTCGTCGGTGTGCCGGATGTCGGTTGAACGATAGCTCCCCGTCGGGTGCGCGTCGACTGCGAGGAGGTCGGCGGACCGGAGGTGGTTGTCGCGTTTCTCGTTGCGGCTGTCGATGGACGCCAGCTCGATCGTCGCGGCAACCGACGAGCCGAGTGGTTCCTCGCTAGTGACGAGCGCGACGTCATACCTGCTGAACCGGCCGCGCATCTTGCCGACCGTCAGCAAGCGGACGGCGAACGCGATCTCGGAGTGCATCGGGTCGACCTTCCACGTGCCGGCCAGGTAGCCGGGAATCGCGACGGCCGTGGGGGCGGAGTGCGTGGACTCCCTGAATGCGGTGCCGCGCCTGTTGCGCGGGAGGTGGGAAAGTTTGTCGCTCATGTCCAAGCGACGAACGGTTTCCCGTGCTGGGGACAGTCCGGGTCAGAGTTCGTCGAGCCGCCCACCGAGGAAACGCCGCTCGGGGATCGAGGTGGCCAGCTCGAGCGCACGGCGGTACGCCGCTCGGGACTCGTCGTCGCGGCCGAGCCGCCTTAGCAGCTCGCCGCGGGTCGAATGCAGATAGAGATAGCCATCCAGATCGAGGCGGTCGCCGGCGTGTAGCGCCGCGGCGGGATCGCCGGCCTGGGCGAGGGCCACGGCGCGGTTGAGTTCAACAACCGGGGAGCCGGTGAGTTCGACCAGTCGCCGGTACATCGCGGCGACCTGCGGCCAGTCGACCCGCTCGCGTGTCTGCAGCGACGCGATCGCGGCCTGGATGACGTAGGCGCCGCGGCCGTCCAGCGCGATCGCCTGGTCGAGCGCCTTCCGTCCTGCTTCGATCTCGCGCATGTCCCACAGCGAACGGTCCTGATCCTCGAGCAACACGAGGTCGTCACCGGCGAACCGGGCCCGTCGGCGGGAGTGGTGGATCATCATCAGGGCGAGAAGGCCGTGCACCTCCGGTTCGTCCAGCATCAGGACGGCGAGCACTCGCCCCAGATGGATCGCTTCGGCGCCGAGGTCGACCCGGCCTCCGTATCCCTCGTTGTAGATCAGGTAGATGACGGCCAACACCGCATCGAGGCGCTCTGGAAGCACGTGCGCGTCGGGAATCGCGAACGGGATCCCCGTCGCCTTGATCTTGGCGTTGGCCCGCGAGAGGCGACGCTTCATGGTCTCTTCGGAGACCAAGAACGCGCCGGCGATGTCGGCGGTATCCAGGCCACCGACGGCTCGCAGGGTGAGCGCCACCTGCCCCTCCAACGGCAGCGCCGGATGGCAGCAGGTGAGGATCAGCTCAAGCCGTTCGTCTTTGATCGCCCTCTCGTCGAACACCGTCTCGTCGGCGTAGTCCATGGCGACCTCCGGAGCCGACAGCAGATGGATCTTCTCGGCCAGGGTGCGTTCCCGGCGGATCCGGTCGATCGCCCGGTTGCGGGCCGTCGTCACCAGCCACGCACCCGGGTTGGCAGGGAAGCCCGATACGGGCCAGCGCTCCGCTGCGATCGCGAACGCCTCCTGACTCCGTCCTCGGCCTTGTCGAAGTCACCGAGGAACCCGACCAGCGAAGCCAGCACTCGGCTCCGCTCGCCTCGGAAGACCTCCTCGAGGACGGTCAGCGTTGCACCACCGGCCGGACCTCCACAGCACCGCCGAGCCGGACGGCCGGGATCCGCACCGCCAGCTCGATGGCCTCATCCAGGTTGGCGGCCTCGACCAGGGCGAAGCCGCCGAGCACCTCCTTGGTGTCCGCGAACGGCCGTCGGTCATCAGCGTGCGACCTCCGACGACGCGCACGCTGGTCGCCGTCTCGGCGGCCTGCAGCTGCGCCGCGCTGAGGACCCGCGCGTCATCGGCCAGCGCGAAATACTCGGCGTACGCCGCCTCGCGCGCATCATCGTGCAGCGCCTGCTCCAGACCGGGCTCGGGGTAGATAATCAGGGCGTACTGCATCGCCACCTCCGGGGACTCGGGCACTCACGATTACGACGAACGGGCAGCGGGGCAGGGGACACCCACCCATGAAAGCAGGAAGCCTGCCGTCCGGGGGTGACGGCAGGCTTCCTGACCTTTCTGGTCCTTCAGTTATCAGGCGGTGGCCTGAGCTCCCAGCGTCCGTTGGATGTCGGGGATCATCTGCTGCAGCTGCTGACCCCAGTAGCCCCAACTGTGGGTGCCGGTGGCCGGGAAGTTGAACACACCGTTGGTGCCGCCCGCGGCCAGGTAGTTGTCCCGGAAGGTCGCGTTCGTCCGCAGCGTGAACCCCTCGAGGAACTGCGCCGACATCAGGTTGCCACCCGAGTCGCCGGAGTCCAGATCCGACGGCGTCCCGGTGCCGCAGTAGATCCACACCCTGGTGTTGTTGGCGACCAGCTGGTTGACGTTGACCATCGGGTCGTTGCGCTTCCACGCCGGGTCACTCGACGGACCCCACATGCTCTCGGCGTTGTAGCCACCCGCGTCGTTCATCGCCAGCCCGATCAACATCGGCCACCAGCCCTCGGAGGGGTTGAGGAAGCCAGACAGCGATGCTGCGTAGGTCCACATCTGCGGGTGGTAGATCGCGTACGTCAGCGCCGCGCCGCCCGCCATGGACAGACCGACGACGGCATTGCCGTTCTGCGAGACGCCGTAGTTGCTTTCGAGGAAGGCAGGCAGTTCCTGAGTCAGGAACGTCTCCCACTTGTAGGTGTAGTCCTGGCCGTTGCCCTGCGACGGCTGGTACCAGTCGGTGTAGAAGCTGGACTGGCCACCGACCGGCATCACGGTCGACAGGCCGGACTGGTAGGTCCACTCGAATGCGGGCGTGTTGATGTCCCAGCCGCTGTAGTCGTCCTGCGCGCGAAGGCCGTCGAGCAGGTAGACGGCGTGCGGGCCGCCACCTTGGAACTGCACCCTGATGTTCCGGTTCATCGACGGGGAGAACACGTCCAGGTACTCCACCGGCAAGCCAGGCCGGGAGAACGCTCCCGCCATCGCCGAACCCCCGACGAAGCCGATCAGCCCGGGCAGGGTTACCGCCGCCACGAGTCCAACGACCAGACGGCGCAACCACATGCCACGAATGTTTCTGACGAACTTCATAACGGCAACCAACCGTCCTCTCTCATGTCCAAGCAATCGCCGTTGCTTTGCGAGCGTTAGTGAATCACGCCGATGTGGTTCATTTCGGCCGTCAACGCCGAGTTGCGACGTCGCGGTTGGCTAACGATTACGACTCGGCCCAGAGACCTTCTAGACAGATCTGGCCTGTGACCTTTGTGAATGAAGTGAATTCTGTGACCGCACGATCGGGCGACCCGCTCGGTCCGGAAGGACTCGCCGCGAAACCCGCCGAAGCCTAGATGCGCAGCCATACGAGCCAAAAAGCC
>NZ_JAVROT010000352.1:0-19384 GCF_032162605.1 Mycobacterium sp. | reverse complement strand
GGTGTCGCGATGCGCGCTCGCGTCCTAGCCTCACGGAGGTAACTTGGTCGGACCATCCGGCCAATGCGGAGGGAGCTCTCATGACTTCACTGGCCGTGCGGACACTCGTTGTCGCGCTGTGCGCTGTCGCCGCTCTTGCTGGATGCTCGACGGACGACCCCTCCCAGACTTCGTCGAGCGGCGACTACGCCGATATCGCCAACTCGCCCGCCTGCGCCAAGCTGCGCCAGGATCATCCCGGCCTTGGGGGCAAGACGATGCGCAATGCGATCAATCCCTACACCCCCGGCTATGAGACCGTCGATCCCACCGACCCCGGCAAGTACCAGGGGTTCGACATCGACCTGGGCGATGCGATCGGCGCCTGTCTGGGCTTTTCGGTGAGCTACGTGCCCGTCGGCTTCTCCGAACTGGTCCCGACCGTGGCCAGCGGGCGCGCCGACTGGATTCTGTCGAACCTGTACGCGACGAAGGAACGGGCCCAGGGTGGCGTGGACTTCGTCAGCTACTCGAAGGTCTTCGACGGCATCCTGGTCAAGACCGGCAACCCGAAGAAGATCACCGGCATCGACCCGTCGCTGTGTGGCCTGACCGTCGCGCTGAACAAGGGCTACGTCGAGGTGCCGCTGGTTGACGCCGTCCGTCCCCAATGCCAGTCCCAGGGCAAGCCCGCCCCCACCACCAGCCTGTTCGACAACAGCTCCGACTGCGTGCAGGCCATCCTCGCCGCACGCGCCGACGCTTACATGAACGACGTCAACACCGTGAAGCGCTACATCGCCGCACACCCCGACGATCTGGCGTCGGCCGACACCGTGATGCTCGACTACACCATCGGCATCGGCGTGCCCAAGGACAATCACGACCTGCGCGACGCCGTCGTCGGCGCCGTGACCGAGATCCAATCCGCCGGCCTGCAAGCCAAACTCGCCAGTAAGTGGAAGCTCGACGAGAACGCAGTGGCACAGCCGAGCGTGCTCAGCGCCGACTGATGGACAAGTTCGCCCACTACCTGACCACCGGCTGGCTGCTCGACGGCATCGTCTTCACCCTGCAGCTGACGCTGTACGGCTTTGCCGGCGGGCTGCTGCTTGGATTGATCCTGGCCCTGGCGCAGCTGACGCGGTTCAAACCGCTCACCGTGCTGGCCCGCACCTATGTGGTCATCTATCGGGGCACTCCGCTGATCCTGCAGATGGTCTTCGTGTTCACCGCGCTGCCGCATGCCGGGATCTCGTTTCCGCCGCTGATGGCGGCCTCGGTCGCACTGGCGATGAACGAGGCGGCGTTCTTCGCCGAGATCTTCCGCTCCGGGGTGCGAGCCGTCGACCCCGGTCAGCTGGCCGCGGCGCGGGCGCTGGGACTGGTCCCCACAGTGGTGGCGCGGCGCATCGTCGTGCCGCAGGTGGCCCGGCTGTCGGTACCGGCACTCAGCAACGAGGCCATCGCCACGATGAAGAACTCCGCACTGGCCTCCATCATCGCGGTACCCGAATTGACCTTGCGCACACAGCAGCTGACGTCGGCAACGTTCGACTACTTCTCCATCTACTTCGCCACCGGCGTGATGTACCTGGCGCTGACCGGCGTTCTGACCATGGTGCAGCTGCTGCTCGAGGACGCGCTCAACCTCGACCGCGGCCACCGGCGCTCGGTGTTGTCGCGGCTGGTGCCGCTGCCGCGCAGCCAGGCAGCACCGGCCCCGTCACCTGGGGTGGCCCAACCCGGTGTGGTTCTCGATGCGGCCGTGAATCGAAGCATCGGCCCGGAGTTGATCCGATTGATCGGAGTGCGCAAGTCGTACGGTGAGCACACCATCTTCGACGGAGTGGACCTAAGCATCCGGTCGGGCGAGGTGGTCGCGTTGCTGGGGCCGAGTGGTTCCGGCAAGAGCACGCTGCTGCAGATGATCAACGGGCTCACCGACGTCGACGCGGGAACGATCACGGTGGCCAGCACCCGGATCGGGTTCGACGAACGACGACGGCCCCTTTCAGCGCGCCAGGCCGCCGAACAGCGCCAACAGCTCGGCATCGGGATGGTCTTCCAGCACTTCAACCTCTTCAGCCACCTGTCGGCACGCGCCAATGTCGCCGGGCCGCTGAACTGGACGGGCACACCCAAGCCGCAAGCGGAGGAGGCCGCCGATGCACTGCTGGCGAAGGTCGGCATGGGGCCGCGGGCAGATGCCCTGCCGCGGCAGCTCTCCGGCGGTCAGCAGCAACGGGTCGGCATCGCGCGGGCGCTGGCCCTCAACCCGCGGGTGCTGCTTCTCGACGAGCCCACCAGCGCGCTGGACCCAGAACTCATCGCCGGCGTGCTCGACGTCATTCGTGACCTTGCCTACCGGCACGCCCTGACGATGGTCATCGCCACCCACCAGCTCGGCTTCGCCAGTGAGATCGCCGACCGGGTGGTGTTCATGGCCGGTGGCGCCATCCTCGAAGAGGGACCGGCCGCCGACGTGATCGGTTCTCCCACACACGAAGTCACCCGCCGATTCATGAGCGCCATGCGCGCGGCGGCAGTCTAGAAGGAGCGCACCAATGCCACCTGTCCCGTCGACCACTTCGGCTCGCACGGTCCTGCAGTCGGGGTCGGGGTCGCTGCCCGGCAGGCATTACCTGCCGTCGCGGCCCGACGAGGTGCACTGGGGCTGGCTGCCCAACGCCGCCACGGCACCCGTGATGGAAGTCGCGAGCGGCGACACCATCACCATCGACACGGTGAGTCACGAAGGCATCCTCGAGGATCAGGGCCGCGATCCGGTCGGCTTCCTTGCCGACTTCGGTGTCCGTGAGGCCGAGGTACTCGCCGACATGATCGCCATCGCCGCAGACGGCCCCCACCACGAGATCGACGACGGACCTCACGTGGTGACCGGGCCCATCGCGGTGAGCCAGGCCCGCGCCGGCGACGTGCTGCGCATCGACGTCGTCGAGCTGACGCAGCGCGCGCCGTACGGCTTCATCAGCATGAGGCACGGATTCGGGGCGCTGCCGGACGAGTTGCCGGCTGAGGGGATGATGTTCAGCCACTTCTGCGAGGTCGATCCGTCGGGTAGCCGCGCGAGAATCGCCGTCGCAGAACGGTTCCTGCAGTTCCCGCTGGCACCCTTCCTCGGCTTGATGGGGGTGGCTCGCGACACCGGCGAGCCCGTCCCGTCGGTGCCGCCTGGCGACCACGGCGGCAACATGGACGTCAAACACGCCGTGGCGGGAGCCACCGTGTTCCTGCCAGTGCAGGTCGATGGGGCGCTTTTCTACGTCGGCGACCCGCACTTCGCGCAGGGCAACGGCGAGGTGGCGCTGACGGCGCTCGAGGCACCGCTGCGCGCGACCGTACGGCTCTCCGTGCTCCGAGCCGACGAGCGTACGCAGGCGATCGGCCCACTGACGTCACCGATGGTCGAGACGGCGTCGCACTGGATTCCCACCGGTATGGACGTCGATCTCGACGAGGCCATGCGCAAGGCCGTCCGAAATGCCGTCGCGTTCTTGTCTCAGCGCTTCGCCATTCCCGAACCCGTTGTCATGGCCTACCTTTCGGCTGCCGCAGACTTCGAGGTGAGCCAGGTGGTGGACGCAGTCAAGGGTGTGCACTGCATGATCGCCAAGGACGACTTCGCGGCCTGGTTCTGAATCGAAGCGGGCACTACCCTGGACGCGTGACCACCGCGCAGCGAGCCGACGAATTCGAGCGGTTGCGGTCACACCTCCTTGCCGTGGCCTACCGGCTCACCGGCACGTTCGCCGACGCCGAGGATGCGGTGCAGGACGCGTGGCTGCGCTGGGATGCCCTTGGGTCGCGGCGCGACGAGATCGCCGACCTGCGGGCGTGGCTCACGACCGTCGTCAGCCGAATCGGGCTCGACCGGCTCCGGTCGGCTGCGCACCGCCGCGAGACGTATTTCGGAGAGTGGCTTCCCGAACCCGTGGTGGCGCCGCTCGACAGGTCGGACCCGCTGACCGCCGTCGTCGCCGAAGAGGATGCCCGCTTCGCCGCGATGGTGGTGCTCGAACGCCTCACCCCGGATCAGCGGGTGGCCTTCGTCCTGCACGACGGCTTCGCCGTGCCGTTCGACGAGATCGCCGATGTGCTCGGCATCAGTCCGGTGGCGGCACGGCAGCTCGGTTCGAGGGCCAGACGGACGGTGGCCGACGCCGAGGCACCGGCACGCGACCCGTCGCACGACGAGGTGGTCGGAATGCTGATGGCGGCCATGGCCGTCGGCGACATGCAGGCGGTCGTCGGCCTCCTGCATCCCGACGTGACGTTCACCGGAGACTCGAACCGCAAGGCGCCCACTGCCGCCCGCGTCATCCACGGTCCCGACAAGGTGGCCCGCTTCGTCTTCGGCCTTGCCAAGCGCTACGGGCCCAGGTTCTTCGAGGCGGCCCAGTTGGCGCTCGTCAACGGTGAACTGGGGGTCGTCACGGAGGGATTCGAGGCCACCGATGAATGGCCCGCGATGCAGCCGCACATTCAGGCGCTGACCGTCCGCGACGGAAGGGTCTACGCCATCTGGGACATCGCCAACCCGGACAAGTTCACCGGCTCACCGCTGGGTGCCTAGGCGGGCTGTTCACCGGCCCACGGAACGCGGCACGCGTCGCCTGAGCTGAAGCCCTGCTCGGTGATCCCCAGCGCGGTGTTCATCCTGGCGCGCATGTTCTCGATGCCAACCTGGTAGGTCAGTTCCATGACGCCCGCATCGCCGAAGCGGCGCCGCAGGTCCGCGACCTGCTCGTCGGTGACCAGGTGCGGGTTGGTGGTCATGGCGTCGGCGTAGGCGATCGCCGCGCGTTCGTCGTCGGTGAACAGCGGCGAGGTCGCGTAGTCGTCGATCTTCTTTAGCCGTTCGACGTCCAGCCCGTCGAGACGGATCATCATGGCGCCGAAGTCGACGCACCACGAGCACCCGACCGTGCGGGCGGTCCAGTAGACCGCGAGTTCTCGGACGTCGGCGGGCAGCTTCTTAGAACCGCGTTCCAGCAGCGTCTCGTGCACGGCATTGGCGACGAGCAGCGGCATGTGGTTGGCGCCGACGGCGAACGGCACGGGCACCTCGCCGAAACGGCGCTTGGCGTATCGGTACATCAGGCGCGCCATCAGCGGCGCCTTGTCGGGGGACAGTGGCTCGATGCGAGGTCGTTGAGTACTCATATCCGTCAGACGAGACAGCCCCCGAATGTGTGACACCCAGCCCCCGCGATTTCGGCGCGCGTGGTTGCGCTCACCGCAACTGAACGCGCCGAAATCGCGACTTAGCGGGCGAACATCAAGGCGCGCTTGACCTCTTGGATCGCCTTGGTCACCTGGATGCCCCTTGGGCACGATTCGGTGCAGTTGAAGGTGGTGCGGCAGCGCCACACGCCGTCGACTTCGTTGAGGATGTCCAGTCGTTCGGCGGCGGCCTCGTCGCGGCTGTCGAAGATGAATCGGTGGGCGTTGACGATGGCGGCGGGCCCGAAGTACGAACCCTCGTTCCAGAACACCGGGCAGCTGGTCGTGCAGCACGCGCAGAGGATGCACTTGGTGGTGTCGTCGTAGCGAGCGCGGTCGGTTTGGCTCTGAATGCGTTCCCGCGTCGGCGGATTGCCGCTGGTGATCAGGAACGGCTTCACCGCGCGGAAGGCGTCGAAGAACGGCTCCATGTCGACGACGAGGTCCTTCTCCACGGGCAGCCCGCGAATCGGCTCGATCGTGATCGTCAGCTGCTTGCCGGGCTTCTTCGGCAGCATGTCGCGCATCAGCACCTTGCACGCCAGCCGGTTCACGCCGTTGATGCGCATGGCGTCCGAGCCGCACACACCGTGTGCGCACGACCGGCGGAAGGTCAGCGTTCCGTCGAGATACCACTTCACGTAGTGCAGCAGGTTGAGCAGCCGGTCCGACGGCAGAGCCGGCACCCGGTAGCTCTGGAAGCCGGCGCCGTCCGGATCCTCGGGGTTGAACCGCGCGATCTTCAGCGTGACCATCACGGCGCCCTCGGGCATCGGAGGAGTCGCGGCGTCGCCACTGTCGGGCTTGTCTGGGGCTTCCAAGACCGGGGCCATGGTCAGTACTTCCGTTCCATCGGCTCATAACGGGTCTGGACCACGGGCTTGTAGTCCAGCCGGATGTCGCTCAACAAGTCGCCAGTTCGTTCGGGTCCGCCGGTGGCTTCGCTCTTGCCCTCCAGGACCTTGTACGCCATGGTGTGGCGCATGTAGTTGGTGTCGTCACGGTTCGGGTAGTCCTCGCGGGCGTGGCCGCCCCGGGACTCCTTGCGGTTGAGCGCGCCGACGACGGTGACCTCGGCCAGTTCGAGCAGGAAGCCGAGTTCGATGGCCTCAAGCAGGTCGCTGTTGTAGCGCTTGCCCTTGTCCTGCACGGTGATTCGGGCGTACCGCTCCTTGAGGGCATGGATGTCTGTGAGCGCCTGCTTGAGGGTTTCCTCGGTACGGAACACGGCCGCGTTGTTGTCCATCGACTGCTGCAGCGCACCGCGGATGTCGGCGACGCGTTCGTTGCCGTGCTCGGAGAGGATGTCGCCGACCCAGTTGGTGACCATGCCGGCGGGAGTCTCCGGCATGTCGACGAAGTCGTGGCCCAGTGCGTAATTCGCGGCGGCGATGCCCGCGCGTCGGCCGAACACGTTGATGTCCAGCAGTGAATTCGTGCCCAGCCGGTTGGAACCGTGCACCGACACGCACGCGCACTCGCCCGCGGCGTAGAGCCCCGGCACGATCGAGGAGTTGTCGCGCAGCACCTGGCCGTGGACTGTGGTGGGGATGCCGCCCATCACGTAGTGGCACGTCGGATACACCGGCACTAGCTCGGTGACCGGGTCGACGCCCAGGTAGGTGCGGGCGAATTCGGTGATGTCGGGCAGCTTGGCCTCGAGCACGTCGGCGCCGAGGTGGCGCACGTCGATGTAGACGTAGTCCTTGTTGGGTCCGGCGCCGCGGCCCTCGAGTACCTCGAGCACCATCGACCGCGCCACGATGTCGCGGGGCGCGAGGTCGACGATCGTCGGCGCGTAGCGCTCCATGAACCGTTCACCCTCGGCGTTGAGCAGGCGTCCGCCCTCGCCGCGCACGGCTTCGGAGATCAGAATGCCGAGGCCGGCCAGGCCTGTCGGGTGGAACTGGTGAAACTCCATGTCCTCCAAGGGGAGTCCCTTGCGGAACACGATGCCGAGGCCGTCCCCGGTCAGCGTGTGCGCGTTGGAGGTGGTCTTGTACATGCGCCCCGACCCGCCGGTGGCGAAGACGATCGCCTTGGTATGGAAGATGTGAATGTCACCGCTCGCCAGCTCGTAGGCGACGATGCCCGACGCCACCGGCCCGCCCGGCGTATCCGAGAGCACCAGGTCCAGCGCGTAGAACTCGTTGTAGAACTCGACGTCGTGCTTGACGCAGTTCTGGTACAGGGTCTGCAGGATCATGTGTCCGGTGCGGTCGGCCGCGTAGCAGGCGCGGCGCACGGGTGCCTTGCCGTGGTCCCGGGTGTGGCCGCCGAAGCGGCGCTGGTCGATGCGGCCCTCGGGGGTGCGGTTGAATGGCATCCCCATCTTTTCGAGGTCGTAGACCGCGTCGATGGCTTCCTTGCACATGATCTCGACGGCGTCCTGGTCAGCGAGGTAGTCGCCGCCCTTGACGGTGTCGAAGGTGTGCCACTCCCAGTTGTCGTCTTCGACGTTGGCCAGCGCGGCGCACATGCCGCCCTGTGCGGCACCGGTGTGGCTGCGCGTCGGGTACAGCTTGGTCAGGACGGCGGTTCGCACGCGGGGGCCGGCCTCGACCGCTGCCCGCATTCCGGCGCCGCCCGCACCCACGATGACGACGTCGTAGCGGTGTTCAACAATCATTTCAAGATCACCTTGACTCCCACTTCCGGCTCACGAGATGTTCGCGTCGAAGGTCAACAGCACGTACGTGCCAAGGACCAGCGTGAACAGAATCGACAACGCAAGCAGGGTGTTCAGCCAAAATTTGGTCGAGTCCTTGCGGGCGTAGTCGGCGATGATCGTGCGCATGCCGTTGCCGCCGTGGAGCTGGGCGAGCCACAGCAGCACCAGGTCCCAGGTCTGCCAGAACGGCGAGGCCCAGCGCTGCGCTACGTAGTTGAAGTCGATTCGGTAGACGCCGCCGTCCCAGATCAGGCCGATGAAGAGATGGCCGAGCGCCAGGACCACCAGCACGATTCCGGAGAAGCGCATGAACAGCCACGCATACTTCTCGAAGTTCGGCATCGCGCTGCGGTGCCGGGGTGAGCGCGGGTTGTCCAGCCCGGCGGGCCTGTCGTGGCTGCGCTGCAGGACGGGCGCGGGCCCGCCTCGCTCGCTGACGTGGTCGTAGGGGTTCTCGCCCCGGACGGGGACTGATCCCCGGGTCGCTTCGCTCCTGCCCTCCGAAACCACTTCCCGGGTCGCTTCGCTCCTGCCCTCCGAAGCGCTCACAGGAAACGCTCCGCCATGTGCATGCCCATCACGCCCAGCGCGGCGATGAACACCGTGATCCAGACTCCCAGCACTATCCACAGCATCAACCGCTGGTACTTGGGACCCTGCTCCCAGAAGTCGATCAGGATGATCCTGATGCCGTTGAGTGCGTGGTAGAGCACCGCCACCACCAGGCCCATTTCCATGAGGCCGATGATGGGGGTCTTGTAGGTGTCGATGATCTCGTTGTAGGCCTCGGGACTGACCCGGACGAGTGCGGTGTCGAGCACGTGCACGAAGAGGAAGAAGAAGACGGTGGCGCCGGTGATGCGGTGCAGAACCCAGGACCACATGCCGGGGTCACCGCGGTAAAGCGTGCGTCGGCGCTTCGACGACGATCGCGGGGTGGGTATCGCGGAATCCGCGGCTGTAGCTGTACTCATCTCGGACCTCCAACGCCATCGGTGGACGCTTCGCTCACGTTGGACAGGAACCTGTGCTAACTGGGCCTGACCTCGGGGCGACTCTAAACCCAATCGTGCTCCCGAAAGAACTAGCGTGGAACCGTTGGCGGCCCTCTCATCACCGAAGTTAGGGTTGCCTACCTAAGTACTCGAGTTACGAAACGGGAGCTTCGGAATGCATTCAGAAACCTTGCGACGGACCTGGCACGATGCCTGATGCTGACTGGAAGGCGTTGCGCGTCAAGGCGATAGAGGTCTCTGCGATGGCATACGCCCCCTACTCCCAGTTCCCGGTGGGCGCCGCGGCGCTGACGGCCGATGACCGAATCCTGGTCGGCTGCAATGTGGAGAATGTCTCATATGGTCTAGGTCTCTGTGCCGAGTGTTCTGTGGTCTGCGCCTTGCATTCCGGGGGTGGCGGAAGGCTGGTCGCGCTCACGTGTGTCGACGGGTCAGGAGCGTTGCTCATGCCGTGCGGTCGTTGCAGGCAAGTGCTTCTGGAGCACGGGGGGCCGGAGATGCTGATCGACCATCCCGCCGGCCCACGGCCGCTGGGCGAGCTGTTGCCCCACGCGTTCGGTCCGGACGACCTCGGGCGCACGGAACTCGGAAATCAATCACAGTGACCCCGTTCACGTTCGATGCTCCGACGGTCATCCGGACCAAGCGCGACGGTGGCGTCCTGTCAGATGCCGCGATCGACTGGGTGATCGACGGCTACACCCGTGGCCTGGTACACGACGAGCAAATGTCGGCGCTTCTCATGGCGATCTTCCTACGGGGCATGACTCCCGGTGAGATCTCCCGCTGGACGGCGGCGATGATCGACTCCGGCGAGCGCTTCGACTTCGGCGACCTCCGTCGCGACGGCAAGCCGTTGCGGTTGGTGGACAAGCACTCCACCGGAGGCGTCGGTGACAAGATCACCATCCCTCTGGTGCCGGTCGTCATGGCCTGTGGGGCAGCCGTGCCGCAAGCCTCCGGACGCGGGCTTGGACATACCGGCGGCACGCTCGACAAGCTGGAGGCCATCGCAGGCTTCTCCGCTGAACTGTCCAAAGCTCGGATACGACAACAGCTTCAGGACATCGGCGCCGTCGTCTTCGCGGCGGGGGACCTCGCGCCCGCCGACCGCAAGCTCTACGCGCTGCGCGACGTCACCGCGACGGTTGATTCGCTGCCGTTGATCGCCAGCTCGATCATGAGCAAGAAGCTGTCCGAGGGGGCGCGGGCCCTAGTGCTGGACACCAAGGTGGGCCGCGGCGCCTTCCTCAAGACCGAGGCCGAGGCACGCGAGCTGGCCCGCACGATGGTCGAACTGGGCACCGCCCAGGGCGTGGACACCCGTGCGCTGCTCACCGACATGGACCGGCCACTGGGCCTGGCCGTCGGCAACGCCATCGAGGTCACCGAGTCGATGGACGTACTGGCCGGCGGCGGCCCGGAAGACGTAGTGGAGCTGACGGTGGCGCTGGCGCGCGAGATGCTCGAGACCGCGGGGATCGACGACGTCGACCCGGCGCAAACGTTGCGCGACGGCACTGCGATGGACCGGTTCCGTGCGCTGGTCGGTGCCCAGGGTGGGGATCTGTCGCAACCGCTCCCGATCGGTGCCCATGCCGAGACCGTCACCGCATCACGCGGTGGCACGATGGGCGATATCGACGCGATGGCGGTGGGTCTGGCGGTGTGGCGGCTCGGAGCGGGCCGCTCGACACCCGGGGGGCGGGTGCAGTTCGGCGCCGGGCTGCGCATCCACCGCAGACCCGGGGAGCCCGTCGTCGCCGGCGAAGCGCTGTTCACCCTCTACACCGACACCCCCGAGCGCTTCGATGGAGCGATGGCCGAACTCGACGGCGGCTGGTCGGTCGGCTCCAGTCACCCGGGGCACCGCCCCTTGATCATCGATCGGATTACGTCATGACGACACCGTTGACGCTCGAAATGATCCAGAAGGCGCCCAAGGCGCTACTGCACGACCACCTCGACGGCGGGCTACGTCCCGCGACGGTGGTGGAACTGGCCGACCAGTTCGGCTACGACGGGCTGCCCGTCACCGACGTCGACGAGCTGGCCGCGTTCTTCCGCACTGCCGCACACAGCGGATCGTTGGTCCGCTATCTGGAGCCGTTCGCCCACACGGTCGGCGTCATGCAGACACCCGAGGCCCTGCACCGGGTGGCCTTCGAATGTGTCCAGGACCTGGCCGCCGACTCGGTGGTCTACGCCGAGGTCCGGTTCGCCCCCGAACTGCACATCGATGGCGGGCTATCGCTCGACGCCGTCGTCGATGCGGTCCTGGCGGGCTTCGCCGACGGTGAGAAGGCGGCCGAAGCAGACGGCAAGACGATCACGGTGCGCTGCCTGGTCACCGCGATGCGGCATGCCGCCCGGTCGAGGGAGATCGCCGAACTGGCAATCCGGTTCCGCGACAAGGGCGTCGTCGGCTTCGACATAGCGGGCGCGGAGGCTGGGTACCCGCCCACGCGGCATCTGGATGCCTTCGAGTACATGCGGAACAACAACGCGCGCTTCACCATTCACGCAGGGGAGGCGTTCGGCCTGCCGTCCATCCACGAGGCGATCGCGTTCTGCGGTGCCGATCGCCTGGGCCACGGCGTGCGGATCGTCGACGACATCGAGGTGCACGACGACGGGAACGCGGAGCTCGGCCGGTTGGCTTCGATCCTGCGGGACAAGCGGATTCCGCTCGAGATGTGCCCCAGCAGCAACGTCCAGACCGGAGCCGTCGCCAGCATCGCCGAGCACCCGTTCGCCCTGTTGGCCAGGCTTCGGTTCCGGGTGACGGTCAACACCGACAACCGATTGATGAGCGATACGACGATGAGCCAGGAGATGCTGCGCCTGGTCGAGGCCTTCGGTTACGGCTGGAGCGACCTCGAGCGGTTCACCATCAACGCGATGAAGTCCTCGTTCATCCCGTTCCGCGAGCGGCTGGCTCTGATCGACGACGTCATCAAGCCGCGCTACGCCGTCCTCATCGGCTAGCCCCCTTTGGCGATTTCGGCGCGTTGACAGTCGCTGCTGAGCGAACGTTGACGCGCCCAAATCGCCAACGGCTGGCGAGCTATCCCGCGGCCTGCCCCGGCATCAGGACGGGGTCGTCGGACGTCAGCGTGGGAAGGTCGCCCAGGGTCGGTAGCTGCCGCGTGGGTGTGATTTGCTGCAGGTCGGATCCCTCCTGTACAGCGGGGGGCGCCTGGCAGCCTCCGTCAAAGGTGATTACTCCGCCGGTGCTGATGCAGCATCCCTCAGGGCTTCTAGCTGTCTTCGACATGCAGTCGTCGTACGCACCGATGTCCCATTCTGGCTCGGCGCTCACGGTTGCGGCGGTCCCGAGCGCGAGTGCGGCGATGAACGGGGATGTCGTCAAGAGCCGACGCAGACGGGTGGGGGAGGGGTCATGGATGTTCCTCGATTTAGGTGACCCGATGCCGCCGGTGGCACTAATACCCAAGTTTCCCTGCGGGTTTCGGATTCAGACGGTGGGCGATGGTATCGCCTCCCTCCAGTGATTCCGAACGGGCGTTCTACCCCGCCGCCAGCTCCACATGAAGCGGTTTCGGCACGCCGAAATCGCGGGGGTCAGCGCGTGAGGACCTCGCGGAGACGGTCGGCGAACTCGCCTGGCGCACCCATGAAGCCGCCGTGATCGCCGGGGAACGTCGTGGTGTCCACGCCGAGTTGCTCAGCGACGGCGACGGAGGTCCGCTGCGTCAGCAGGTGGCCCGACTCCGCACCAAGGCCGACGACGATGCGCGTTGCCGACTCCCGCAGCGCCTCGAAGTCCGGGAGGTACTGCGTGGTGGGCGCCAGGTCGTGCACGAAGAAGCGCGCTCCCTCGGCCATCTCCTGTTCGGGATTCACCGGAGCGCCCTGCGGTTCGGGTGGACCATCGCCGAAGGCGGCCAGGTCGAAGCCGGCATTGACCATGAACTTCATCCACGCCGCTTGTAGTCCGTCGGCGAGGAACGTGTCGGTGATGTCCTGCGTGGCGGCCCGCTGCTGCTCGGCGTCGGGGAGCAGTTCCAGGAGCGGCGGTTCGTGCGCCACCAACGTGCCGACTCGGTCGGGGTAACGGGCGGCCAAAGCCAGGCCGGTCACCGCACCGCCGCTGGAGCCGAACACGTCGGCCGATTCCACGCCCAGGTCGTCGAGGATCGCCACGACGTCGTCGGCCCGCAGGTCGGGGTTCGACGGCCCGTCGGGGTCGTCGACGGGGCTGCCTGCGAAGCCGCGCGGGTCGTAGGTGACGACCGTGTTTTCGGTGGCCATGGCGTGTGCGAGGGGTGCGAACTCCGCGGCGGCCATCGGGGAGCCGATGACCAGCAGCAGGGGACCGCTGCCGCGCACCTCGTAGTGCAGCCGGGCGCCGGGGACGTCGATGGAGCGGGAGATTAGGCCGTCAGTCGTGGTCATGCCGGTGTTGACCGGTGGCCCGAGGAAAACTCATCGGCGCCCACTCCTGCCGGGCTGAGGAGGTCTCTCGCGCGCAGCGCCAGCCAGAACTCGGCGATGGCTGCGGTGTCGGTGATCCGGCGCCCGGTGATCTCCTCGACGCGTTGAATTCGGTACACCACCGTCTGGCGGTGCACTCCCATCGCCTTCGCGGTCCTGACCCATGACCGCTCGCACCTCAGGTAGGCGTCCAGCGTTTTGACCATGTCACTGGAGCGTGCGACGTCATAGTCGATGAGCGTGCCGAGAACGCGATCCACCACCACCTGAGCTTCCTCGGTGTCGCGCAACACCGACAGCATCGTGACGTCGCCGTAGTGCGCGGTGCGGTCCGGCGTGCTCTCCGCCGCGCGCATCGCCCACGTCGCCTCGCGGACCGCTGCCGGGCCACGCCGTGGATGGGCGAGAAGGTCGCTGACGCCGATGGCTGCCCCAGCGCCGATGCGGTGTCGCAACGCGGTGAGTGGGCCGTCACCGGCGGGGATCAGCCCGTAGAGCACCGGCCCCCGGCGCAGCAGAAGGTGCGGTACCTGGCGGCGACCGAGGCTGACGTGCAGGTGACGCTCGGCGCTCTGCGAGCCGCCCGCGATCGCGATCAGCGCCGTGCCAGTGGGTCGAAGACCCCGGTCGGTGAGTACGCGTCCGGCTTCCCCGCCCGCGAGTCGTCCGTCGCACAACGAAGCCAATACCTCTGCGCCGATGCGGCGGTCGTGCTCGCGGCGCACGTTCTGCTGTGCCAGCAGCACCGCCATGGCGGACGCCAGATGCTGAAGCTGCACGACGTCGGGTGGTGACGCCCGAAAGCCGTAGGCGACCAACACCGTCGGCTCCTCGTCGGGCACCTCGACCGCCAGCGCGCGTTCGTCACCCGCGGCAACGTGCAACACGCCGGGCACCGCCCCTCGTCGTTCGGCGATCTCGGCGGTGAGGGCTCGTCGCAAACCGTCCGGCACGGGATCAGATGAGTCGAGCGCGACCTCGCCCGTAGCGGTATCGAGAACGGCCAGCCGGCAGGCGACGTCGCGACCCAACTGCGCCAGCGCGTTCTCCGCCCCCGGATGGTTCACCGACTGGCGGATCACCTGGTAGACCCGCTCGGTCACCGCGATGCGCCTGCCGTCTTCGTCGTCGGCGCCGCCCGCCACCGCCCGTCCGATCGCCGCGAACCCGACCGAATACGGCACCAGCAGCACCGGAAACGTCAGTTCATCGGCGAGCGATACCGCCGCGGGAGTGAGATCGGGTGTCGCAGAGTCGAGCCCGATGACGATGCCACAGATGCCCTTCTCGGCGAGCCCGCGGATGAGCGCGATCTGGCCCCTTGCGGACTCGGGCAGCGTGCGCCCGTTCTTCATCAGCAACTCGCCGCCCGCCAGCCACGACCACGGCTCCTCGAGGTCGGAGGTCTGCGCCCAGGACACCGCGTGGTCAAGTCCGCCCGCCCCCGCGCGCACGCCAAGTCGCAGGTGCGGTGTGTCGACCAGGTCGGCCAGTCGATGGGTCATGGATTCCTCGCAATTCCGGCGTGATTTCATCCGCCCGCAACATGGTGGAGCGTCGCGGCGGCCGGCGCCAAAGGCCCTGTTCAGGATCGGCAGCGACCGCTCGAGTCGGCGATCGACGCCGATGTGGCGCGACAGCTACCCGTGAATCTAGACGATCGTATGAGCGTCTGTACATACTTCAGATGATTGTCGGGTTCTGTTCTCGTCGGATCGGGTGGAAGGTCGCTGCAACCCGGCTACGAGGAGCAGCAATGACAGATTCCGGCCCCAGCACCACGGCTTCTTCTGCCGAGTCGCCCTCGAGGATGAGTCGCGGCTTCAGCTTCCGGTCGGCGCTGGCGTTGGCATTCGCCGACGTGTCCCCGATCGCGGCGGTGTACGCGATCTTCACCCTCGGGCTGTTCGCCGCCGGTCCGAAGTTCTTCTGGGCATTCCCGATCGTGCTGATCGGTCAGCTCCTCGTTGCGGGCGTGTTCGGCGAGTTGGCCTCCCGGTGGCCGTATGCAGGCAGCGTCTACCAGTGGTCGCGGCACGTGCGGGGCACGACGTGGGGTTGGGTCGCCGCATGGGCCTACATGTGGGGCCTCACGATTGCGCTCGGCACGCTGTCGTACGCGGCCAGCGGGTTCCTGCTGCAGATCTTCGGCGTCGCCGAGCCGAACCGATGGCTGACGGCGACGGTCGCGATCGCGATCATTGCGCTCGGCACCGTGGTCAACATCGTGGGCCGACAGGTCTTGAAGGTCATGGTGATCGCCAGCATCACGTGCGAGGTGATCGGGTCGGTCGGCTTGGGCATCGTGCTGCTGGTGTTCTACCGCGAGAACCCCTTCTCCGCCCTATTCTCCAGCGCGGGCATCCCGGACGCCGCGACGTGGACGTCGGGACCGATGCTGCTCGCGGTCGCCTTCGTCGGCTGGTCCTTCCTCGGGTTCGAGGCGGCGGGGTCGGTCGCCGAGGAGGTCGACGATCCGGAGCGCAACGTGCCCAAGGCGATCATCCTGGGCCTCCTGTTGGTGGGCCTGGTGGTGATGTTCTCCAGCGCCGCATTGATTCTCGCCATCCCGAACCTCGACGAGGTGGTGGCTGCGCAGTCCGGCGACGTGGTGTCCGAGACGCTGACCGCTCACCTGGGGGCTGGGGTGACCAAGCCGCTACTGGCCATGTTCGTCATCGGCTTCATCTCGAGTTTCCTTGCCGTGCAGGCGGCCGTCTCGCGGTGCATCTGGGGTGCCGCCCGCGACCGCAGTCTGCCTGGGTCGAAGGTGCTCGGAGCGCTCGCAGGACCGGAACGGTTGCCCGTCAACGCGATTGCATTGACTGCCGTCGTCGCCATCGTGTTCATCCTGTTGGCCGGTTCCGAGTTCTACAACATCCTGGTCAACTTCAACATCATCGGCTTCTACATCGCGTTCGGAGTCCCCGTGATCGGTGCGGCCATCTCCCGACTCACCGGCAAGTGGAAGCCCGGCCCGTTCAACCTTGGCAGGTGGGGTGCCCCGGTCACCTACCTCGCGTCGCTGTGGATCATCTTCGAGACTGTCAACGTCGCATGGCCGCGGACCCAACCCGATCAGCCGTGGTACATCAACTGGGCCAGTGTGCTGACCACGTCGGTGCTCACCGTCGTCGGCGTCGCGATCTACCTGACCGTGCGACGCAACATCGAGGCGCCCGTCGGCGAGCGGTTCGCCCGAGAGGCTGACACTGCGGCATCCGGAACGTGATGTCCCGCAATGCGATCGTCACCGGGTCGGCTTCCGGCATCGGCGCGGCGATCGCCGAACTGCTCCGCGCAGAGGGTTGGATGGTGGCAGGCATCGACCTGTCGGATACCGTCGACCAGGTAGCCGACGTGTCCGATCCCGCCGCCGTGCTCGCCGCGATCCGGGAGATTCGGGCGAAGGTCGGCGAAATCGACGCACTGGTGTCGGCGGCGGGGCACTACGACATCACGCCGGTGTCGCAGATCTCCGCGGCCGCGTTGCACCGGATGCTTCGCGTCCACCTCGGCGGACTGCGGAACACCGCGCGGGCGGTTCTGCCCTCGATGCTGACGCGAGGTTCCGGTGCGATCGTCGCAGTGACCTCCGAACTCGCCATCGGCGGAGGCGACGGTGACGCGCACTACGCCGCGGCCAAGGGTGCCGTCATCGGGTTGGTACGCAGCCTCGCCGCCGAAGTGGCCGGCCGTGGCGTGCGGGTCAACGCGGTCGCGCCCGGGCCCACGGACACCCCACTGCTGTCAGCGGATTCTCCGTGGCGCTCGGCGGACTACCTGGCCACGCTGCCCAATCGCAGGCTGACGCGGCCCGACGAGGTCGCCCGAGTGGTGGCATTCCTACTCGATCCCGGTGCCGCGTACTGCACCGGGGAAGTCATCTCACCCAACGGCGGAGCGGTGATCTGATGGTGGACAAGCCTTTACGAGGACGGCTGGCGCTGGTCACCGGCGCCGCCCAAGGCATCGGCGCGGCCATCGCCTGTAGGCTCGCTACCGACGGGGCCGACGTGGCCGTCAACGACCTTGGGGAGAGCGAGGCGTTGGCGGAGGTGGTTGCCGCGACCGGCGGATTCCCCGTGGTCGGTGACATGTCCAACCCCGACGTCGCGGATCTCGTCGACGGCATCGAGTGGAACCGCCGCCCCGTTGACGTCCTGGTGTGCAACGCGGCCTACATGACGATGGCGCCGTTCACCGACGACGACGAGGATGACTGGTGGAGGGTCGTCGACACGAATCTCGCAGGGACCTTCGGCCTCATCCAGGCCGTGCTACCCGGGATGCGGCGTGCTGGCGGCGGGAACATCGTCGTCATCGCCTCCGAATGGGGAGTCATCGGGTGGCCGGGGGCCAGCGCCTACTCGGCGTCCAAGGCAGGCCTGATCTCGCTGGTGAAGACGCTCGGCCGCGAACTGGCACGCGAGAACATCACCGTCAACGCGATCGCACCAGGGGTGGTAGACACCCCGCAGCTTCACGTCGATGCCGCGGCCGCCTCGATCAGCCTGGCCGAGATGCACCAGCGCTACGGCGCAGGAATCCCGATGGGGAGAATTGGTAGAGCAGAGGAAATTGCAAGCGCAGTAGCACTTTTGGCGCGCAGTGACGTCGGCGCGATGGTGGGTCAGACACTTCAGATCAACGGAGGATCGACACGGTGCCGAGTATGAACGACGACATCAAGGGACAGGCCGACGGTCAGGCGATCCCGCGCTACGCCGGCCTGACGACGTTCGCCCGGTTGCCGCGTCGGGAGGACGTGACGCGTTGCGACGTGGCCGTCGTCGGCATCCCGTTCGACTCCGGTGTCACCTATCGACCAGGTGCCCGGTTCGGGCCCTCGCACATCCGGCAGGCGTCGCGGCTGCTCCGTCCGTACAACCCTCAGTTGCAGGTATCGCCCTTCGCGGACCAGCAGGTGGTGGATGCGGGAGACATGGTGGCCAACCCGTTCGACATCGCCACCGCGGTCGCCGAGATCGATGCGCAGGCATCCGAACTCATCGAGTCCGGCGCCCGCCTGGTCACGCTCGGGGGGGACCACACCATCGCGTACCCACTGCTGCGCGCCCACCACCGCCGATACGGCCCAGTAGCGTTGCTGCACTTCGATGCTCACCTCGACACCTGGGACACCTACTTCGACGCGCCCGTGACGCATGGGACACCGTTCCGGCGTGCCGCTGAGGAGGGATTGTTCGTCCCCGGCCACAGTGCGCACGTCGGCATTCGCGGATCACTTTATGCGCCAAATGATCTCGCCGAAGATGCGGGCTTCGGGTTCACCGTCGTGCACAGTGCGGAGTTCGAACGTCGCACCACGGACGACGTGATCGAGCAGTTGCGCGACACGATCGGCGATCGCCCGCTGTACGTCTCGGTCGACATCGACGTTCTCGATCCCGCCCACGCACCTGCGACCGGTACGCCGGAGGCAGGGGGGATGACTAGTCGCGAGCTGCTGGCGATCGTGCGCGGCCTCGACGGGCTCGATCTGGTCGGTGCCGACGTCGTCGAGGTGTCCCCGGCGTACGACCACGCCGAGATCACCGGCGTCGCTGCGGCTAACCTGGCCTACGAGTTGATCTCACTGCTCGCCAGGAGGGCCGGATCGTGAGCTTGCCCGCCGTCCCCATTGCATGGCCCGGCAAGGCTCGGTGTGCCGCGTCTTTCAGCTTCGACGTCGACGCGGAGTCGGCGATGCTCGCCGTCGATCACGGGCACGCGAATCGCATGTCGGCCATCAGCCATCAGGCATACGGTCCGCTGGTGGGTGTTCCACGCATCCTGAAGATCCTCGCCAGACACGAGGTCACGTCGACGTTCTTCGTACCGGGCTACACGGCCTTTCGCTACCCCGACGTGATCCGCAGCATCGTGGCCGAGGGGCACGAGATCGCCCACCACGGCTACCTGCACGAGGCGATGGCCGGGCTGTCGGCCGACGAGGAGGCTGCGATCCTCGACCGCGGCACCGCCGTGCTGGAAGAGGTGACCGGAGTCA
>NZ_JAVROT010000351.1:0-4915 GCF_032162605.1 Mycobacterium sp. | reverse complement strand
CGCAGCCTGATGCTCACCGGGCCGCCACCGAAGTTCCACGGAACTCGGGACATCCTCCCCCTACCGTGCGGTGTCAGCGGGTTGAGTGCCCGCCCGCCCGTGAACGCCTTGCGTCGGTCAACCATTCTTGCCGTTGGCGTGTGGCGGGTTTGGCGGCGCGGCAGCGCGGGCACGTCTGAGATGTGCGTGAGCGCCAACCAGCAGCGCACCGGGAAACCACCATCGAAGGGAGCTGTCATGGCAGACGACAAGAGCGGACCGGCAGAAGGCGTCAGCGGCGTCGTGGAAGGCGTCAAGGGAAAGGCCAAGGAGGCAGTGGGCGCGGTCACCGGCCGCGACGATCTGCAGCGTGAAGGCGAAGCGCAACAAGACAAGGCGGATGCACAGCGCGACGCCGCCAAGAAGGAAGCAGAAGCTGAGGGCGCCCGTGGCGCCGCCGACGCCAGCGAGGCCCGTGAAAAGGCCGAGCAGTAGCACGAACGCCGATCTAGAGGCTCGGTCTCGAAAGTGACCGAGCCCCTGGTCGTTGAGAAGGGGCGACGACGGTGCTAGTCGACGTCGCGCAACGTGGGCGAGTACCGGTTCGAGTCGGCGCGCAGGCCTACCGATTTGGGGTCGATCCGGGCGACGTCTTCCCACACGATGAGGAAGGTGCCCCGGTGACGCCAGCGCAGCAGGGCAGCCAGCGTGGCGGGCCGACGGACGTCTGAGCGTTCGTATCCCAAGTAGGACGATCCCGTCCGCGGGCTGACCACCAGGCCGAACAATCTTGGAGGGGCAGGCCCGTCGTCCAGATCGCCCTCCGCCGCGAGGCGGACGTCCACGACGGTCCCGACGCGCTGCGCGGTCGCGTCGACGACGTCGAGGCCCAGGAGTTCACTCAGCTGCACGGCGCCCCCTGGGGATCCGACCGAAAGCCGCCGATGGCGGTCAGGACGCCGAGGGCGATCGCGAAGATCTTCTTCATCAGCGGTAGTCCCGGTCCAGCGCGTCGGCGCCGTCGACGAGGCGTTGGCGCATTGCCTGCGGGTCGGGTTGGCCTGGCAGGGCGCGCACTGCGGCGTTGGCGTCGCTGAGGGTACCGATGAGGTCGGTCATCGCGTGGGTGAGCAGGCCTTGGCGGCCGAGGTCGGCAGGATTATCGGCCTTGAGCGTGGCGATGCTGCTGTAGGACTTGACGATTTCGTCGCGGGCATCGGCCATCTGCACGGCGACCAGATTGCGAGTGGACCGGTGTTGGGTCCAGATATCCAGGGCCAGCGCCGCGGTGCGGGCCGCTGATTGTGTCTCGTCCTTTGCGGTGGCCAGCTGGCCCGACATGCCATCGCGGTTGCTCGGGCAGCTGGTCAGGACGAAGGCGATCACGCCGGCAATGACCAGGAGTCCGGCCACGACACGCCGAGTTCTCACGGCAGTCTCCAGCGGCAACGCACCTCGGTGGACGGGCGGAGGTGAACAGCCATGGCCGTGTCGTCAAATGACGGGGGCTGGGCCATGACTGGAGAGTAATTGCGGTCAGGCCGGCGAGGGCAGATTCCAGCCAGCGGCGTCGAACATTGGTGATGGACAATGGAGCGCTGGTGTCCACGTTTCATCCACCCCGTACGTGGGAATGGTGAATCGATCGAATTCTCGTCGGCGGTAGGGAACGGCCGGAAGGTGGGTGAGCGTGATGGCAGGAGCCGCGGACGATGAAGGACCGCACGTTCCTCGCGAGCGGGGCGAAGGACACGTCGGTCCGCTGGATGGCCCACCCGGCGCAGCGGGTGGATCGCTGTTTTCTGGTTTGAATGCATTGTGCGAGACGGTGGCTCGGTTGTCCAGCGCAGATGGCGCGGCGGTCGCCGTGTTCGCCCCATCGCGGTCGCCGGAGTTAGTGCATGCCACCGACGCGGTGGCTCAGCAGATCGACGATCTTCAGTTCACCTTGGGAGAAGGTCCCTGCGTGGACGCTTACACGATGGTTTTACCGCAGCTGTGCCCACGGCTGGACACCGACCGTCAGCTCAACCGCTGGCCTGCATTCTGCGACGGCGCCATCGAACTGGGCGTGCGAGCGGTGTTCGCATTCCCCCTGGTGGCCCCGAGAGGCGCCCTCGGAGTCCTCGAGCTCTACCGGCGGACACCCGGAGCCATGGCGCCTGGGCAGCTCGCGTCAGCGTCGGTGTGCGCGAGCACGATCGCGGACACACTCGTGTCCAACTGGGTCAGTCAGCTCTCCGGAGCAATCGACGCGGTGGCCGCGATCGAGGCGGCATCGTCGGACCCAGATGGCCCGCTGACGGCAGGCAACCAATTCTCCCGGGCCCGGGTGTACATCGCGTCAGGCATGGTGGCGGTGCAGTTGGGCGTCTCTGCTGACGAGGGCTTGGCCCGACTGCGTGCCTACACCTACGCACAGGGCCGGTCCATCACCGACGTCGCGGCAGACATCGTCGCAAAACATCTGTCGCTGCGAGGGTTTCGCGACGACCGGAGCGACGGATGACGAACACAAACAATCATCGCCGATGTCGTTGACACCATTGAGTAACATCACGGCCTCCTACGACGTTGATTTCGTCGAGTCGAAGGTGCGAGTGCGGGCACCCGTCTGGCCGAGAAGTGCGCGCATCGTCCTGGCGTTGCGCACCGCGTTGCCGTCGCCGTCGTTGTTGAAGTAGGCCAACACATCTCGGCCCTGCTGATCCCATTCCCTGATCCGTTCGCCCCACCAGCGCAGGTCGTCCGAGCTATAGGAGCCCGCGTACAGGACATTGCTGTCAGGTCCGTGCAGACGGACGTAGACGAGCTGTGCGGTGGCCTTCAGCACGCACGGCAGACCTGCGCCGCTCATCACCACGTAGGAGGCGCCGCGCCGCTCGAGCAGGTCGTACACGGCAGGGTCGTCCCACGACGGGTGCCGGAACTCGGCAGCTACCCGCACCCCCGCGGGAAAGCAGCCGAGGAAGTAGTCGAGCCGGACATCGTCGCGTTCCTGGGCGGGATGCAGTTGTACGAGCACGGCTCCGCGCCGATCCTGCAGCACGTCCCACGCTCGTGCGATCCTCTCCACCCACTGTTCGGGCGAACGTAGACGTCGTGCATGGGTCAGACCGCGAGCGGCCTTCACCGACATCGTGAAGCCGGCGGGCAGGTGGTCCCGCCACCGTTCGAAAGTCTCATCCTTCGGCCAGCGATAGAAACTGGCGTTCAGCTCGACCGTGTCGAACTCTTCGACGTACCGGTCGAGACGCGCTCCCGCCGTCACCCCGGGCCCGTACAGCACGTCCTTCCAATGGTCGTACGACCATCCCGACGTGCCTATCTGGATCACCACGACAATCGAGATACCCGCGGTGGGCGTCGCTCAAGCGGATGGTGGCGCGGCTGGCATCGGCCTCGCGATTGCCGTGGGGGCGAGGGAGTCGACCAGCGACGGACTGTCGACGGTGAATCCTCGTCGACGTTGCGTGCAGATCAGGCGACGACGCGAAACCTCTTCAGGGTCGGGTCGGCCGGGTCCGGAAGTGTCATGCCTGCGTCGAGTCCGGACCGCAAGTAGTCGATGACGGCGTCGTTCAAGAGTTCACCGGGCACCACGGCGGGGATGCCGGGGGGATAGGGAGTGATCTGTTCGGCGGCGATCCGGCCGCTCGCCTCGTCGGCCGGCACCATCTCGGTGGGACCGAAGAACGCATCTCGGGGCAACTGCGCCGTGACCAGTTGCAACTCGTCGGGGGACGGCAGATTGATCGTTGGCGGTGGCTCGAAGTCGTCGGCGGCAGATCGCCAAGCAGTTAGACCGTCGACGAGCCTGCCGGCGGTGAGGGCATCGTCGGCCATGGACAAGGTCGCAAGGATGCGCCGATGATCGCTTAGTCCGACGTCGAGGTGGCGGTGTTCGCGCAGCCAGTCCGCGGCCTGGTATCCCGACGTGCCCGTTGCCGAGACGTCGATCAGTATCTGCATCCGGTCCAGATCGTGCGAGGCTTCGATACCGAGCAATTCACTGTCGAGCACCTCGACGTCGCGAATCTGTTCGATTCGATCGCGTAAATCGTCGGCGAGTTCGATTGCAGCGCCCAGCAATTGGTCGCCGTCCTCGACCATTTGCCGACGCCAGCCGTCGAGCGCGCCGTAGATCAGAACGTTTGGGCTGGTGGTCATCAGCAGATCCGCGCACTTCGATAGCCGATGAGGGTCTACCAGATCGCCCTGAAGGTGGAAGACGGATCCTTGCTCGAAACCCGCGCCCATCTTGTGGACGCTGACCACGCATACGTCGGCGCCGGCATCCATCGCCCAGGTGGGCAGGCCGTCGTGGAAGGGCAGGTGGGCTCCCCAGGCCTCGTCGACGATCAGGGGCTTGCCGCGTTCGTGGCAGATTTCCGCAATCCGCGACAGGTCGGCGCACGTGCCGTAGGGACTCGGACTGACGATCAGCGCGCCTGCGGCGTCGGGATGCTGCTCCCACGCAGCCGATACCTGTTCTGGTGATGGAGGGTGCGAAAAATGCCGTCGCGCATCCCATCTCGGCGTGATCCAGCACGGTTGGACGCCGGAGAAGACCAGACCCGCCACCACTGACTTGTGGCTGTCGCGTCCGAGTAGGAGGCCACCCTGACCCTGGCTGGCGACGGCCATCATCGCCGCCTTGACTGACAGCGAGCTTCCGCAGGTGGAGAAGAAGGCGGCATCGGCACCGACCGCGTCGGCCATCAACTCCTCCGCCGCCTTGAGATATCCGCCGCGGGATCGTCGATCGTCGAGTCCACTCGACGCCAAGACGTCGTCGCGGAAGGGCTCGCGACCCAGGACCGCGACCGTGCGTTGGTCGGCACCGCGGCCCTGCCTATGCCCTGGGGGCGTGAAGCCGTACCGGTCAGTGGCGTGGTATTCGGCGAGAGCGTCGAGGATCGGCGCAGTCGAATGG
>NZ_JAVROT010000350.1:0-7357 GCF_032162605.1 Mycobacterium sp. | reverse complement strand
CCGTGTCGTCCCGGCCGATGCCCTTGCGGTTCATCAGGTCGGCGAACTGGGCGCCGTCGATGTAGTCGCGCACGTGCGGGTCGTTGAGGTCGGTGTGCCAGTCGATCTTCACCGCGCCGGGGACGTGGCCCGTGTCGTACAGCAGGACGTCCTCGTCGGACTCGACGATGGCCAGGCCGTGGCGGCCGATGTTGCCCGCCAGCCAGTCGGCGGTCACCAGCCGTTCCGGATGGGCGTACGCGGCCAGGGAGGGATGCGGGTCTGCAGGTAGCGACACAATGAGCAGCCTACTTGCCGGCCAACGAAGCGCTAGCTCCGCAGCGACGACTGGTTGGACCGGTACCAGGACACCGTCTCGACGATGCCGCCGATCTGCGAGTAGTTCGGCCGCCAGCCACTGTTGCGCAACGTACTGACGTCGAGCAACTTGCGTGAGGTGCCATCCGGTTTGGCTGTGTCCCAACACCGCACGGGCGAGCGGACTGGGCGTGCTTTTCGGGCTTTTCTCGCCTGGGCGCGGTCAAGGCACCGGGTTGGTACCCCATAGGTCCGCGATCGACAACCCTGCTCGTTCGAATAGCGACCGCGTCAACGGGAGGCCGATGCCGATGACGGCCGACGGGTCACCGGTGACGCCGTCGACGAACCACCCGCCGAGCCCGTCGAGTGTGAACCCGCCTGCCACGGCCGTCGGCTCTCCGCTGCGCGCGTATGCATCGAGTTCGGCTGGCGGCGGGTTGCCGAAATGCACCGTGGTGCAGGAGGCCGCGGCCAGTTCGCACTCAATCGCGTTGCCGCGCAACCGGATCACACAGTGCCCGGTGTACAGCTGCCCCGAGCTGCCTGCCATTGCCCGCCAGCCCGCAACGGCGGCCGACTCCGACTCCGGCTTGCCCCACAATCTTCCATCGCGGAAGAGCATGGAATCGCACCCGATCACCACACAGTCCACCGCGACGTCGGTCGGCAACATGGCCGCGACCGCCCTGGCCTTCGCCGTGGCCAACGCGGTGGTGACGTCACCGGGCGGGGAGTCGTCGGGCAGGCCGGCGACGATCGCATCCTCGTCGACGCCCGACACGATGACCAGCGGATCGATGCCGGCCTGACGGAGCACTCGTCGCCGGCCGGGGGAGGCCGACGCGAGGATGACTCGCGTCATGACTGATTCTCGTCGCGCAAGCGGCTCATCTCCGCACGTTTTTCTTCGCGCAAGCGGCTCATCAACGCCGCATGTGTGTTCTCTCCACCAGCGTCACCGTCTGCCAGCTGTGCACCGAGTAGCGAAGCTTGTCGATCGGCAGCCCCCACATGTTGAGCTCCTGGGGACCGGGCTCTGGAGTACCGCCGCCGCTTGCGAGCAGGCACACCAGTGCGGCCAGGTCTTCATCGGTGGGATTGCCCTTGAGGATCCTGATTTGCGGCACCGACGACTCGGCGGGTGCGTCAATGGTCAGGTCTCGTGGGTTGGAGACCTCGGTGATGTCGACGTCTTGTGACACGGGTAGTCCGTTCGTCAGGGGCCGGATTGAGCGCAGCTCAGAGCGGGATGTTGCCGTGCTTCTTGGGTGGCAGCTGCACGATCTTGCGTTCCAGCAGGCGCAGTGCGGCCGAGATGTAACCGCGGGTGTGCGACGGCGGGATGACCGCGTCGACATATCCCCGCTCGGCGGCCACGTAGGGATTGACCAAGGTGTCCTCGTAGTCCTGCTGCAGCTCCAGTCGAAGGGCGTCGACGTCGGCGCCGTCGGCGGCCGCTGCCTTGAGCTGCGAGCGGTAGACGAAGCCGACGGCTCCGGAGGCGCCCATCACGGCGATCTGTGCGGTCGGCCACGCGACGTTGACGTCGCAGCCCATGTCCTTGGACCCCATGACGCAGTACGCGCCGCCGTACGCCTTGCGGGTGATGACGGTGATCTTGGCGACGGTGGCCTCGCCGTAGGCGTACAGCAGCTTGGCACCGCGCCGGATGATGCCGTTGTATTCCTGGTCCGTTCCAGGGAGGAAGCCAGGAACGTCCACCAGCATGATGATCGGGATGTTGAAGCAGTCGCACGTACGCACGAATCGCGCCGCCTTCTCCGAGGCGTTGATGTCCAGGCAGCCTGCGAACTGGGTGGGCTGATTGGCGACGATGCCGACGGTACGTCCGTCGACCCGCCCGAACCCGATGACGATGTTGCCCGCGTAGCCGGACTGCACCTCGAGGAACTCGTCGTCGTCGAGGATGCGGGTGATCACCTCGTGCATGTCGTACGGCTGATTCGGCGAGTCGGGGATCAGGGTGTCGAGTTCGAGGTCCTCGTCGGTGAGGTTGTCCTCAATGGCGCCGGGGTGCGGCGGGGCCGGATAGCGCGGCGGCTCGGCCGCGCTGTTGGGCGGCAGGTAGCTCAGCAGGTCGCGGACGTAGTCGAAGGCGTCCTGCTCGCCAGAGGCGACGTAGTGCGCCGTGCCCGACTTGGCCATGTGCGTGTGCGCACCGCCGAGTTCCTCCATGGTCACCTCTTCGCCGGTGACCGTCTTGATGACGTCCGGTCCGGTGATGAACATCTGGCTGGTCTGATCGACCATGATGACGAAGTCGGTCAGCGCGGGGGAGTAGACGTGCCCGCCCGCGGCGGCGCCCATGATCAGCGAGATCTGGGGGATGACGCCCGAGGCCAGGATGTTGTTGCGGAAGATCTTGCTGTAAAGCCCCAGCGAGACGACGCCCTCCTGGATGCGTGCGCCTGCGCCGTCGTTGATGCCGATCAGGGGGCGGCCGGTCTTGAGCGCCAGCTCCTGGACCTTGACGATCTTCTCGCCGTAGACCTCGCCGAGGCTGCCGCCGAAGACGGTGGCGTCCTGGCTGAAGATGCAGACGTCGCGACCGTCGATGGTGCCGTAGCCGGTCACGACCCCGTCACCAACCGGGCGGTTGGCTTCCAGTCCGAAGTTCTTGCTGCGGTGTTTGGCCAGCGCGTCGAGCTCGACGAACGAGCCCTCGTCCAGCAGTGCGAAGATGCGCTCGCGGGCGGTCAGTTTGCCCTTGGCGTGCACCTTCTCGATCGCTGCCTCGCCGACGGGATGCACCGTTTCTTCGGCGCGCTTGCGAAGGTCGGCCAGCTTGCCCGCGGTGGTGTGGATGTCGATCTCGTAATTCGCCGCGGGTGTAGAAGGCTCGGTAACGCTAGTCATGGTCAAGGATCGTAGCGACAACGCGGTTCGTCCTCCTATGCAGGTTTCCCGAGCAGAAGCGGCCGGAGCCTGACGAGCGGGGCCCGCATCCCCGCGGATCGTTGCGATCGCGGGGCTCCCGAGCGGGCCAATTGCTCGCCGGTGAACGCCGATTACATTCGTGGTGTCCGTCGTCCATTACTCGCGGCAGTGTGTGCGCCATCGGGAAGGTCGAAGATCACGAATGCTTCGAACGTGTGGCAGTTGAACCGCTGTGGTGTGAAATCCCTGGCGATGGAGCGGGATTCGTCGTGACCCACCCGGCCCGCATGTCGGCGCGTCGGCGAATCCTGGTAGCGCTCGAAGTCGTCTTCGTCGTGGTGGGGATCGTCCTGGTCGACCTCGGCATCAGCGGATACGTGGTGTTCACCCGTGCGACGGTGGACCAGCTACGGCCAGCCGACGCGATCATCGTGCTCGGGGGTGAGCACGACGGTCGGGAGGATTACGGGTTGAGCCTGGCGCGGGCGGGCCTGGCGAAGACCGTTGTCATTTCCAACCCGAACGATCCCCGCGACCGGGTGATGAAACGGGTGTGCAGCGCGTCTGGCGGCGGCATCGAGGTCATCTGCCGCCGACCCGATCCGCCGACCACCCGCGGCGAGGCCGACATGATGCGTCCACTCGCCAGGGAACGATCCTGGACCAAGATCATCGTCATCAGTTGGCGATATCACCTGCCCCGCGCGCGGCTGATCTTTCACCAGTGCTTCTCCGATGCGCCCGCTGCGACGGTGATGGTGCCGGTGCCCCGGCGCTACCGATATTCACCCCTGGACTGGGAGTTCGTCTACGCCTACCAGTGGGGCGCACTCGCGAAAGCGGTCGTACAGGGCGAATGTGACGCTTCCGCATAATCCGCACGTGACCAGGATAACCCGTATGGGTAGCGGATTCTGGCAAACAGTGTCATAGTATTGCTGAGCCTGGGGGCGAGCTCGCGAAACAAGCCGCTGGCAATCAGGAGGTGGCGCGACCAGTGTCGCTGGCAGAAGAGGTTTTCGCGCCCGCTGCATCCCCCATGCGGACCGTCAATTCTGGTAACGGTCCGCGGTGGCAACGCCGATACGTTCAAGCCCTCGTGGTGGGTGACGTCGTTGTCGTCGTGGTCGCGTTGGCCTGCGCGCAGATGGTCAAATTGGGCCGCCCGATTGCCGGTCTCGATCCGGCTTGGATCGACTTCTCGAGCCTGTCGGTCGTGATCGCCGGGATCTGGCTCGCTCTGCTGTCCGCCTACCGCACCCGATCGCCGCGGATCGTCGGTGCCGGCCACGAAGAGTACCGACGCGCGGTGTCCGCGACGATGGGCACCATCGGGGTGGTCGCCGTGACCCTGATGATCTTCCGGCCCGACTACGCGCGCGGATACCTTGCCGTCGCATTTCCGCTTGGGTTGGCCGGACTGGTCGTCAGTCGCAACATCTGTCGCCGCTACCTGAACCGCCAGCGTAGGCGGGGCCGTTGCGTCCTCAAAGTGCTCGCCGTCGGCGACGTCCGGGCAGTGCGCAGCCTCGTTCAGTCCCTTACTCGGGGTTGGGGTTACGGCTATGCGGTCGTCGGCGTGTGTCTCACCGGACGCACGTCCGGTGGCACCATCGAGATCCCCGGCGTTGGCACGCTGCCCGTGCTTGGTGACGAAAGCGCGGTACACGACGCGATCCTGAAGCTCAATGCCGAAACCGTCGCACTGACCACCACCCACCACCTCGGGCCGGAGGGTGTGCGCGAGTTGTCTTGGGACTTGCACAAATTGGGCGTCGACCTGGTGGTCACCCCCGGTGTGGTCGACGTCGCCGGACCGCGGCTGACCATGCGCCCGGTCGCGGGCCTTCCGTTGATCCACGTGGAGAAGCCTCAGTACAGCGGCACGAAGAAGGTCCAGAAGCTGGCATTCGACTACCTGGTGTCGGTGTCCGTGCTGTTCGGTGCGTTGCCGGTGATGATCGGCGTGGCGATCGCGATCAAGCTGACGAGCAAGGGCCCGGTCTTCTACCGCTCCGAACGCATCGGACGTGAAGGCCAGCCGTTCCAGATGATCAAGTTCCGCACCATGGTCGATGGAGCGGACAAGCAGGTCGGCACCCTCTTGAACGTGAATGACAGCGTCGGCGGCGTGCTCTTCAAGATCAAGGAAGATCCGCGGGTCACCGGCATCGGAAAGTTACTGCGCAAGTACAGCATCGACGAGCTACCCCAGTTCTTCAACGTGTTGCGACGAGACATGAGTGTCGTCGGACCTCGACCCCCGCTACGCCGCGAGGTGGATACCTACAACGACCAGGTCCGCCGGCGACTGCTGGTGCTTCCCGGCATCACGGGGCTGTGGCAGGTCAGTGGACGCTCGGATCTGTCGTGGGAGGACTCCGTGCGACTCGATCTCTCCTACGTGGAGAATTGGTCGATCACCAACGACGTGCTCATCGCCGCGAAGACGATCCGAACCGTGACCAAGGGCGCAGGCGCGTACTGAGCCGTGCGAGGCTGACCCCGTGACTGCTGACGGGAAACGGGACCCGCTCGACGAGACGTTGCTGCGCGAGAGCGTGCTCGGGGGCGCGGGTTGGCGTCGGCTCGACGTGGTGCCCGAAACTGGTTCGACCAACGCGGACCTGATTGCGCGCGCGGCCGCGGGCGATGACATCGCGGGCGCGGTGCTCATCGCGGAGCATCAGACGGCCGGGCGCGGACGCCAGGGCCGGACCTGGTTCGACGCGCCGCGCGCGCAGATTGCGATGTCGGTTGGCGTCGACGCGGGGAACGTGCCCACCGAACGTTGGGGTTGGCTGCCGCTGGCGGCGGGCGTGGCCATCGTCGAGGCGGTCCATGGCTGCACCGGCGTGGAGGTGGCGTTGAAATGGCCCAATGACGTGATGGTCAAGGGTAGGAAGCTGGCGGGCATCCTCGCCGAAGTCGCTGCGCCGCAACGGGTCATCGTCGTGGGCATGGGCCTCAACGTCACGCTTCGCCACGACGAGATCGCCGCTCCCCAGGCGATTTCGCTTTCCGAACTCGGTGTCGACGCACCGAGTCGCCACCGCGTGGTCACCGAGCTACTCGGCGTCCTTGGCGACCACGTCCGCGATTGGCGGGAATCTGGCGGGGCCGATTCGCGATTGGCGGTGAAGTACCGCGCGATGTGTTCGACGCTTGGCGTGCTGGTCCGTGCCGAACTCCCCGGTGACCGGGAGGTGATCGGCGTGGCCCGCGATGTCGACGAGCAGGGTCGGCTGTGCATCGAGGGCGAAGGCGAACGGGCAGGCGAAGACGTGGTGTTGTCGGCCGGCGACGTAGTCCACCTGCGGCCGACCGCGATTGGTTGACGAACAACCCCCGTCGATGCGGTCAGAACGGCGACTCCTGCGGCTAAAGTCGCAGGCGTGGCTTATCCGGAGAACGTGCTGGCCGCCGACGAGCGGGTGGTGCTGCATCGTCATCCGCACTGGAAGCGGCTGATCCTGCCGGTCCTGGTGCTCCTCTTCGCGACCGCATTGGCGGCGTTCGGTGCCGCGGTGGTCAGCAAGGCCCACTGGACTTCGGCCGTCGCCACCAACGTCGTCATGGCGGTCATCGGCGTGGTGTGGCTGGTCGCGATCGGGTGGCTGGTGTTGTGGCCGTTCCTGAACTGGCGCTCAACGCATTTCGTCATCACCGAACGGCGGGTCATGTTCAGGCACGGGCTACTCACCAGGTCGGGCATCGACATTCCGCTAGCGCGCATCAACAGCGTCGAGTTCCGGCACGGGGTGTTCGACCGAATGTTGCGGACCGGCACCCTGATCATCGAGTCTGCGAGCCAAGATCCCCTCGAGTTCCACGACATCCCTCGCGTGGAACAGGTTCACTCACTGCTGTATCACGAAGTCTTCGACACCCTGGGTTCGGAGGAATCGCCAAGCTGATCCTCGTGGCGGGCGCGCCTGGGCCGCAGCGGCGTGACACCGCCGTGGCCCACTTCGATCTCGTCCTCGATGGCCTCCGCAAGGCCACCGGCGGTGAACGACGCCTCGAAAGCCTTGTCGGGATGGCGGGCGAGCTCGTCGGGGAACACCCAGCGCCGGAAGGCCCAAAACCGGAACGCCATCTGGAGTAGGTTGCCGACGACGTACGCGGAGACGAAGTCCGCGATGTTCTCCATGGTCAG
>NZ_JAVROT010000349.1:0-4612 GCF_032162605.1 Mycobacterium sp. | reverse complement strand
CGTACGTCACCGGTGCGGCGACGGGCATGTTCATCTCGCCGCAGCAGGCCGCCGTCGCCGACATCATCGGCAGCAAGGCCCGCGGCGGGACCGCGGTCGCGACGTTTCAGATGATGTCGGATTTCGGGGCCATCCTGGGCTCGCTGGCCGTCGGTCAGATCGCCGAACACCTGACGTTCGGGACGGCGTTCGTGATCAGCGGGGTGATCCTGCTGGTCGCAGCGGTCTGGTGGGTCTTCGCGCCGGAAACCCGGCCGCGCTCGAGCACCGAGCACACACCTGCCCGTCCGTTCGGCCCGGAGGCCGGCGGAGAGGTGCCGTGAGCTGCGGTTTTGAACCGCAAGTGCTGGTTGGTGTACCGTCGACCAGCACGACGAGGGGCTATGGCGCAGTTGGTAGCGCACCACACTGGCAGTGTGGGGGTCAGGGGTTCGAATCCCCTTAGCTCCACCCTGTGATGAGTCGGGACATGGGTCACACCTGAGTCGCGTCATCGGTTACGGAGGACCTCGGCCATCGGCCGGGGTTTTCTGTTTGTTGCGCCAGTGTTTGCGGTCGGGGTCGACGGTGTGGTTGGCGATGAGTCGGTGGGCGGTTTTGCTCAGGACGGTCACGGTGGTGGTCGTGACGAAGATGAGCACGGGGTGGCGGCGTGGTTCTTGCCGATGCCGAGCTGGTGGATGCGGCTGCCGTAGCGCAGGGTGAGTTTGCCGAACTGCCACGGCGGCGACTACTCCTGATCGGATAACCGTACTTCCCGCCACCGGGGCTTCGGGGCCTCGTTCTCAGTGTCGATCTGGGGTGACCTGGGACTCCTGCCGCCGCAACATGCGTTTCAACGGGCCTGACGGGTTCGATAGTTGTCCCCTTAGCTCCACCACGAAACCACAGGTCAGGGCGCTAGTCGCCTGCTACGACGTATGGCCGTCCGCAGCAGATCAGATCGCCGCGCCCACCTCTTCTCGATGGTCATGGCCGGCGTCGGCGTACCTTCGAGGACCCCGCCCGCTGACCCCGGTCTCTCCGCACCGGCGATGAGGTGGGCACAGGCGCTGGGCCGAAGCGCCAAATCCAAGATCCGCCCATTGTCGACGAGCCTCGCCGATACGGAAATCGTTGTAGCACATCGTGAATCGATGGAACCCGATATCGCCCTCCTCGATGACCGGGACCGACGCTAGGCTGACCACATCGAAGGCGGGTGGACTCTGACACACCTACGAAATGAAGTCACGACAAACTCAGATCGATGCCATTCCGCAGATCATCCATCGAGAAGGCCACTTTGGCGTCGCCGATATCCACGGTGTATTGGCCTTCACCGGACTCGGTCACCGGTGCCGAAAACTCGTAATGGCAAGAGGCCCGCCACGATTCGGAAGGTCCATGGTGTGTTGTTTCCAATACGAGCTCACCGGTAGACAAGTCGCCGCCTCCTACGGCGCGTCCGTCGAGGCTGATGACTACCGGAACTCCTTGCCTGACATCGATGCCCGCCTGAACGGAGTTGGCAATGCAGCGCTTGGTTCGAGGGCTATTCACATCGTCGCCGGAGATTGCCACCGAGACCTGGCCGTAAGCCAGGAAGCCGTCCCGCCATCCATCTGATCCTCTGTGTTTTGACGCGACGAGCGTGCCGGCTGTAGCAGCAACCGCTACCAGCAGGCAACCAACCAGTACTGAAACCCAAACGCCGGGTCGGCTGAGTCGAACCATCGGGATTCCTCCGAGGAGACGATGAAAGCCTACAGCGGCCGCGCCCAGCGAGAAGTGGCCTTATATCTCGTCATTGTTCCGCGCGGAGGCGTTATTGCCTGAGGCCCGCGGCCTTGCGCTAGGCCGTGAACTTGCGCTGGTCGTCAAACCAACCTTCGGCCTTGGCTTTCGCGAGCAGCCGGTCGACCGTGCGGGTCCTGACGTTTAGTTCGGCGGCGATCGTGGGGCGCACCGGCAAGCCGAGACTCAGAGCCTGATTTGCGATTTGCGCCGCTGAGTAAATCTTGGGGTCCGCGTTCTCCGGGCGCACCCACACCTCACTGGTGTCTTCCACGTATGCCAGCAGCCCGGCCAATCGGTCGATCCATTGCGCAGCCGTATATGCGAGGCGGCGCACCGGGATTGACCGGGGCGCCGAATTGTCGACTGGTTCGCGGACACTGTCCGCGACCATCGTCAACTCGGTCAGCCGTCTGTACGGGGCGAATTCGGCGAGAGTGGCGTCGATGGCCTTGTTGCAGTCCCCCGTGCGCGGTTTTTGGGTTGACGCTGGGGGACAGATGGCCCACGGTGCGCGATCGGTCACCGCCGAGAAGCACATCGAGAACTGCAGCCTGGCCGATCCCGCCTATGGCGAGGGCGTGCTTAAGGCATGCGAGGCACTGGGCGCACTCTGACCGATCCACGCCGAACCTTGGGTTGCCCTTCGTGGTGACCCAGCGTTCGGAGGCCGCGCGGTTGGCCATTCTCTCAGCAGGTTCGGCGCGGCCGGTCGATGACCACAGTTCTGACGACAACGCTGACGACAGTTGCTCGTCGAACTACGCCCACAACAGGCCGCTACACCTAGTAAACGGCCTCTTCACGCTTCGCTGCCTGCTCGTGGCAGTGTGAGGGTCAGGGGTTCGAATCCCCTTAGCTCCACCTAGAAACGCAGTTCAGAGGGTACTTTCACGGCGGTCGTCGATCGTCCTCAGTTCTGCAACTCGCATATCACCACCGGAATGTCACGATCCGTCCGTTGCTGATAGTCGGCGTAACCCTTGTATGACGCAACGATCTTCGGCCACAACTCGGCTTTTTCTGCTGCGCTGGCGGTACGTCCGTGGACTGCGTGCCGTTGGCCGTTGATCACGAGAAAGGCGTCGGGGCGCGCCTGGAGATTGCGGTACCAGTCAGGGTTGCGGTCATCCCCACCCTTCGATGCGATGAGCACCATCCGCTTGGAGTCGTAAACAGGTGTGGTCAGGTAGCAGGACCGAGGCAACCCCGACTTGCGCCCCGTGGTGTGGAGCTCGACCAACGGCATCCCGAACGGTTGGGCCAAGAGTCTGTTCCCGCTGGCTTTGAGGACCAGCCGGTGCGCCAGGTTCATCAGCTTCGCGCCGTTGTCCTTTAGCGAATTCCCGTTCATCACAAGTCCTTTCGGGTAGTTCGACGTTTTCGCAGCTCAAAGCACTGTCGGCATGGAGTTCGAGTCCCTTAGCTCCACTCGACGAAATAGATTCCAGCGTTACTCGCCCTCAACCGCGACGCGCAGCTCTTCGGCCCATTCGCTGTAAGGCCGGATCGCGTAAGCGCGCGTGTCCACCGAGCTGCCGAGCTTCTGGATGATCGGTAGCGACTCGAGCGCCTGGTCGAGCGATGTGTGGTCCGGTACGTCGAGCACGGCGAAGACGCTGCGCTGGCCGACGACTTTCCACAGGTTGGTTACTGCCCCGGCATCGACCGCACCCTGTGCCGCGCGGGCTTCCTCGAGCCAGATCGTAAATAGCTCTTCGCGGCTCATGTCGGCCGGCTGGTGGACGTCAAACTGGACGAAGTACTGCACCATCTCCTCCTTAACTTCGATGTCAGGCGGGAGTAGCTTCCCACGACCGCTTAACGTCGCTCGACTCCTATGTAACCAGTCGGAACACACCGCGCACACCGCTCGACCCGGTGCCCGCGCGCAGGCCGCTTGGAGCTGCTGATGCCGTGGACCGCAGCAGGCCGGTCTATGGATGGAACGCTCGTGCGGATGAGTTGACGCTGAACGCTTTCGCGGCTGGACTGCCTGTGGCACGGTGGTATATCTAAAGAACGATCAACGATTCTCAGCTGGTATTGCTTCACCCCGGACGTGCTGCAACCCGCGGATCGGCGACCTGAATGCGGGAGATCCCATACAGTCGGCGAGCCACTCATCGGGCCCTGTCGTCAGCGTGAGGCGCCAGCCCGAATGTGGGAGCAGAATCTTGAACACCAGCACGCACAAATTGACTTCCATGCGGTTCATGGCGGTAGCTGCCATAGTTGCCGCCTGCGTTGCAGCGTGCGGCTCGAGTTCGACGCCATCGTCGACCACGACTTCGGCCACGGCCACGGCCACCGGCGCGGCCGGTTCCCCGGTCAACGTCACTCTCGGCGACCAGCCGTCCGGCACGGTGACACTCAGCTGGGACCCCCAAACCAAAAACGTCAGCGCCAAGCTGCAGATGGTCGGCTTCACCCCAGGCAGTAGTCACGCGATGCACATCCACCAGGGCAGCTGCGCGGCACAGGGGGATGTCCTGGTCCCGTTTCCCGACGTGACCGCCAACGACGGTGGCGCGATCGACACCACCGTCACCAGCTCGCAGCCATCCGCCGCCGGTCTCGCCGCCGGCACGTTCCTGAACATCCATCTGGCGCCGGCTGCGCAAATGGGCGCCCCAGGGTCACTCGGGTACACGCCGATCTCCTGCGCGGACATCACCCCTGCCGCGTCGGCCACGCTGACCATGGCGACGCTACCGGAGCCCGGCCAGCACCCGCAGGGTTCGGCGAAGTTGACCTACGATCCTGCGAAGAAGGCGCTGTCCGTTGCCGTCACGGCGAGCGGCCTCGTCGCCGGGAGCGACCACGCGGTCCATAT
>NZ_JAVROT010000348.1:0-6583 GCF_032162605.1 Mycobacterium sp. | reverse complement strand
GGCCGCGGCACCGACATCGTGCTCGGCGGCAACGTCGACTTCCTCGCCGACACGCGGCTGCGCGACCGTGGCCTCGACCCGGTCGAGACGGCCGAGGAGTACGAAGCCGCCTGGGACGAGGCCCTGGCTCAGGTCAAGGCCGAAGCCGAGGCGGAGGCCAAGGAAGTGATCGAGGTCGGCGGCCTCTACGTGCTGGGCACAGAGCGACACGAATCACGCCGCATCGACAACCAGCTGCGCGGACGGTCGGGTCGCCAGGGCGACCCCGGCGAGTCGCGCTTCTACCTTTCTCTCGGCGACGAGCTGATGCGGCGCTTCAACGGCGCGACCCTCGAGTCGTTGCTGACCCGGCTTAACCTGCCCGAGGACGTGCCCATCGAGGCCAACATGGTCACTAGGGCGATCAAGAGCGCCCAGACCCAGGTCGAGCAGCAGAACTTCGAGGTCCGCAAGAACGTCCTCAAGTACGACGAGGTGATGAACCAGCAGCGCAAGGTGGTCTACGCCGAACGCAGGCTCATCCTCGAAGGTGAGAGCGTGCAGGAACAGGCCAAGCAGATGGTCGAGGACGTGGTCGCCGCCTACGTCGACGGTGCCACCGCAGAGGGCTACTCGGAGGACTGGGATCTCGGTGCGCTCTGGGAGGCGCTCAAGATGCTCTACCCGGTGGGCATCGACCACCACGACCTCATCGACTCCGGCGCCGTCGGCGAGCCCGGCGAGCTGACCCGCGAAGAGCTGCGGGACGCGCTGATCGAGGACGCCCGCCGCGCGTACGCGGCGCGGGAAGCGGAGTTGACCGAGATCGGTGGCGAGGGCGCGATGCGGCAACTCGAGCGCAGCGTGCTGCTGACCACCATCGACCGCAAGTGGCGCGAACACCTCTACGAGATGGACTACCTCAAGGAGGGCATTGGCCTGCGTGCCATGGCGCAGCGCGACCCGCTCGTCGAGTACCAGCGCGAGGGCTTCGACATGTTCAAGGGCATGCTCGATGGGTTGAAGGAGGAGTCCGTCGGGTTGCTGTTCAACGCTCAGGTCCAGGCCGCGCCTGCCGCTCCCTCGACCCAGGTCGGGGCCACCGCCGCGCCGCCGAACCTCGCGCAGTTCGCCGCCGACGCTGCCGCAAAGGCCCGCGAGCTCGGCGCCGACGGCTCGGTCGCGACCGAGGAGCGGGCTCCGCAACCAGTCCCGGCGCTGCGCGTCAAGGGCATCGACGACGATAAGGCGCCCCCGATGACGTACTCCGGCCCAGCCGAGGATGGTTCGGCGGAGGTACAGCGCGGCGGTGGCCGGCACGCGGCCGCGACCGGTGGATCTCGCCGCGAGCGACGCGAAGCCGCTCGCAAGCAGAGCCGTGGCGGCCCCAAGGCACGCCGAGGCTAGACAGCCGATCTGCAACACTCAGCCGATCTGCAACGCGACGACGAGCCAGCGCCCCTTGACGAGTTCGACTCGGCAGGCGATGGCGCGTACGCGGCGACCGCGCGTATAGGTCGCGAACACCTCGGCGGCGGTTGCCTCGCCGTCGACGACGGTCGCCGAGCGCAGTCGCACCCTTCGCAGGACGGCAGCACCCTCCGGCGAGGTGGTCCTGGTGAGACTCGCAACGGCATCGAAGAGCCTCGGAGCGAGGAGTGGCCGAAGCTGCACCACAGGTCGGCGCCGATCCGTCACCTCGAGGACCCGGCGCAGCGCGGCGTCGGCGAAAACGGCTGCGGCGCGCGGTGGTAGGAGCTCGTGGGGCCGCGCCCGGGCGGCCGCGACGGCGGGTACCGACCGCAACGGTCTCGGGGTGTGCCGGTGCAGCGCGGCCGGCGACGGCGGGGGGCACGCACTCTCCGGAATTGCTCCGACGGGTGGCGGCTCGTAGTCCACGACCGGCGAGGTGAACGAGGTGCGTTGAATCGGCAGGCGTGATGCGGTCACGGTTGTTCTCCAGCGGTCGGGGCGAAAGGACGACATCTGCTGGAGAGTCGCAGATGCATCAATGATCCCACGGTCCGAGGACACTTCCGAGCACCCGTGATGCGGGAATCCACTTTGGCCCGTTACCGTGACGGTGTTCAGACGTTGAGCCGGGGGAGGGTACGCCGTCATGGCGACGAGACTGTCAGCACCCGACGCGTCGTTCTTCCACCTCGAGAACACATCGACACCGATGTACGTCGGCTCACTTTCGATTCTTCGCAAGCCGCGCAGCGGACTCAGCTACGAAACCCTCCTCGAGACCGTGGAGCAGCGCCTGCCGCAGATTCCGCGTTACCGCCAGAAGGTGCGCGAGGTGGTGCTCGGCCTCGCGCGACCGGTGTGGATCGACGACCGCGAGTTCGACATCACCTATCACATCCGCCGTTCCGCGCTGCCGTCTCCGGGCAGCGATGCCCAGCTGCAGGACCTCGTCGCTCGGCTCGGATCGCGTCCGCTCGACAAGTCCCGCCCGCTATGGGAGATGTACTTGGTCGAAGGGCTGGCCAAGAACCGGATCGCGATCTACACCAAGTCGCATCAGGCCCTCGTCAACGGCATGACGGCCCTCGAGATCGGCCACGTCATCGCCGACCGAACGCAGAAGGCGCCTGAGTTCGGCGAGGACATCTGGATTCCTGCGCGCGAGCCGAGCGACACCAGACTCGTTCTCGGCGCCGTCGGCGAGTTCGTCGCCCGTCCCGGCACCCAGCTCGCGGGCGTCCGGTCCGCCGTGTTGGAGTCGGTGACCCATACGGGGCAACTCGTCGACGCCGGCCGTCGGTTCGCCGACGTCGCGCGAACACTGGCGCGTGGCACCGCGCCCAGCAGCCCGCTCAACACCACCGTCTCGCGCAACCGCCGGTTCACCGTCGCCAGTCATCAGCTGGACGACTACCGCAGGCTGCGGGCGCGTTACGACTGCGACGTCAACGACGTCATCCTCGCCGTGATCGCAGGCGCATTGCGCAACTGGCTGATGTCGCGCGGCGAACCGGTGACCGCGACGACCACGGTGCGCGCGATGGTCCCCATGTCGGTGTATCCGGATGCCGAGTTGGACGCGACGGGGCCGGGCCAGGCGATCAGCGAGGTGTGGCCGTTCCTGATCGATCTCCCCGTCGGGGAGGGCAATGCGGTGGTGCGGCTATCGCAGATTGCCCACGCGACGGAATCCCATTCGACCGCGGCGAGCCTGGTCGACGCGCGCAGCATCGTCACGCTGTCAGGATTTGCGCCACCGACGTTGCACGCCATGGGAACTCGGGTCGCGACCAGTTTCTCTGCGCGCCAGTTCAACCTCCTGATCACCAACGTGCCCGGTGCACAGAAGCAGATGTACGTCGCGGGAACCAAGCTGCTGGAGACCTATTCCGTGCCGCCACTGTTGAACAAGCAGGTGCTCGCGATCGGCGTGACGTCCTACAACGGCATGCTGTACTTCGGCATCAACGCCGACCGTGACGCGATGAGTGACGTCGACATGCTGCCGTCGCTGCTGCGCGAGACGCTCGACGAATTGCTTGAGGCAGCGCAGTAAGTCCTCTCGCACTACGATTCGGCGATGAGCAAGAGCAAGAGCAAGCTGGCGAAGGACTCGAAGAAGTCCAAGAAGTCAAAGCTCCCGAACGACGTCTACGAGGCCGAACTGTTCCGTCTACAAACGGAATTCGTGAAGCTTCAGGAGTGGGCGCGCCACACGGGGGCTCGCATCGCGGTGATCTTCGAGGGGCGCGATGCCGCAGGCAAGGGCGGCACCATCAAGCGCATCACCGAGTACCTCAGCCCGCGCGTGGCCCGGATCGCCGCTCTGCCGGCGCGCCCGGACCGCGAGCGCGGCCCGTGGTACTACCCGCGTTACATCGCGCAACTGCCGGCGAAGGGCGAGATCGTGCTCTTCGACCGGTCCTGGTACAACCGGGCGGGCGTCGAGCAGGTGATGGGATTCTGTACGCCGCAAGAACATGCGCTGTTCCTGCGCCAGACGCCGGTATTCGAGCAGATGCTCCTGGAGGACGGCATCCTCCTTCGCAAGTACTGGTTCTCGGTGTCCGACGACGAGCAGCTGCGCAGGTTCAAGTCGCGCCTCAACGATCCCGTGCGCCAGTGGAAGCTCAGTCCGATGGACCTCGAGTCGGTGTACCGGTGGGAGGACTATTCGCGGGCCAAGGACCAGATGATGGTGCACACCGACATCCCGCAGAGTCCGTGGTACGTCGTCGAGTCGGACGTCAAGAAGCACGCCAGGCTCAACATGATGAGCCACCTGCTGTCCACCATCGACTACCACGAGGTCGACCACCCCAAGGTGGAGCTGCCGGAGCGGCCGATCCTGAGCCACGGTTACGAGCGGCCATCGCGATCGTTGTCGACCTACGTCGACGATCACGTCGCCACGTTGACGGGGGACCGTGAGTAGGACCGTTACCCTCGCCTGGTGCGTGTCTACATCCCGGTGACCCTGGCCATGCTGCAGCGCCTCGTCGCCGATCAGTCGATGCACGCCTTGAGCGGCACGGCGTTCGCCGTCACTCCCACGTTGCGCGAGTCCTACGCAGAAGGAGATGACGACGAGCTCGCCGAGGTCGCGCTGCACGAGGCGGCAATGGCGTCACTGCGCCTGCTGGCGGCCGAGGACCAGACAACCGGGCTTCCGTTGCGGCGCGCAGTGCTCGTCGCGGAGGTCGACGGCGCGAAGGCCCGGCCCGATCTCGATGATGCGGTCGTGCGGCTGGCCGGCCCGATCGGCGTCGCCGACGTGATCGCCGCCTACGTGGACAACGCTGCGGCCGAACCCGCCGTCGCGGCTGCGGTCGAGGTGGTGGACCTGGCGGATCTCGGGGACGAAGACGCCGAACTCACCGTCGGCGACGCACAGGATCACGACCTTGCCTGGTACGCCACCCAGGAGCTGCCGTTCCTGCTCGAATTGCTCTGAGCACTAGAAACACCCCCGTAAGTTACGGTACCGTAGGTTAGATCCGACAGGCCCCAGACTCCGGCCCGGAACTCGTGACACAGTGATCAGGAGCCGTCATGGCGAAGAATGAAATCAAGGTCTCCGCCCGTCTGGCCGACACCGTCCGACCCACGCCCGCCGGTGCCGAGCGGCATCCCGGCTGGCAGGCGCTTCGCTCGGTCGCCGAGCGCATCACCACGCCACTGTTGCCGGACGACTATCTCAAGTTGGCCAATCCACTCTGGTCGGCCCGCGAGCTGCGTGGCCGCGTCGTGGAGGTTCGTCGTGAGACCGTCGACTCCGCGACTCTGGTCATCAAGCCGGGGTGGGGCTTCCGCTTCGACTACCAGCCGGGCCAGTATGTCGGCATCGGTGTTCTGATGGACGGTCGGTGGCGGTGGCGGTCCTACTCCCTGACGTCGAGCCCCGTGGCGCGCGCCAGGACCATCACGATCACCGTGAAGGCCATGCCGGAGGGGTTCTTGTCCAGCCACCTGGTCGGCGGCCTGAAGCCGGGCACGATCGTCCGCCTTGCCGCGCCGCAGGGCAACTTCGTGATGCCCGATCCAGCACCGGCGTCCGTGCTGTTCCTCACCGCCGGGTCGGGCATCACACCGGTCATGTCGATGCTGCGCACGCTCGCGCGCCGGGGACAGGTCGGCGACGTGGTCCACGTGCATTCCGCGCCGACGGAGTCCGACGTCATGTTCTCCCGCGAGCTGGCTCAGCTGCGCGACTCGCACGAGGGGTACCGGCTGTCGGTCCGCGCGACACGGACTCGTGGTCGCCTCGACCTGTCCAGCCTCGCCGACGACGTGTCCGACTGGCGCGAACGTCAGACCTGGGCGTGTGGTCCGGAGGGCATGCTCGACGACGCCCACCGCCTCTGGTCTTCCGCGGGCATCGGGAATCGATTGCACCTCGAGCGGTTTGCGGCGTCGCGGGCCGCCGCACATGGCACGGGTGGCACCGTCACGTTCGAGCGCAGCGGCAAGGCCTTCGAGGCGGATGCGGCCACCTCGCTGATGGACGCCGGTGAGCAGGTCGGCGTTCGGATGCCGTTCGGCTGCCGAATGGGCATCTGCCAGTCGTGTGTGGTGGGGCTGGTCGATGGACACGTCCGAGACCTTCGGACCGGTGTCGAGCACGAGCCGGGGAGCCGAATTCAGACGTGCATTTCCGCAGCTTCTGGCGATTGCGTACTGGACGTCTGAGCTTTACTGACTGGTAACCTACGTAAGCGTAGGTTACGCTAGCGTAGGTATTGGAAGGAGGCCGACCGATGGCAATTACCGACGTACCGGCATTCACCCACCTGACTGACGCGGACATCGAAAACCTGGGTTTCGAGCTCGATGCGATCCGCGCCGACATCGAAGACTCCCGTGGTGAGCGCGACTCGCGCTACATCCACCGCACCATCGCAGCACAGCGCGCCCTCGAGATCGCAGGCCGACTGATGCTCACCGCAAGCTCGCGACGCGCGGCGTGGTGGGCGGGAACCGCGACCCTCGGCGTGGCCAAGATCATCGAGAACATGGAGATCGGCCACAACGTCATGCACGGCCAGTGGGACTGGATGAACGATCCCGAGATTCACTCCTCGACGTGGGAGTGGGACATGAGCGGATCGTCCAAGCACTGGCGGTTCACCCA
>NZ_JAVROT010000347.1:0-7527 GCF_032162605.1 Mycobacterium sp. | reverse complement strand
CGACGCCGACGACACCGACGCCACGATCTCGGCATAGGGCACGTCTACGACGCGGGACACCGCGTAGACCATCGGGATGGTGGCCTGCCCACCGCAGGTCACCATGTTGACGTTCGGCGCGTCGAGGTGCTCGCGCAGGTTGGCCGGCGGGATCACCCCTGGCCCGACGGCGGCAGGCGTCAGGTCGATGGCGCGGATGCCCGCCTCGGCGTAGCGCGGCGCGGCATCGCGGTGGACGTAGGCGCTGGTGGCCTCGAAGACCAAGTCGGGCTTCTCGTCGAGTGCGAGCAACCAGTCGACGCCCTCGTGGCTGGTCTCCAGACCGAGCTTGCGGGCCCGGGCGAGGCCTTCACTCTGCGGGTCGATGCCGATCATCCAGCGCGGCTCCAGCCAGTCCGACCGAAGCAGCTTGTACAACAGGTCGGTGCTGATGTTGCCGGACCCGACGATCGCGACTGATGCCTTCTGTGCCATTACAAGTGCTCCTGAATTCGAACTGTCACTCAAAGGAAAGACGGACTGAACCCAACCCGTCGAAATCAGCTACGAAATCGTCGCCCGGACGTGCATCTATCGCACGCGTGCAGGACCCCGGCAGCACGATGTCGCCGGCCCGCAGGCGCACCCCGAAGCCGTCGACCTTGCGGGCCAGCCACGCGACGGCGGTGACGGGATTGCCGAGCACCGCGTCGCTGCGACCCTCTGCGACGATCTCACCGTTGCGCCTCAACACCGCGTCGATGTTGCGGATGTCGATGTCCTTGGGCGACACCCGCTCCTTGCCCAACACCCAGCCGGCCGATGACGCGTTGTCGGCGATCGTGTCGCACAACTTGATCTTCCAGTCGGTGATCCGGGTGTCGATGAGCTCGATCGACGGAGCGAACGCGGCCGTCGCAGCGAGCACGTCGTCCTCGGTGCAGCCCGCGCCAGGCAGGTCGTCGGCCAGGATGAAGCCCACCTCGACCTCGACGCGCGGATAGAGGAACCGGCCCGCCGCGACCGGGACGTCGGAGAAGACCTCCATCTCGTCGAGCAGATGACCGTAGTCGGGCTCGTCGACGTTCATCATCTTCTGCATCGCCTCCGACGACAGGCCGACCTTGTGACCGATCACGCGGGCACCCTCGGCGACGCGCTGACGGATGTTGATCAGCTGGATCTCGTAGGCATCCACGACGTCGATGTCGGCAAACGCGTCGGTCAACGGCTTCGTCGGCACCTTGCTGCGCTCGGCTTCGGCCAGCTCGGCGGCCAGCTCGTCGCGTACCTCAACGGACAACATCGGTGAAGTCCCCTCGTTTCGTCGACCGGCGCAGTTGTGGGTCGGCCGGACAATTCTATAACGTGTTCTACATGACTCAGCAGGAGTACGACGTCATCGTGGTCGGTAGCGGCGCCGCCGGCATGGTGGCCGCACTCACCGCCGCCCACCAGGGACTATCGACATTAGTCGTTGAGAAGGCTCCGCACTACGGCGGCTCCACTGCACGCTCGGGCGGTGGCGTGTGGATCCCGAACAACGAGATCCTCAAGCGCGACGGGGTGAAGGACACGGCGGAGGCCGCCCGCACCTACCTGCACACGATCATCGGCGACGTCGTTTCGTCAGAGAAGATCGACACCTATCTCGACCGCGGTCCGGAGATGCTGTCGTTCGTGTTGAAGAACTCGCCGCTGAAGATGTGCTGGGTGCCCGGCTACTCCGACTACTACCCGGAAGCTGCGGGCGGCAAGCCCACCGGACGGTCCGTCGAGCCGAAGCCGTTCGATGCCAAGAAGCTCGGCCCTGATCTGCCGGGCCTGGAGCCGCCGTACGGCAAGGTTCCGCTGAACATGGTCGTGATGCAGCAGGACTACGTCCGGCTGAACCAGCTCAAGCGCCATCCGCGCGGTGTGCTGCGCAGCCTCAAGGTCGGCATCCGGGCGACGTGGGCCAAGGCCACCGGCAAGAACCTGGTCGGCATGGGCCGCGCCCTGATCGCGCCGATCCGGATCGGATTGCAGAAGGCCGGCGTCCCCGTCGAACTGAACACCGCCCTGACCGACCTGTACGTCGAGGACGGGGTCGTGCGCGGCATCTACGTCAGGGACACCGACGGCGCGGAATCCGATGAGCCCCGGCTGATCAAGGCTCGTCGCGGCGTCATCCTCGGCAGCGGCGGCTTCGAGCACAACGAGCAGATGCGGGTGAAGTACCAGCGCGCGCCGATCACCACCGAGTGGACCGTCGGCGCGGTCGCCAACACCGGTGACGGGATCCTGGCCGCCGAGAAGCTGGGCGCCGCCCTGGAAATCATGGAGGACGCGTGGTGGGGGCCGACGGTCCCGTTGGTCGGGGCACCGTGGTTCGCGCTGTCGGAGCGCAACTCCCCCGGCTCGGTCATCGTCAATACCAGCGGCCTGCGGTTCATGAACGAGTCGATGCCGTATGTCGAGGCGTGCCACCGGATGTACGGCGGCGAGTTCGGCCAGGGCGAGGGCCCCGGCGAGAACGTGCCCTGCTGGCTGATCTTCGACCAACAGTACCGAGACCGTTACATCTTCGCGGGTCTACAACCGGGACAACGCATTCCGAAGAAGTGGCTCGAGTCCGGCGTCGTGCTCGTGGCCGACAGCCTGGAGGAGCTGGCCGAGAAGACCGGTCTGCCGCTCGGCGAGTTCTCCGACACCGTCGATCGCTTCAACGGCTTCGCCCGTTCGGGTGTCGACGAGGACTTCCACCGCGGCGAGAGCGCCTATGACCGCTACTACGGCGATCCGACCAACAAGCCCAACCCCAACCTCGGCGAGATCAGCCAAGGTCCGTACTACGCGGCGAAGATGGTTCCAGGCGATCTCGGCACCAAGGGCGGCGTTCGCACCGACGTGCACGGCCGCGCCCTGCGCGACGACGGGTCGATCATCGATGGCCTGTACGCCGCGGGCAACGTCAGCTCGCCGGTGATGGGGCACGCCTATCCGGGCCCCGGCGGGACCATCGGCCCCGCCATGACCTTCGGGTACCTGGCCGCCCTGCACCTGGCATCCGCCGGGTCCCGAACGGCCTGACATGCCGATCAACCTCGACCAGGCCATCGGCGCCGAGCTCCCTGCAGTCGAATTCTCTTGGAGCAGTAGCGATGTGCAGCTGTACCACCTCGGCCTCGGCGCAGGCGCCGATCCCCTCGATGCGCGCGAGCTGCGCTATCTCGTCGACGACACCCCGCAGGTGCTACCGACGTTCGGCAACGTCGCACAGACCTTCCACATGACCGAGCCGCCGACGGTGAAGTTCCCCGGCATCGACATCGAGTTGAGCCGGGTGCTGCATGCCAGCGAGGCCGTGTTCGTCCCCGGCCCGATCCCCCCGTCGGGCACCGGCCGGGCCGTCACCCGCTTCACCGACATCTGGGACAAGGGCAAGGCGGCCGTGATCTGGTCGGAGACGACGGTGACCACACCGGACGGCACCCCGCTGTGGACGCAGAAGCGGTCGATCTTCGCCCGCGGCGAGGGCGGCTTCGGCGGCGAGCGGGGCCCGTCCACATCGGTCGAGCCACCGGACCGCGCACCGGATTTCGAGCTGACACTGCCAACGCTGCCACAGCAGGCGCTGCTGTACCGCTTGTGCGGTGACCGCAATCCACTGCACTCCGATCCCGAATTCGCCACCGCGGCGGGCTTTCCGAGGCCGATCCTGCACGGCCTGTGCACCTACGGCATCGGCTGCAAGGCACTCGTCGACGAATTCCTCGACGGTGACGTCTCTCGCGTCGGCTCATACGGCGCCCGTTTTTCGGGAGTGCTGTTCCCGGGTGAGACCCTGAAGGCCAGCGTGTGGAAGGACGGCGGCAGGCTGCTGGGCGTGCTCACGGCGCCGGCACGCGACGACGCGGTGGTGCTTTCGGGCGTGGAATTGTTGCCGGCCCAATAGTCAAGCAGACCCTTCGCGTCCGCAGTCGGCCGAGGTCCCGGAGAACACGCCGGTATGCCTTCCAGGCGAGGACGCCGACCGTGACGGCGATGACCGTTGCGACGATGAGGCGTAGGTCGTGGAGCTGGCCCGCATCATCGGCGCCGGTGGTGGCTCCGAGGCTGTCCGCAGCAGTCGTGTCGTTGAACAGGGACTGGCCCCACTCGATGGAGTAAAGGGTAAGGGGTTGGGTCAGGTCGATCCAGAGGGATGCGCTGGCCAACAACGCGATGAGGCGCTGCAGCGCAACGAGTATCGGTACTCGCGTCAGCCAGATGAGCAGCAGAATGCCGCTGACGATGACGAGTTTGCGGTCTGGCTCGTCGTCGAGGAATCCCGGGAGCATGACACTGCACACGGCGGCGACGGTCAACAGCAGGCGCTGGCCAGATCGCTCTGCGCGAGCTGCTGCCCAGCCGATCGCGAACAGCCACACCGTCGTGTGCGGACGATATGGTTCCATCGGTACGTTGCCGGTGAAGATGTGGAATCGCAAGTCCAGGCATATCCCAAGAATGGCAATGGCGAACCAAAACGGCTGTGCGCGTCCGAGTTTCCGTACGGCCGGGATCGACAGCAGCGCCGCACAGAGAACGAGACTCACGACCAGAGCCTCGATGAACCGATAATTCAACCGTGGATCCCACCCATCAGGGCCGACATCCCACCCATCGGGGCCGACTAAGTGCTCGACGAGGAGCACGTTCCAAATGTCGTACTCGCGGGTAACCGCGTAGGTGATGGCGATCACGACCACCGAGGGCACTGCGATACGAGCGAAACAGCGGACGACCCGCCCGCTTGACGTGATGGCGGCTAGCTGGAATCGGGCGAAGCTGTATCCGGCCGCCGCGAGGAGGACGTGTCCCGCGCCGTCCAGTTGGCTCAGGCCGACGTGATCGGCACATACCAGAACTATTGCCACGGCACGTAGGACGACACTCGTCTCCATCCACCGGAATGGCCCACGCGGCCCGCCCCCTGCGGCAGCTTCGGGTTCGGCGACGCTCAACAGATGCCAGTCCGTCGGGAGCGCGCCGAGCTGGCGTTCGAGTCGTTGTGATGTCTCGACGAAGGACAATGAGTCGCCGCCGAGACCGATGAAGGTATCCGTGTCGCTTACCTGCTCGGCCTTGAGCATCTCCCCGTAGAGCGCACGCACACCGTCGGCCTCCGCCGCGGGCACCGCAACCGTCTCGGGCAGTGGCACCGCTGACCGCAGCACGGCGGCATAGTCGGGTTTGCCGTTGGCGTTTCGTGGCAGCTCGTCGAGAACGAGGGTGCGCACAGCCGTAGCGGGTAGACCCACCCTTGCGCAGACAGCTGGGGCGGGATCCCGTGTGCCCTGCGCGACCGCTACTACCAACCTCGTGTCGTCGCCGGTGCACAGCGTCGGCATGCCGTCTCTGCGCAGTCCATGCTCAAGCTGATCGAGGTCGACGCGCAGGCCAAAGAGTTTCAGGAATCTGCTGCGTCGTCCGACGATCTCGTAGAGGCCATCATGGCGGCGACGGGCCAGGTCACCGGTACGCAGGCAGTCGATGGTGCGACCAAGGGCGAAGTCCTCGGGAGCCTGGGCGTAGCCGAGCATGACGTTCGGGCCATAGAAGATCAGCTCGCCGTCGTCGAGGGTGAACCGCCCGCCGGGGATCGGCGCCCCGACGGCCTCCGGGGCGTCGAGCATCCGGTCGACGGGCAGGTACGCCATTCGGGCGGTGGCCTCGGTCTGCCCGTACATGACGACGAGTTCCCAACCCCGACGGCGCCCGAGTTCGGCGAACCGCTGCGCACGGTCGGCACCCAGTTTGCCGCCCGCCTGGGTGACGTAGCGCAGGCTGGGTAACTCGAGGTCGGCAAAACCGACGCGGTCGAGCAGTTCGAATGTGTATGGGACTCCGGCGAACGCGGTCGCCTGCGCCGTGCGTGCCAGGTTCCAGAAACCAGGGTCCACGACCGAGAGCCCGGTCACGATCGCCGCTGCGCCCTTCGTCAAATGACTGTGCAGGACTGACAGTCCATAGCAATACGACAGCGGCAGCGAGGTCATCGCACGATCCGTGCTGTCCGATGCCGAGATACTGGGCGATCGATTTCGCGTTGCCGTCCAGGTTCCCATAGCTCAGCCGCACCAACTTGGGCGAGCCGGTCGACCCCGAGGTCGACGACAACAGGGCCAGATCAGGATGCAGGTCATGACGCGTGCCTGCCCGGCGCTCTGTTACGCGCCAAACATCGTCGGCGTCCCGCCCCACCACGACGTCCGGGTCGTATGTCTCCGTCAATGACGCGCGCGTGTCCATGTCCGACGCAATCAACACCACGTGTCCGGCGCGCAACGCCGCCAAGTAGCTCACGCCCGCCGGCACGGTGTTTTGTAGCTCGATCAACAACAAACGACTAGCCAAACCCAACAGCTCTATATTTGCCGAGACTCGTGTAGCGAGTTCCCCGTGGGTGATCGTGTCCCGGTCAGTGATCAGCGCCAGACGTTCAGCATGTCCCGCCCAACCGTCGACGAAGCCCAACCGTGAGCGAAGGTCAGGGATCAGCATTGTGAGGCCTCAAGCTCAACCGTAAGCACGCGCCGACACCGCCCGTCTCGCGATTCGCTCTCGATGACGGATGCAGCCTCCACCCCCAGTCCCAGCCGCTAAACCAATCCCCCCTCGTGGAGATTCTGCCAGTGCGTGACAAACAACGCCATATGACCAGCGAACTTCGATTAATTTGCTGAGGTCGCACCGAGATATCTCGGTGGTGAAGTCCACCGCGGCCGCGGCCAACGGGTTGCGAAATGGCGGCCGGGGCCATCTGTCTTCGGACCACCGGCGCCCGACGCGCCAGCAGTTGCCTGAACCCGGTGGCGGAGGAAATCATTCGAGCGAAGACGGCATTGGTGTAGGGTCCTGCACCAGCAAAGGCTTGCAGAGTGGGCGGCATTGCTTCTGACCAGCGCTTCCTCTGTAAGAGCGGCGGTGTGACCGAGGCGATCCACCTCCCAATGGCGATCGAGATGCGCACATGAGCAGAAGTGAACCGACCTTTGACGCCATAGTCGTAGGCTCCGGAGCCGCTGGCTCGTGGGCCGCCAAGGAATTGACGGAAGCCGGTCTGAAAGTCGTCGTACTCGAGGCGGGCAGAAACCTGGACGTGTCCCTCGACTTCCCGGCCGACGCGACGGTGGGCGCAGCGGGGATGGTGGGGCGCGCTCGAGCAGCCCTCCGGGGTCAGCCGGTTCAAGCCAAATGTGCAGCCTTCTCTGAGACTACGAAGCAATTTTACGTCAATGACAAAAGCAATCCCTACACGACGCCGCGAGGAATGCCGTTTCTGTGGTATCGGGGGCGGCAACTCGGCGGCCGCCTGCACACGTGGTCACGGCATGTACCCCGTATGTCGAATTACGAATTCAAAGCTGCGAGCCTTCGGGGCTGTGGCGTTGATTGGCCCCTCTCATACGAGGACTTGGCGCCGTACTACGACGTGGTCGAACGAACCCTTGGCGTGTATGGAATGCCCGCGGGCATCGCAAACTGTCCTGACGGCCACTTCATCGGCCCCGCTAAGACGAC
>NZ_JAVROT010000346.1:0-13484 GCF_032162605.1 Mycobacterium sp. | reverse complement strand
CCTGGCCCCGACGACGGCGCTGCCGCCCCCCAGGGTCGACGACTTCGACCGGCGCGGCGGGTTGTCCACGGACCGCGCGATGATCCGGGCATGCCCTGTGACCTGGCCCTGGAACCTTCTCGGCTGGCCGTCGATCAACATTCCCGCTGGCTTCACCTCCGACGGCCTTCCGATCGGAGTGCAGCTGATGGGACCGGCGAACAGCGAACCGCTGCTGATCTCGCTGGCTGCCGCACTCGAGGCGGTCGGCGCCTGGGTGGCTGATCAGCCGGAGGTTTGGTGGGAAGTGCCCGTGCCGTAATGTCCCGTCGGTGTTGGTCAGCAACATGATGCGTGCGGTGTCGGCGCGATCATGTCGAACTGCGCCAACACCCAAATGGGGGTGTGGTCGGAGAACATCCTCGACCGCACCGTCGTCGTCGCGGTCTACGGCCAACCCGCCTGACCCCTACGGTGCCAATCGTTCTTCGCGCAAGCGCTCAACTGGGCCCATCGTCCTTCGCGCAAGCGCTCAACTGGGCCAATCGTTCTTCGCGCAAGCGCTCAGAAGCCAAGCCTGCCAAGCTGTTTGGGGTCGCGCTGCCAGTTCTTCGCGATCTTGACCCGCAGGTCCAGGTACACCTTGGTGCCGAGCAGCGTCTCGATCTGAAGACGCGCGGCGGTGCCCACCTCTCGCAACCGGGCGCCGCCCTTGCCGATGATGATTCCCTTTTGTGAGTCGCGCTCGACGTAGAGGATGGCGTGGACGTCGATGAGGTCCCCTTGTTCCTCCGAGCGGCCCGGCCGCGTCTCCACCTCGTCGATGACGACGGCCAACGAGTGCGGCAGCTCGTCGCGCACCCCTTCGAGCGCGGCCTCGCGGATCAGCTCGGCCATGAGGGTTTCCTCCGGCTCGTCGGTCAGCTCGCCGTCCGGATAGAACGCCGGGCCCGGCGGCAGCTGCCCTGCCAGCACGCTAGTGAGGAGGTCGACCTGGTTGCCGGTCGTGGCCGACACCGGCACGATCTCGGCGGACCCCGTCGTGAGCTCATTGGCCGCCATCAGCTGAGCCGCGACCTTCTCCTTGGAGACCTTGTCGATCTTGGTCACGATGACGATCAGCGTGGTGTGCGGTGCGACGGCGCGGATCTGCTCGTAGATCCACCGGTCACCGGGGCCGATCGTCTCGTCGGCGGGGATGCAGAGGCCGATGATGTCGACTTGTGAGTACGTGGCCTTCACCAGCTCGTTCAGCCGCTCTCCGAGCAGGGTGCGGGGCCGGTGCAGCCCCGGCGTGTCGACGAGGATGATCTGGAAGTCATCGCGGTGCACGATGCCGCGGATGGTGTGGCGGGTGGTCTGCGGACGGTTCGACGTGATGGCGACCTTGGCGCCGACGAGCGCGTTGGTCAGTGTCGACTTGCCCGTATTGGGTCGGCCGACGAAACACACGAAGCCTGAGCGAAACTCGGTCACAACGGATTCCCCGCACGGTCGGTGACGATGACCGCGGCCTCGGCCGTCAGTTCCATGACCGCGGCGACGCCTGCGTCGTCGTCCGAGCCAGCCACCAGGACGGCAGCCTCCAGACCCGTCGCGCCACTGGACACCGCGGCTGCCACCGCCGCCTGCAATGCCGTCAACGTCAGGGCATCGAGTGTCACCGGCGCGCCGACGTAGGTCCGCCCGTCCAGGGCACGCACTGCCGCGCCGCTGCCGGCCTCCGCGCGCCCCATGGCGCCACGGGCGAGCACCACCAACTTGGCATCATCGGCGTCCAAGCTCATGATCGGCTCTCCTCCTGAGGTTCGGTCGGTCTGACCAGTACGGTGCCGACGCGCACCCGGCCGCGGTGGTCGGCACCGCCCTCGGCACGCAGGCGCAAGGCATCCCAGGTGACCTCGGCGCCGGGCAGCGGTACCCGACCCAGCTCGTGGGCGAGCAACCCGCCGACGGTGTCGACGTCCAGGTCGTCGTCGAGTTCCAGCTCGTACAGTTCGGCGAGATCCTCCAGCGGCAACCGCGCAGACACTCGAAAACTCTTCTCACCCAAGTCTTCTACGGGCGCGACCTCGTCGGTGTCGTACTCGTCGGCAATCTCACCGACGATCTCTTCCAGCACGTCCTCGATGGTGACGAGACCCGCGATCGCGCCGTATTCGTCGACGAGCAGGGCCATGTGGTTGCGGTCCCGCTGCATTTCCCGCAGCAGGGCGTCCAAGGGCTTGGAGTCCGGCACGAACACCGGAGGGCGCATGACCTCGCCCACCCTGGTGTCGATGCCCCCGTTGGTCGAGGAGTACGTCTGCTGGACGAGGTCCTTGAGATAGACCACGCCGATGATGTCGTCGACGTTGTCGCCGACCACCGGCATCCGGGAGTGCCCGCTGCGCACGGCTAAAGAGGTGGCTTGACCAGCTGTCTTATCACTTTCGATCCACACCATCTCGGTCCGCGGCACCATCACCTCACGGGCGATGGTGTCGCCGAGGTCGAACACCGACTGGATCATCCTGCGCTCGTCGTCGGCGACGACGCCACTCTGCTGGGCGAGGTCGACGACCTCCCGCAGCTCGATCTCGGAGGCGAACGGGCCGTTGCGGAAGCCGCGGCCGGGCGTCAGCGCGTTGCCGAGCAGGACCAGCAGCCGGCTGATGGGGGTCAGCAGCACCGAAATCGCTTGCAGCGGAAGGACTGCCCCCAACGCGATGGTGTAGGCGTGCTGTCGACCCAGGGTGCGCGGCCCGACCCCGATGGCCACGAAGCTGACCACCACCATGATGGCGGCCGCCGCGAGAAGACCCCACTTCAGCCCGAGGTCCTCGTACAGGAAGGCCACCAGCAGCACCGTGGCGGCCGTCTCGCACGTGATGCGCAGCAGGACGATCAGATTGATGTAACGCGGCCGGTCGCCCATCAGGCGGCCCAGCCGCGCGGCACCGGGCCGATCCTCGCGGACCAGTTCGTCGACCCTGGCGATGGAGACCGTGCCGATGGCGGCGTCGATCGCCGCGAACACGCCGCCGAGTGCGATCAGCGCGACCGCGCCCAGCAGGGAGGCGAATCCGGTCACGGTTCGTCGAAGTACTGAGACTTGTCCAACAGACGCCGGTCCTTCTCGCTTTGGCGGTCCTGGTGGTAGGCGGCGACCTGATCGGCAACCCACTCCTCGAGCAGCTCGCGTTGCAGGGCGAACATCTCCCTCTCCTCGTCGGGTTCGGCGTGGTCGTAGCCGAGGAGATGCAGCACCCCGTGCACGGTCAGCAGCGCGAGCTCCTGGGCGAGCGAATGCCCCACCGTCTCAGCCTGTTTGGCCGCGAACTCCGGGCAGAGCACGATGTCGCCGAGCATCGACGGTCCCGGTTCGGGCGCATCGGGGCGGCCGCCCGGCTCGAGCTCGTCCATCGGGAAGCTCATCACGTCGGTCGGTCCTGGCAGGTCCATCCACCGCATGTGCAGATCGGCCATCGCCGGGGTGTCGAGCAGCACCATGGACAGTTCGGCCGCGGGGTTGACGTCCATCTTCTTGATGACGAACCGCGCGACGCTGATCAGTTCGTTCTCGGAGACGTCGACGCCCGACTCGTTGGACACCTCGATGCTCACCGGCGAGGCCTACCGGTTCCGGACCGACGCTCGGCGCGGTTCATCGGCGTCGCCGCGGCCTCGGATCTGGCGTACGCATCGACGATCTCGGACACCAGCCGGTGACGCACCACGTCGGCGCTGGTGAGTTCCGAGAAGTGGATGTCGTCGATGTCGTCGAGGATGTCCATGGCGGCACTGAGTCCCGACTTGGCACCGTGCAGATCGACCTGCGTCGAGTCGCCCGTCACGACGATCTTGGACCCGAATCCCAGACGCGTCAGGAACATCTTCATCTGTTCGGGTGTGGTGTTCTGGGCCTCGTCGAGGATGATGAACGCGTCGTTGAGCGAGCGGCCACGCATGTACGCCAGCGGCGCGACCTCGATCACCCCGGCGCTCATCAGCTTTGGGATCAGCTCGGGGTCCATCATGTCGTGCAGGGCGTCATACAGCGGACGCAGGTACGGGTCGATCTTCTCGCTGAGCGTCCCAGGCAGGAAGCCGAGCCGCTCACCGGCTTCGACGGCGGGGCGAGTGAGGATGATGCGCGAGACCTGCTTAGTCTGAAGCGCATTGACCGCCTTGGCCATCGCGAGGTAGGTCTTGCCGGTACCGGCCGGCCCGACACCGAACACGATGGTGTGCGCATCGATCGCGTCGACGTAGCGCTTCTGGTTGAGCGTCTTGGGCCGAATCGTCTTGCCGCGTCGGGACAGAATGTCCAGTGTCAGCACCTCGGCGGGTGATTCATTGCCGGTGCCGGTCACCATGCCGACGCTGCGGCGAACGGCGTCAGGTGTCAGGGTCTGGCCACCGGCGACGACCGCGATCAGCTCGGTCATCACGCGCTCGGCCAGCGCCACGTCGGCGGGCTCGCCGGACAGGGTCAAAGCGTTGCCGCGGACGTGGATGTCGGCAGTCAGCAGGCCCTCGAGCGCGCGCAGGTTCTCGTCGGCGGAACCGAGCAGGCCCACGACCAAGTCGGGCGGCACGTTGATGTTGCTTCGTACACCGTTGTTGCTTCGTACCGTGCTGTCGGAGGCGGCGTTCGTCTCGCGGGGAGTCACGTGGTGTTCAGTGCCTGCTTTCCGTGCTCAGGTCGATGGTGAGTGTGGTCAGCTTACCGCCGGTCAGCATCGCGCCCCAATGGTCCGGCTTCGACCGGTCGACGGGCCCGCCACACGAAGAAGGGGCACCCTCGCGGGTGCCCCTTCTCGAGTCATCGCTGAATCAGCGGCTTTGACGTACGGTCGTGTCGACCTGAGGCACCCTGACGTCGGGGTGCACCGTGTCGATCCACTGGTGATGGTCGACGCCCGTCGAGTACCCGGGCAGTTCCACCACGGGTAGTGCTTCGGCCGAGGCAACGGCCTGGATCGGAGAAGCGACGCCAAGGATCCCAGCGGTCATTCCGCTGGCAACGATGGCGGCAAGTCCGAACTTCTTCATCTTCATCTCTTCTTTTCTGCCCTCTGTAGTTATTCAAATGCGTACGGCGGTAGAGCCTTCCTGCCGTACCAATGAATCAAACGCACTGCTCAGAGGTTTAATTCCAATGGCTGCAAATGGTTGCCGATTGGCAGCCATCGGAGTCAGATGCGCCAGCGGGGCGTCAGAACCCCTAGTGATCCAAGCGCCACTGCGGCTGCCGTCGTGGTCCGCAGCACACTTGGGCCGAGGCGGACGGCCGTTGCGCCTGCGCCCGTCAGCACGGCCATCTCGTCGTCGCCGATGCCGCCCTCGGGACCGATGATCACCATCACCGACTCGGCCCCGCCAAGGCGAGCGGCGCTCAGCGGCTCGGTGGCGGACTCGTGCAGCACCAGCACCACCGACGCGTCGGCGACCGATCTCACGGTGGCGGCCAGCTCCTTGGTGGACACCAGTGTCGTGACCGGCGGGACGTGGGGCCTGCGCGACTGCCTGGCGGCCGAACGCGCGACCGCCTGCCAACGCCGCAGCCCCTTCTGCACCTTCGCTGATCCGTCCCAGCGGGCCACGCAGCGGTCCGACTGCCAGGCCACGAACGCGTCCGCGCCCGCTTCGGTGGCGACTTCGATCGCCAACTCGGACCGATCGGACTTGGGCAACGCCTGAACGACGGTGACCTCGGGGCGCGGCGGCGCGACGAACCGTCTGCTGAGCACCCTGGCGGTCAAGCTCGCCTTGGCGACATCCTCGACGACCACGTGGGCGACCGTTCCCGCGCCGTCACCCAGATCGAGTTCCTCGCCCACCCGGATGCGGCGCACGCTCGCGGCGTGAAAACCCTCGTCACCGTCGACGACGGCGAGCTCACCGACGTCGGGCAACGCCTCGACGTAGAACAGCGCGCGACTCATCGCGGCTCGGACCTACCGGCCGGTGAACGTCTCACGCAGCCGGCTGAACAGCCCGCCGCCGGCCGGCGCCGCGTGCGTCGACTTGACCTCCGCCACATCGCGGACGCGATGCTCCTTGAGCTTCTGCAGCAACTCGGTGTCCTCGTGGTCAAGGCGGGACGGCACCACGACGTCGATGTGCGCGTGCAGATTGCCGCGGACTCCGGAGCGCACGTTGGGCATGCCGTGACCGCGCAGCGTGGTGATCGCTCCAGGCTGGGTGCCTGCGCCGACGACGATGTCGGTCGGTCCGTCGAGGATCGCATCGACGGTGACCTTGGTGCCGAGCGCCGCGTCGACCATCGGCACCGAGACGCTGAAGTGCAGGTCGTCGTTGTCACGAATGAAGATGTCGTGCGGTTGCTCGTGAACCTCGACGTGCAGGTCACCAGCAGGGCCGCCGCCGGGACCGACCTCACCCTGTGCCGCCAGCCGCACTCGCATGCCTTCGCCGACGCCCGGCGGGATCTTGACGCTGATCTCCCGACGCGCCCGCACCCGACCGTCGCCTCCGCAGCGGTGGCACGGATCGGGGATCACCTCACCGACGCCTGCACAGACCGGGCACGGCCGCGACGTCATCACCTGGCCGAGCAACGACCGCTGCACGGACTGCACTTCGCCATGGCCGTGACAGGTGTCGCAGGTGGCCGGCTTCGAGTCGCCGTGAGTGCCCTTGCCCTGGCACACGTCACAAAGGATCGCGGTGTCGACGGTGACATGCTTGGTGACACCCATCGCGCACTCGGCGAGATCGAGGCGCATGCGCAGCAGCGAATCGGAACCGGGGCGCACCCGGCCGACCGGACCCCGGCTTCCGCCGCCGCCCCCGAAGAACGCCTCGAACACGTCGCCGAGTCCGCCGAAGCCGCCACCGAAGCCGCCACCGAAGCCGTTTGCGGCCCCCGCACCCTCCATCGGATCGCCACCGAGGTCGACGATCCGGCGCTTCTCGGGATCGCTCAGCACCTCGTACGCGACGCTGATGTCCCTGAACTGGGCCTGCGCCGCTTCGTCGGGGTTGACGTCGGGATGCAGTTCGCGCGCGAGCTTGCGGTACGCGCGTTTGATCTCCGAGTCGCTAGCGCCCTTGCTCACTCCGAGCAGGCCGTAATAATCGCGTGCCACGCCAAACCCTTCTTAGCCCTTCAAGCCGCATCTGCGGTTCGTGCCTGCGCCTCTTAGCGGGCGCCCAAGACTTCGCCTATGTACAACGCAACCGCGGCGACATTGGCAATGGTTCCCGGATAGTCCATCCGTGTGGGACCCACCACACCCATGCCGCCGAATACCTTGCCAGAGCTTCCGTACGTCGTGCTCACCACCGACGTCCCGGCCATCTGCTCGGCCGCGGTCTCGTGCCCGATGCGCACGGTCACCTTACCGGCCTCCTGCTGAACGGCCAGCAACCGCAGCACCACCACCTGCTCCTCGAGCGCCTCGAGCACCGAGCGCAACGAACCGCCGAAGTCGGCTGTGTTGCGGGTCAGATTGGCCGTTCCGCCGAGGAGTAGACGTTCTTCGGTGTGCTCGACGAGGGTCTCGAGGAGGACGGTCGCCGACCGTCCGACGGCGTCTCCGAGCTCGCCGTGTCCGACCAGCTGCGACGCCAGGTCGGACACCGCGATCGAGGCCGCACTGATCGGCTTGCCGTCCAGTGCCTGGCCCAGCCTCTCCCGCAGGTGCGCGAGCTGGCCGTCGTCGATGGGGTCGCCGAGTTCCACCATCCGCTGGTCCACGCGGCCGGAGTCGGTGATCACGACGAGCAGCAGCCGGGCCGGCGTCAGCGCGACGACCTCGAGATGGCGCACGGTGGACGTCGAGAGGGTCGGGTACTGCACGATCGCCACCTGTCGGGTGAGCTGAGCGAGGAGCTTCACCGCCCGGCGCAGGACGTCGTCGAGGTCGACGCCCGACTCGAGGAAGGTGAGGATCGCGCGTCGCTCGGCCGACGACATCGGCTTGACCTCATCGAGCCGGTCGACGAACTCGCGGTAGCCCTTCTCGGTGGGCACGCGGCCCGAGCTGGTGTGCGGCTGGGCGATGTAGCCTTCGGCCTCCAGCACAGCCATGTCGTTGCGGACGGTGGCACTCGACACGCCGAGATTGTGGCGTTCGACGAGGTTCTTCGACCCGATCGGCTCCTTGGTGGACACGAAGTCGGCGACGATGGCTCGCAGTACTTCGAAGCGACGGTCATCGGCACTACCCACGGTTCACCTCCTAGACCTGATCATTTTACGTTGACCAGCGGCACCGATGCTCCGCGGCGCGACGTGGCGGTTTCCAGATAATCTCCTTGCATGCCCACGCCGGATCTTCCAGGCAATCCGTCAGCGACGGTTCAGCGATGATCTTCAAGGGCGTGCGCGACGGTAAACCGTATCCGGATCACGGCCTGTCCTATCGGCAGTGGGCTCAGATACCGCCCCGCCAGATCCGGCTGGACGAGTTGGTCACCACCACCACCGTCCTCGCGCTCGACCGACTGCTGTCGGAGGATTCGACGTTCTACGGCGATCTGTTTCCGCACGCCGTGCGCTGGGAGGGCGTGATCTATCTCGAGGACGGTGTGCACCAGGCGGTGCGGGCCGCGTTGCGCAACCGCGCGGTGCTGCATGCGCGGGTGTACGACATGGACGTGCCGCTGTCCGAGCAGACCTAGGGCAGACCTAGTCCCCTGCGGTCAGAACATCCCGCACGACGGCGTCGGCGAGCAATCGGCCGCGGTCGGTCAGTACCAGTCGGTCGTCCAGACGGTCGACCAACCCGTCCGACACCGCGATCTGCGCACGCGCCGCTTCCGCGTCACCGAGTTCGCCGACCGGGAGACCGCTGCGCAGCCGCAGTCGCAGCATGACGTCCTCGGTGTGACGAGCCTGGTCGTCGAGGCTCTCGGAATCAGCGACTGGCAGCCGGCCATCTGCGAGAGCTTGCGCATAGGCGTTGGGGTGCTTGACATTCCACCAACGGGTCGCGTCGACGAAGCCGTGCGCGCCCGGTCCAGCCCCCCACCATTCGCCACCGTCCCAGTAGCCCAGGTTGTGCCTGCACTCTCCACCCGGGAGGCTCCAGTTGGACACCTCGTACCAGTCGAAGCCCGCGCCATACAGTCGTGCGTCGAGCAGCTCGTAGCGGGTCGCGAGCACGTCGTCGTCGGGTGACGGGAACTCACCGCGGCGCACCCTCCTTGCCAGGGCGGTCCCGTCCTCGACCACCAGCGCATACGCCGACACGTGGTCGACGCCAGCACCGATCGCTGCGTCAACCGAACGGGCCAGGTCGTCGTCGGTCTCCCCCGGCGTTCCGTAGATGAGGTCGAGGTTGACGTGGTCGAACCCCTCCGCGCGCGCATCGGCGGCCGCGGCGAGCGCCCGCCCGGGCGAGTGGACGCGGTCCAGCGCGGCGAGGACGTGCGGGACGATCGACTGCATGCCGAGCGAGACACGGGTGAATCCCGCGCTGCGCAGCTGCCCGAGCAGCTGGGGCGACGTCGACTCGGGGTTCGCCTCGGTGGTCACCTCGGCGTCGGGCGCCAGCGAGAAGTTCGCGCGTACCGCATCCAGAACGGCGGCCAGCCTCTCGCCTCCGAGCATCGACGGGGTGCCGCCGCCGACGAACACCGTCGACACTTCCTGGAGTGATCTTTGCGACGACAGCCGGGCCGCCGCCAGTTCGAGCTCGATCCGCAGCGCGTCGAGCCAGCCGTCCGGGTTCGCGCCACCGAGTTCGGCGGGTGTGTACGTGTTGAAGTCGCAGTACCCGCAGCGGGTGGCACAGAAGGGCACGTGGACGTAGATGCCGAACGGCTTGCCCACGTCTGTCACGTGAGGCATTGGGGCTCGTGCCGGTCGGACGGTCATCCGACAAGTCTTCCAGAGCCGACTTTTACTCATCACGAGCGCAAGATTCGGCCGGTTGGAGCCGACGCCGCCCGGCGTGGCAGAATGTCAAGCATGACTGCTGCCCTTTCGGCCACCCGCGTATCGCTGGTGATCCGGCGGCATGTCGACTTCAAGCGCGTATGCAGCTGTTGCTGTCTGCCTTGACGCCGTAGACCTGTCCACCTGTACTCAGCTGGCCGCCGGATCTGCGCCGCCGGACAGCTGCCGGTGAAAAGCGCGATCCTCACGCCTGCTCCTCCAATGAAGGGGCCATCGCATGACCCAGGCAGAATCCAAGCCGAAGCCCGTGAAGCGGCCCAAGGGTGAGGGCCAGTGGGCGCTCGGCTACCGCGAGCCGTTGAACGCCAACGAGCAGGCCAAGAAGGACGACAACCCGCTCAACGTGCGTGCCCGCATCGAGGACATCTACGCCAAGGGCGGCTTCGAGAGCATCGACAAGGGTGACCTCCGCGGCCGTTTCCGCTGGTGGGGCCTCTACACACAGCGCAAGCCAGGGTACGACGGCACCTGGACGGGCGACGACAACACCGACATGCTCGAGGACGAGTACTTCATGCTGCGGGTCCGCTGCGACGGTGGCGCACTGAGTACCGCGGCGCTGCGCACCTTGGGCGGCATCTCCACCGAGTTCGCTCGCGACACCGCCGACATCTCCGACCGGGAGAACGTCCAGTACCACTGGATCCGGGTCGAGGACGTGCCGGAGATCTGGGAGCGGCTGGACGCCGTCGGCCTGCAGACCACAGAGGCGTGCGGCGACTGCCCCCGCGTCGTGTTGGGATCGCCGCTGGCCGGCGACTCGGTCGACGAGGTCATCGACGGGACGCCCGCGATCGACGAGATCGTGAAGCGCTACATCGGGAAACCGGAGTACTCGAACCTTCCCAGGAAGTTCAAGACCGCCATCTCCGGTCTGCAGGACGTGGTGCACGAGGTCAACGACGTCGCGTTCATCGGCGTCAACCATCCGGAGCACGGCCCCGGCTTCGACGTGTGGGTCGGCGGCGGGTTGTCGACCAACCCGATGCTGGGCCAGCGCCTGGGCGCATGGGTGCCGCTCGACGAGGTCCCCGACGTGTGGGAAGCCGTGGTCTCGGCGTTCCGCGACTACGGCTACCGGCGGCTCCGGGCCAAGGCGAGGCTCAAGTTCCTGATCAAGGACTGGGGCATCGAAAAGTTCAGGGAGGTTCTCGAACAGGAGTACCTCAAACGACCGTTGCTCGACGGTCCCGCCCCCGAGCCGGTGACCCGGCCCATCGACCACGTCGGTGTGCAGAAACTCAAGAACGGCCTGAACGCCGTCGGCGTGGCCCCAATCGCGGGCCGCGTCTCGGGCACGATCCTGTCGGCCGTCGCCGACCTCGCCGAGGCCGCTGGCTCGGACCGAATCCGGTTCACGCCGTACCAGAAGCTGATCATCCTCGACGTGCCCGATGAGGAATTGGGCAAGCTCACGGCCGGCCTGGATGCGCTCGGACTACCGTCGCGGCCGTCGCACTGGCGCAAGAACCTGATGGCCTGCACCGGCATCGAGTTCTGCAAGCTCTCCTTCGCCGAGACCCGCAAACGGTCCCAGGCGCTAGTGCCCGAGCTGGAGAAGCGACTCGAGGACATCAACGCACAACTCGACGTTCCGGTCACGATCAACGTCAACGGATGCCCGAACTCGTGTGCCCGCATCCAGGTCGCCGACATCGGGTTCAAGGGCCAGATGGTCGACGACGGCGACGGGCCGGTCGAGGGCTTCCAGGTCCACCTGGGCGGCAGCCTGGGCCTGGACAGCGCCTTCGGCCGCAAATTGCGTCAACACAAGGTGGTTTCCGGCGAGCTCGGCGACTACATCGAGCGTGTCGTCCGAAACTTCGTGAAACAACGCGAGGTCGGAGAGCGTTTCGCTGTCTGGGCGATAAGGGCAGACGAGGCGGATCTGCGATGAGCGCTTGCGCGAAGAGCGTGGATCTGCGATGAGCGCTTGCGCGAAGAGCGGAAGGCAACGGTGAGTGGTTTGTTGACGACGGAGACCGACCTGATCGAGCTGGCCGAAAGCGGTGCGGCCGAATTGGACGGTGCAGGAGCCGAGGAGCTGCTGCGCTGGACCGAGGATCACTTCGCGGGCGAGTACGTCGTGGCATCGAACATGCAGGATGCGGTGCTGGTGGACTTGGCCGCCAAGGTGCGCCCGGGTGTGGATGTCCTCTTCCTCGACACCGGCTACCACTTCGTCGAGACCATCGGCACCCGTGACGCCATCGAGGCGGTCTACGACATCAACGTGGTCAACGTGACGCCGGAGAACAGCGTCACCAGGCAGGACGAGCTGGTCGGCAAGGATCTCTTCGCGCGCAACCCGGCCGCGTGCTGCCGGATGCGCAAGGTGGAGCCGCTGGGCAAGGCCTTGAAGGGCTACACCGCCTGGGTCACCGGCATCCGTCGCGTCGAAGCGCCGACGCGCGCCAACGCGCCGCTGATCAGCTTCGACAAGGCCTTTGGCCTCGTCAAGATCAATCCGATTGCGGCGTGGACAGACGAGGACCTGCAGTCCTACATCGACGCCAACGACGTGCTGGTCAACCCGCTCGTCTTCGAGGGCTATCCGTCCATCGGCTGCGCGCCGTGCACCGCGAAACCGATCGAGGGAGCAGATCCTCGCAGCGGTCGGTGGGCGGGCCAGTCGAAGACGGAGTGCGGGCTGCACGCGTCGTGACGCTTTACTCTCCCCCGCAAGCGGGGGCACCCTCAGCGCCGGACCCGATCCCCGAGCGGCTTCGCTCCTACCCGCCGGAAACCCTGATCCTCGCCGCCCACGGCAGTGCGGATCCCAGGTCCTCGGCGGTCGCCGAGGCTCTTGCCGGGCGGATCCGGCGCTTGCGCCAGGGCCTGGACGTTCACGCGACGTTCCTGGAGCAGTCCAAGCCATTCGTCGGTGACGTGCTCGCCGACGTCGCCCGTCGCAGCGCCACGGCGGTGGTGGTGCCGATGCTGCTCGCGAACGCCTTTCACGCAAGCGTCGATCTTCCCGCGGTGATCGAGGCGTCGGGCGCGTCCGTCCGAAGGGCCGAGGTGCTCGGTGAGGACCCCGCGCTCGTCACGTTGCTCGGTCGGCGGTTGTCCGAGATCGGCGCGTCCGCCGATCAGCGGGATCTCGGGGTGATCGTCGTTGCCGTGGGCTCCTCGAAGGCGGCAGCGAACACTCGCACGGCGACATTGATCCCCGCGCTCGCCGCGAGGACGCGGTGGGCGGGGACGGAGGTGGCGTTTGCCACCGGTCCACGCCCGACGGTGGCGGAGGCTGCGGTCCGCCTGCGGCGCCGGGGTGCACGCCAACTCGTGGTGGCTCCCTGGTTCCTCGCGCACGGCCGGATCACCGATCGCGTCGCAGAAACCGCAGCGGCCCTTGGCATTCCGATGGCCGAACCGTTGGGCTCTCACAACCTCGTCGCAGCTACCCTGCTGGACCGGTTCGACGAGGCACGCGCCGCCCTAATCGCCGCCTGAACCCCCCGATCGATGCTTCCGATGGCCCCCGTCATGCCCGAACTCATCGGGCAATCGGCCAAACTTAAGGTAACTGGAGAGCGGTCCCCGGCACCGTCACAACAGCGACGCCAAACGCCCGATTGAGCAGAGGTAG
>NZ_JAVROT010000345.1:0-10760 GCF_032162605.1 Mycobacterium sp. | reverse complement strand
GAGGCGTGGGCAGCGATCGCCGGCGGGCACAACACTCTCGTCATCGCGCCGACGGGCTCCGGCAAGACCCTGGCGGCTTTCCTGTGGACCATCGACCGGCTGGCCACCGCGGGTCCCAAGCCGGCGTCGGCCTCGGCCAAGCCGGGCACCCGCGTGCTCTACATCTCGCCGCTCAAGGCGCTGGCCGTCGACGTCGAGCGCAACCTCAGCACACCGTTGACGGGGATCACCCGCGTCGCGGAACGGCAGGGCGTCGCAGTGCCGGACATCAGCGTCGGCGTCCGCTCCGGCGACACCCCGCCCGCCCGTCGGCGGGAGCTGATCACCAGGCCACCCGACATCCTGATCACCACGCCCGAGTCACTGTTCCTGATGTTGACGTCGGCAGCCAGGGAGACCCTCGCCGACGTACAGACCGTGATCGTCGACGAGGTACACGCCGTCGCCGACACCAAACGCGGCGCTCACCTGGCACTGTCCCTGGAGCGTCTCGATCAGCTGCTGGCCAAGCCCGCGCAACGGATCGGGCTCTCGGCGACCGTGCGTCCGCCCGAGGAGGTCGCGCGATTCCTGGCGGGTGCGGCACCGACGACCATCGTCGCGCCGCGGGCGGGCAAGACGTTCGACCTGTCGGTCGAGGTGCCCGTGCCGGACATGGCCAACCTGGTGGAGAACTCGATCTGGCCCGACGTGGAAGGCCGCATCGTCGACCTGATCGAGTCCCACGAGTCGACGATCGTCTTCACCAACTCGCGGCGCCTGGCCGAGCGACTCACCGCGCGACTCAACGAAATCCACGCCGAACGCACCGCGAATGATCTCGGAGTGGAACACAATCCGAAGGTCGGTGGCGGCTCGCCCGCCCACATCATGGGCAGCGGCCAGAGCTACGGTGCCGAAACACTACTGGCCAAGGCACACCACGGCTCGATCAGCAAGGAGCAGCGCGCCCTCGTCGAGGAGGATCTCAAGAGCGGGCGACTCAAGGCCGTCGTCGCGACGTCCAGCCTGGAGTTGGGCATCGACATGGGTTCGGTGGACCTCGTCATTCAGGTCGAGGCGCCGCCGTCGGTGGCCAGTGGGTTGCAACGCATCGGGCGCGCCGGGCACCAGGTCGGTGAAATCTCCCGCGGCGTGCTGTTCCCCAAGCACCGCACCGATCTCATCGACTGTGCGGTGACCGTCCAGCGCATGCTGGCGGGTGAGATCGAGACCATGCGAGTGCCGGCCAACCCGCTCGACGTGCTTGCCCAGCACACCGTCGCCGCGGCTGCGCTGGAACCCCTTGACGCCGACCGGTGGTTCGAGGCCGTGCGACGCAGCGCTCCGTTCGCGACGCTTCCCCGCAGCGCCTTCGAGGCGACGCTGGACCTGCTCTCCGGCAAGTACCCGTCCACCGAGTTCGCCGAGCTGCGGCCGCGGCTGGTGTACGACCGTGACGCAGGCGTGTTGACCGCCCGGCCGGGGGCGCAACGCCTCGCCGTCACCTCTGGCGGCGCAATCCCCGACCGAGGCCTGTTCACCGTGTACCTCGCCTCGAGCGCCGAGTCCGAGAAGCCTTCGCGCGTCGGCGAACTCGATGAGGAGATGGTCTACGAGTCGAGGCCGGGCGACGTCATCTCGCTCGGGGCCACCAGTTGGCGCATCACAGAGATCACCCACGACCGGGTACTCGTCGTCCCCGCTCCGGGCCAGCCCGCCAGGCTGCCGTTCTGGCGCGGAGACGGAGTCGGAAGACCGGCCGAGCTGGGCGCCGCCATCGGCGCCTTCACGGGCCGGTTGTCGGGCATGGCGCGTGCGGAGTTCAACGAGCAATGCGCCGCAATGGGTTTCAACGACTACGCGGTGAACAACCTGTGGCAGTTGCTCGACGAGCAACGGCAGGCCACCGGCACCGTGCCCACCGACACCACATTCATCGTCGAGCGCTTCCACGACGAACTCGGCGACTGGCGCGTCATCCTGCACTCCCCCTACGGCCTGCGCGTCCACGGCCCGCTGGCGCTCGCCGTCGCGCGCAGGCTCCGTGAGCGCTACGGGATCGACGAGAAGCCGACCGCGTCCGACGACGGGATCATTCTTCGGCTTCCCGACACCGACAACGCCCCGCCCGGCGCGGAGCTGTTCGTATTCGACGCCGACGAGATCGACCCCATCGTCACCGACGAAGTCGGTGGATCGGCGTTGTTTGCGTCGCGGTTCCGCGAGTGCGCGGCTAGAGCACTGCTGCTCCCGCGCAGGCATCCCGGCAAGCGGTCGCCGCTGTGGCATCAGCGCCAACGCGCCGCCCAACTCCTCGACGTGGCACGCAAGTATCCGGACTTCCCCATCGTGCTCGAGACCGTTCGCGAATGCCTGCAGGACGTCTACGACGTACCGACTCTGTGCGACGTGATGAATCGCATTGCGCAACGACAAATCCGGCTGCTCGAGGTCGAGACGGCGACACCGTCGCCGTTCGCTGCGTCACTGCTGTTCGGCTACGTCGGCGCGTTCATGTACGAGGGTGACAGCCCGCTGGCCGAGCGCAGGGCGGCCGCACTGTCGCTGGACAGCGTGCTGCTCGCCGAACTGCTGGGCCGTGTCGAACTGCGCGAGCTGCTCGACCCGCAGGTGATCGAGTCCACCGTCGCGGCGCTCCAGCACCTCGCCCCCGACCGCGCGGCGCGCGACGCCGAGGCGGTCTCGGACCTGCTGCGTCTGCTCGGCCCGCTCACTGAGGACGAGATCGCGCAGCGGTCCACCGCGGACGACGTCGGCGGCTGGGTGGACGGCCTGCGGGCGGCGCGGCGCGCGTTGACGGTCACCTTCGCCGGTCAGACGTGGTGGGTCGCGATCGAAGACATGGGGCTGCTGCGCGACGGCGTCGGCATCGCCGTGCCGGTCGGCGTCCCCGCAAGCTTCACCGGCTCCGTGGCCGATCCCCTCGGCGAACTGCTCGGCCGCTACGCGCGCACCCACGGTCCGTTCACCACCGGAGAGGCCGCCGCCCGCTTCGGGCTCGGGGTGCGGGTCACCGCGGACGTGCTGGGCCGCATGGCGGTCGACGGCAAGCTGGTGCGCGGAGAGTTCACCGACTCCGAACAATGGTGTGACGCAGACGTTCTTAAGATCCTGCGTCGTCGGTCGCTGGCCGCGCTGCGGGCGCAGGTCGAACCCGTGAGCACCGCGGCCTACGCGAGATTCCTGCCTGCGTGGCAACAGCTGGGCTCGTCGAAGGTGTCGGGCATCGACGGACTGGCTAGCGTCATCGATCAACTTGCGGGAGTGCCGCTTCCGGCCTCGGCAATCGAGCCGTTGATGTTCGGCCAGCGCGTCCGTGACTACCAGCCCGCAATGCTGGACGAATTGCTCGCCTCCGGTGAGGTCACCTGGTCCGGTGCGGGCCAGATCGGCACCAACGACGGCTGGATCACCCTCCATTCGGCCGATTCCGCGCAGTTGACGCTCGGCGCAACCGCCGAGATCGAGTTCACCGACACCCACCGCACCATCCTCGACACGCTTGGTCATGGCGGCGCATACTTCTTCCGCCAACTCGGTGCAGACGGGCCGACTGATCCCGAACAGTTCAAAACCGCACTGTGGGAACTGATCTGGGCCGGCTGGGTGACCGGCGACACGTTCGCTCCCGTGCGCGCGCTGCTGGCAGGCTCGGGCCGCCGTGGCGGTTCGCATCGCCAGCGACAGCGCCCGCCACGGTTGAGTCGCTACAGCGTTGCGCACGCCCAGACGCGAACCTCCGAGCCGACGGTGGCGGGCCGGTGGTCAGCGCTGCTGCCCGCCGAACCGGACTCGACGATCCGGGCCCACTTTCAGGCGGAGCTGCTGCTGAACCGCTACGGCGTGCTGACCAAGGGGTCCGCTGAGGGCGTGCCAGGCGGATTCGCGATGCTCTACAAGGTGCTCTCCGCCCTGGAAGACGCCGGGCGCTGCCAACGCGGGTACTTCGTCGAATCCCTCGGCGGTGCGCAATTCGCGGTCGCCTCGACGGTGGACCGGCTGCGGACCTATCTCGACGACGTCGACCAGGAGCGTCGCGCGTACCAGGCGGTCGTGCTCGCGGCGACCGATCCGGCGAATCCCTACGGGGCCGCCCTGCCGTGGCCCGGCGACGGGGCGCACCGCCCGGGACGCAAGGCCGGGGCGCTGGTGGTGCTGGTCGACGGCGAGCTGGCGTGGTTCCTCGAACGGGGGGGCCGGTCGTTGCTGTCGTACTCCGACGACGCCGAGGCCAACCGGGCCGCCGGGGCCGCATTGGCGGAGCTGGTTGCCGGTCGACTATTGCAGTCCCTGTTGGTGGAGAAGGTCAACGGCGGTTCCGTCCTCGATCCCGCCCCCGACGACCGGCTCGCGGTCGTCCGCGACGCCCTGACCGCGAGCGGATTCGCGCGCACGCCCCGGGGACTACGCCTGCGATGAACGCCTTCTCGGGCGTGAAGATCAGCGGGTTTTACGAGCCGTCACCACTCCCCGGAATGGCAAAAGTGACAAAACTTCGGTAACCGCGCTCCATAATCGGGCCATGGTCTCGCTCATCGTTCACGCCGTCCTCGGCATCCTCGTCATCGCCTGGATCGTCCGCGCCAACGGGCAGGTCTTCGCCCGCCCAGCGGGTGGGCCGGCCTTCTCCGTGCTGGAGATCGTCTACTACGTGATCGGCATCGCGTCGATCGCGCTCGGTTACTACTTCAACCACCAGTTCGTGGACCAGTACGCGGTCGAGGGCGGCAACCCGATCTGGGGTCCCGGCAGTTGGCAGCAGTTCATCCAACTCGGCTACGTCAACCCGGCGGCGGCCTCAGCCAGTCAGGACTACACCATCATCAACGTCGTCCTGCTACCGCTGTTCACCATCGTCGACGGGTACCGGCGCGGCATTCGGCGGCCATGGCTGTTCTTCGTAACCAGCCTCTTCGCGAGTTGCGCATTCGCCTACGCGTTCTACTTCGCGGTCGTCGAACGTCAGCATCGGCACGAAAAGGCCGCGAAGCGGCTGCATGCCATTCCCGCGTGATGGGGAACACGTTCAGAGGCGTTCGTGTTCTCATGAGTCGTGAGCGACCACCTCTTCAGCACCCCGTTCGGATTCGACTCCACCGCCGCGGAGGTGATCGCAGGCGTGGACCTGACGGGTAAGCGCGCGATCGTCACCGGAGCCTCGTCGGGCATCGGGGTCGAGACCGCACGGGCCCTTGCCGACGCGGGCGCTGAGGTGACCATGGCAGTCCGCGACACCACTGCCGGCAATCGCGTCGCCGCGGACATCGGTGGCCGGGTCAGGGTGGGAGCGCTGGACCTCAGTGACCTTGCCAGCATCTCGGCGTTCACCGACGCATGGCGGGGACCGCTGCACATCCTGGTCAACAACGCGGGCGTGATGGCGATCCAGGAACTGACCATGTCGGCCGGTGGCCACGAAATGCAATTCGCGACAAATCATCTGGGCCATTTCGCGCTGGCTGTCGGCCTGTACGACGCGCTCGCCGCGGCGGGCGGAGCCCGCATCGTCTCCGTCAGCTCCGGTGGTCACCTGCGCTCGCCCGTCGTGTTCGACGACATCGACTTCGCGTTCCGTGACTATGACCCGTTCGGCGCCTACGGTCAGTCGAAGACCGCCAACGTGCTGTTCGCGGTCGAGGCCACCCGTCGCTGGTCAGCTGAAGGCATCGTCGCCAATGCGCTGATGCCCGGCGGCATTGCCACGCCTCTTCAGCGCCATCTCCCAACGGAGTACGCCGAGCAGGCGCTGAAGGCCTTTCGCGCGGGCGGATCGGACTTCAAGACCGTCGAGCAGGGTGCTGCGACGTCGACACTCTTGGCGGCTTCTCCCCTGCTGGACGGCATCGGTGGCCGCTACTTCGAGAACTGCAACGAAGCCAGCGTCGTCGACCACCGCGGCGGCCCCGGCACGGGTGGCGTCGCTCCCTACGCACTCGACCCGTCGAATGCCGGACGGCTGTGGGAACTTTCGTTGGCCCTGATCGGCAGCCGGTAGTGAGCCACCTCCTCGGCATACCCCACGCACACGGTCATTGGACCCGCCGCGCCTGCCGCACTCGTCGGTGACCACGGCGGCGGGTGCCGCGGGTGGCAGGACCCCCGGACGATCGGCGGTGAGCATGCCGTAGCCGGGGAAGCAGGTCACCCACGCGCCCATCTCGGCGCCCGTCCCGCTCGCCTCGGCGAGCATGCCGACGGTGCCGACGACACCGGCCATGCTGACGTCCTTGGCCGCCCGTGGCGCCATCCGGGCCACCAGCGTCGACAACTCGGCGAGATCGTCGGCACTGCGAGTGCTGCTCGAATTCCATTGTCTGCCATGGTGACCCGGCTGCCAGGAACCCTCGACGTCGGCCGTAGCCGCACGGCGTCACCAGGCGACCCGCCACCCGCCCGGAGGATGCGACACAGGTGGGGCTCCAATTTTGGTCATTGGCTGAGAGTTCTTGGGCGGCTCGGCGACGCTGCCGCTAGGCCGGGAAGTTCGGCTTGTGCCAATTACAGGAGTTGAGTGTTTCCGATTTAACATCGCAGGAATACGTTTCGGCTATCGGGACCTCACCACCGACATCCGCGTGTGACAAATACCGCTGCGGGTACGTTTACGTCATGCCAGAAGGTGACACCGTCTTCCGCGCGGCGGACAAGCTGCGGGGGGCACTGGTCGGCAGGACGCTCACGCGTTGCGACGTGCGGGTGCCGAAGTTCGCCACCGTGGATCTGACGGGTCAGGTGGTCGACGAGGTGCTCAGCCGCGGCAAGCACCTGTTCATCCGGGCGGGCGACGCGAGCATCCACTCGCACCTCAAGATGGACGGCGTCTGGCTGGTGGATGGCCAGATCCGCCGCGTGCCCGCCCACGGAGTGCGGATCATCCTGGAAACCGCCGACTCTCGGGCCGCGGGCGTCGACCTCGGCGTGCTGGAGATTCTGAAGCGGGATCATGACATGGACGTCGTCGCCCATCTGGGCCCCGACCTGCTTGGCGACGATTGGGAACCGCGGACTGCGGCGGCGAACCTGATGGCGGATCCGAACCGGCCGCTGGCCGACACGCTACTGGACCAGCGGGTGATGGCGGGGGTCGGGAACGTCTATGCCAACGAACTCGGTTTCGTATCGGGACGCCTACCCACTTCGCCGGTGAGCACCGTCAAGGATCCACTGCGGATCGTGCAGCGTGCCAGGGACATGCTGTGGCTGAACCGATCCCGAGTGAATCGGACCACCACCGGGAACACCCGCCCCGGCAACGACCTGTGGGTGTACGGCCGCGTCGGGCGCCCGTGTCGGCGGTGTGGAACGACAATTGAGATGGACGGCAGCGGCGATCGCGTCATGTACTGGTGCCCCGTCTGCCAGACCTGAGGTGCGCCGAGACTACGGTTTCTGACGAATTTCGGCGGCCAATCCGTCAGAAACCGCAGTCTCGCGCGAACAGGATTAGCGCCAGGGCAGCGCCAGCCTGCAGATCTTGCGCACCACGGTGGCGAACTGCTGGGGCAGCGGGCCCTTGTTGTAGGGAATGCCGTAGCGCTCACAGATCTCCTGGACCTCTACCGAGATCTCCGCGTGCCGGAAGGCCGGGATGTCGGGGAAGAGGTGGTGCTCGATCTGGAACGACAGGTTGCCGCTCATGAGGTGGAAGAGATTTGCCGAATCGGGGCGAGCGGAGCGACGGGGGGATAATCCGGTGAGGTTGGCCGAACCGAGAATCTGGCGGAAGTACCACATGCCGCGACTCTCGTTCTCGGTCTCCTCGACGCTGAACTCCTGTGTGCCATCGGGGAAGTGACCGCAGAAGATGATCGCGTAGGACCAGACGTTGCGGATCAGGTTGGCGGTCATGTTCCCGGTGAACACCCATGGCGCGAACGGACCGGCGAGCAAGGGGAAGGCGACGTAGTCCTTGGCGGTCTGACGCTTGACCTTCCTCCAGATGCCGGCCAGGATCTCGCGCTTGTCCGCGATCGAGATCTGACCGGACGTGATGCGCTCGGTCTCGAGCTCGTGCAGCGCGACGCCGTACTGGAACAACACCATCAGCAGGAAGGCGTACACCGGGTTGCCCAGGAAGTAGGGCTTCCACCGCTGGTCCTCACTCATCCGCAGGATGCCGTAACCGATGTCGCGGTCCATTCCCACGATGTTCGTGTGGGTGTGGTGCAGGTAGTTGTGCGAGTGCCGCCACTGGTCGCTCGGGCAGGCCGAGTCCCACTCGAAGCTGCGACTGGTGAGTGCCGGATCGCCCATCCAATCGTACTGGCCGTGCATGACGTTGTGGCCGATCTCCATGTTGTCCAGGATCTTCGAGGCCGCGAGCATGGCGGTCCCCGCGATCCATGCCGGCGGGAGAATACCTGCGAAGAGCAGCCCGCGTCCGCCCACCTCGAGGGCGCGCTGCGCCTTGATGACCCGGCGGATGTAGGTGGCGTCGCGCTCGCCGAGGTCGGCGACCACGCGCTCGCGCAACGCGTCGAGTTCGCGGCCGAAGTCCTCGGCCATCTCGGGCGTCATGGTGACGGACTTGCCACCGACCAGCTTGCTGATGGCCTGCTGAATGTTCTTGGACCCGCCGATGATCTCCTCGGCGGTCTCTTCGGTGATTTCGTCGGCGGTCTTCTCGAGCATGGCAGTCATGACTGGTCCTTTCGAGTTGTTTTCGGGTTACTAGAGCGCCAGTTCGACGTCACCGACGGGTGCGGACACGCAGATCTGCACGTCCTCCTCGTCGGCCGTCGAGACGGCGCCCGTGATGAGGTTCTTGACCGCGCCGCTGGTCTTGCGGCGGGTGCAGGTGTGGCAGATGCCCATCCGGCATCCGCTCTGCGGCGACAACCCGGCCGCCTCGGCCTGCTCCAGGAGTGAGCGCCCGTCGTCGATGACGTCGACACCGCTGTCGGCGAACGCCACCGTGCCGCCCGACGCCTGGGTCGGAACGGCGAACGCCGGCGGGACGAAGCTCTCCGACCGCGCGTCTGGGTAGTGCACCTTGATCGCGTCGACCAAGGTCTGCGGTCCGCACACGAACACCGTGTCGGCGTCGGGCATCGCCGCAGCGAGGTGGTCGGCGTCGAAGTGGCCCTGCAGCTGACCGGCGTCGGCAGCGCGGGAGTACCCGTGGAGGACGCGCACGCCGGGCATGGCCATGAGTTCGTCGCGGTAGCACGCCTCCTGCGGAGTCCTGGCGTAGTGGACGAAGGCGATCTCGCGGTCGGAACCTTCGTCTCTCATGGTCCGCAGCATCGACATCACCGGGGTGATGCCGCTGCCGCCGGCGATGAAGAGGACGCGCCGCGGCCTGACTGCGGGGAGCAGGAAGTCGCCGCCGACACCGTCGAGTCCGACGACCATGCCGACGCGGGCGTTGCGGTGGAGGTGCCTGGAGACGCTGGCTTCGTCGCGGCCGCCGTCGTGCACGCCGACGGTCAGCTCGATGAGCCGGTCGCCCTCGGCGTTGGCAGGCGAATAGCATCGGGTCTGCCTGCGCCCGCCGACCTCGACGGTGAGGTTGACGTATTGGCCTGCCCGCCGCGCGGGCCCGGCCGCGAAGGCCGCGTTGGGTTCAAGAGTGAGGGTGACGCTCCGGGGCGTCTGCCTGCGGACCGCAACGACCTTTGCGCGGGAGTCGCCCAGCGTCCAGGTGGGCTCGACGAGCTCCGTGTAGCGATCGACGCCGTGCGGACCGGTGAGCAGATCGACCAGCGGTGACCGCAGCACTCTGTCCCGCAGGCTCAGCGCCTTGATTTGAGTGAACATGTGTATACCGTGCGCCCGTTTGTGCTGACCGTCAATCGATCGGGGCAGGTTGTGGTAGGTTTCACACAGTGAACGAACGTACGCCCAGTTCACGGACGTCCCGCTCGGGACGCTCGGGATCCTCTCGTTCTTCCCGCGGCACCCCGTCCCGCGAGGAACGCAAGGCAGCAACTAGGCGGGCTATCGTGGCGGCGGCACTGCGGCTCCTCGAGGAACGCAGCTTCAGCGCGCTGAGCCTGCGCGAAGTGACCCGCGAGGCCGGGATCGTGCCCGCGGCGTTCTACCGGCACTTCGACTCGATGGAAGCACTCGGCCTGGTGCTGATCGACGAATCGTTCCGCGCGCTGCGGGACATGCTGCGCGGTGCCCGCGCGGGCAGGCTCGACCCGAACCGGGTCATCGAATCAACGGTCGACATCCTCATCGCCGGCGTCAACGAGCGCCGCGAGCACTGGCGCTTCATCGGACGCGAACGCAACAGCGGTGTGACGGTGCTGCGATACGCGATCCGCACCGAGATCCGGCTGATCACCTCCGAACTGGCGATCGACCTGACCCGGTTCCCCGGTCTGAACGACTGGAGCGCCGAGGACCTCAACATCCTGGCCAGTTTGTTCGTCAACTCGATGATCTCGATCGCCGAAGCCATCGAGGACGCAGCCGATGCGACCGCACTCGACGAGATCCGCCACACCGCCGTCAAACAGCTCCGGCTGATCATCGTCGGGATCACCGGATGGCGCAGTAAGCCGTAGATCGCGGCGCATAGTGCGCACAATGTCCTCGCCATGTCGCATCTCGAACTGACTCGTCCGCGTCCCGACGTCGTCGTCATCAACCTCAACTGCCCGGACAAGCTCAACACGCCTCGGCGGTGTGCTCGTCGAACACCGCCAGATAGTGATGGGCGTGTGAGGCCATCCGGATCACGTCGGCCATCGGCAACAGGGAACCGCCGCCGGTGACGGCCGACCCGCGCCCGGATTCCAGCTCCTGCA
>NZ_JAVROT010000344.1:0-4120 GCF_032162605.1 Mycobacterium sp. | reverse complement strand
GCAAAGTCGGTCGTCATCGCTTGCGCCTTGATGACGACCGAAGCGTCGAGGCCGTGTTTGCGGGCGAACTCCGCGCTGCAGATCACTGCTGCCGCCGCACCGCAGGTGGGCGGGCAACACTGCAGGCGAGTCAGCGGGCCGTAGATGTGCGGCGAGGCCATCACTTCTTCGACGGTGACCTGATCGCGGAACACGGCATATGGGTTGTTGGCGGCATGCTGGCGGGCCTTAACCGAGATCTTGGCAAAGGTCTCTGGGGCTGTGCCGTACTTCTCGGCGTACTGCCGTCCCGCGCCACCGAAGTATTGTGCCGCGAAAGGGGACTCGTCCCGACCCTGGACCGCGTGCATTACTTCGTCGAACCGGTCGAAAGGTGTTGGGCGGTCCGACCAATGCGTGCCCAGTGCGCCGCGCTGCATCTGCTCGAACCCCAGGGCGAGCACACAATCGACCGCGCCGCTCTCCACGGCCTGCCGGGCGAGGAAAAGCGCGGAGGAACCTGTCGCGCAGGCGTTGTTCACGTTGACGATCGGTATGCCGGTCTGGCCCACCCCGTAGAGGGCCGCTTGTCCAGAGGTCGAGTCCCCGTAGACGTAACCGACGTATGCGTGCTGGACCTGGTCGTAGTCGATGCCGGCGTCGGCGAGGGCCGCGATTGACGCCTTCTCGCCCATTACGTCGTAGGACTCGCTTCGACTCGGGGATGTGAACGGGACCATTCCCACGCCCACCACCCGTGCGTTGTTCTTCGTCACCCTCCTAGTAATACCGCCAGTGACAGGATTATACAAGTGGCTTGCATTACATCGCATGCACGGTGCAGACTCAACCATCCGAGCCGCCATTGCCCGAGCAAGGAGAGATCGCCATGCCCGTCCGCTCAATCCCGGCCCCTGGAGCGACTCTATGACCACATCGACCAGTACTCGACCCGCCGACTCCTCGGGCACCTTCGCCCTCGGCGGCGATCTGCCTGTCAACCGTCTCGGTTACGGCGCAATGCAACTCACCGGCCCAGGCGTCTGGGGCGACCCGAAGGATCCCGACGAAGCCGTGCGGGTGCTGCGTCGCGCGGTGGAACTGGGCGTCAACTTCATCGACACTGCAGACTCCTACGGTCCGTTCGTCAGCGAGAGCCTCATCCGCCTTGCCCTGCATCCTTATGCCGACGACGTGGTCATCGCCACCAAGGGCGGTCTCACCCGGTCCGGCCCCGGCGACTGGCGCCCGGTCGGCAGACCCGAATACCTTTGTCAGCAGCTGCATTTGAGCTTGCGGCATCTCGGGCTCGAACAGATCGACCTCTACCAGTTGCACCGCATCGACGCGGCCGTTCCACTGGCGGATCAGCTCGGCGCGCTCGTGGAACTGCAGCAGGAAGGCAAGATTCGTCATATCGGCGTCTCCGAGGTGAGCGTCGAAGAGCTGAAGCAGGCTCGCGAAATCGCCAACATCGTCTCGGTGCAGAACCTCTACAACCTCGCCCACCGCAAGGCCGGGGACGTCCTGGACTACGCCGAGGCCAACGACATCGCCTTCATCCCGTGGTTCCCCATCGCCACCGGCGCACTCGCCCGCCCCGGCGGACCGCTGGACACGTTCGCCAAGAAGCACGACGCCAGCGCCTCGCAGCTGGCCCTGGCCTGGCTGCTGCGACGCTCGCCTGTGATCCTCCCGATTCCCGGCACCTCCAGCGTCGAGCACGTCGAGGAGAACACCGCAGCCGCGACCGTCACACTCACCGACGAGGAGTTCACGGCGCTCTCGGAAGCCGTGTAATCCACCAATCACCGGGACTGCCGACATCGCCAAACACCTGCTATATGCCACCCACTTGCGATTTATAGTGACTCTCGCCTAGGATTTCAACCGGCGGAAAGTAGTGCCGCGTGAGGCCCAAAGGAAGGGCTGACATGTCAACCGAGAACAGCTACCGCGCCAGCCCGCCCGCGGCCCTGAACCTATTCGGTTCCGACGGGCGGGTCGAAAGCCCTTTTCGTGGAGACTGGCGAGTGGCGCCGGCCTCCTCCGTTGCCATCAGCCACAAGTCGATGTGGGGGCTGTTCACGGCCCGAGGAACTTTCACAGGCATTACCGGAGAAGCCCACATCACAGACGACGGCTACGTGACCGGAACGCTAGGTGTCGATCCAGGGTCCCTCACGACAAAATACGACAGACTCACCACGCATTTGCTGTCCGCCGACTTCTCCGACGTGGCAAACCACCCAACCATCGACTTCGTCGCCCATTGTGTGGGCCCCGACGGCCCAGACCGCGCAACTGTCAACGGACGCCTGACCATTCTCGGCAAGACCCAGCACATTTCGTTCCCCGTGCGAACGCGACTTGAACGCCCCAACCAGGTTGCGGTCGCCGGCAGCACCAAAGTCAACCGCAACGACTACGGAATGAGCTTCGACAAGTTGTACCCCTCGCGCGGCCTGACCACAATCACCTTTTCGTTGCACTTGGCGCGGCACTGAGTGGCGCGAATACATGTGAGTCGCAGCCAAAGTGGTCTTCGAGCACCGTGGCCGGGTCTTGCGCATTGGCACGCTCGCGCTGCTCATCACTCGGGCGTGAGCGCATGATCGCGGATATGGCCGATTGGGCCTTCCAACTACGCCCGGACGACTGCGACCTCGATGTTGCTCACAAGGCGCTGGTCGACACCGTCGCGGTGGCGTTGGCCGCGTCCGCCGATCCCGTCGTACAGATGACCACGGGTCTCCCGGAACCCCTGCGTTGGGCGGCAATTGGGCACGCATTGGATTTCGACGATGTGCACTTGCCGTCAAGTTCCCATGTGAGCGTTGTGTGCGTCAACGCGACGCTGTCGGTAGGAGGTGGTGCGCGGGAATACCTCGCGGCGGCGGGCGTCATGGCGAGGATCGGAACGGCGTTGGGGTGGGCTCACTACTCCAGGGGTTGGCATACCACTTGTACGGCGGGCGCACCGGCGGCTGCCATAGCAGCCGGCCTCACCTTGCGGCTGGACGTTGCGGGTTTGGCTCGGGCGATGGCACTGGCGATACCCAGTGCGGGAGGCCTTCAACGAGCGTTCGGCACAGCCAGCAAAGCCTTGCAGGTGGGATTCGCCACCGACGCTGGAGTCCGAGCTGCACGACTGGCATCGGCCGGCGCGACCGCTTCTCCCGCGGTCCTCGATGATTGGTTTCGATTGATGGGGGGAACGGTGGATCCGGATCTGTCCGGGCCAGCCGTCCCGGGAGGTCTGGCAATCAAGTTGCATCCCTGCTGTTATGCCTTGCAACGTCCGATCAGCGCAGTCCGAGGATTATCACGCCCCGGCAAGGATCTGAGTCTCATCGAGAGAATTCGGGTACATACCCCACAGGCTGGTGTGCAGCCGCTCATCCACCACAACCCGAGCACCGGGCTTGAAGCCAAGTTCAGTATGGAATACGCGGTGGCGACCACACTGGTCGACGAGTTTCCCGGAATGGCGGAGTTCACCGACGCCTCACTAAACCGATCTTCGATTCGCGCCTTGATGGAGCGCGTTGAGCTTGTCGCTACACCTGGGCCTGCTGAAGGTGTGATGGATGGCGAGACGCGAATCGCGGTTGAATGGTCGGACGGAACGGTTACCGAATCTGCACTCGATCTTCCGTACGGGCACCCTGAACTACCCGCCAGCACCGACGACCTCTCCGCGAAGGTGACGAGCTGCGTCGGTCACGCGCGGGCCGAGGAGATCATGAACCTGGGTTGGCGTGACGCCGCAGACGTGCTGCGCCGCAACTTCTGATAAGCCCAGTGGTCGTGATGCCGGCGTTCATCTAGACAGCGGGGGCTGGCGGGGAGAAGACACTGGTTCGCTTCATCGCCAGTCGTCGTCCACGCGTAGCCATCGAGAGAGCGATCTTCGCGCTCGCCTCGTCGATCATCTCGTCACCGAGCATGACCGCACCCACTGCTCCACCGGCAGCGGAGGTGTAGTACGCGTACGCGTCGAGAATCAGCTCCGCCTTGTCGTACGACTCTTGTGGTGGAGAGAACACTGCATTGGCCACCTCGAGCTGGCCGGGATGGAGAACCCACTTTCCGTCGAATCCGTACGCGGCGGCGCGTTCGCAGTAGCTGCGGTATCCGT
>NZ_JAVROT010000343.1:0-5141 GCF_032162605.1 Mycobacterium sp. | reverse complement strand
CGGTGGCGGACTGGTACGCCTGGCCGACCCGCAGCACCAGGGCGTCGGCGTGCCGGGGGCCGACGACCTGCAGGCCGACCGGAAGTCCGGCGGCGGTAAATCCGCACGGCACGCTCAGCGCAGGCTGTTGGGTCAGATTGAACGGATACGTGTACGGTGTCCAGCTCGTCCAGTCCGGCGAGGTGGAACCGTCCGGCACGTCCTGCCCGACGGGGAACGCGGCCAGCGGAAGTGTCGGGGTCAGCAGCACGTCGTAGGTCTGGTGGAACCTGCCCATCAACACACCGAGTTCCATCCGCACCGCAGTCGAATCGAGGTAGTCCGCCGCGGAGCACGCCGCTCCGACCGCCGAGGTCCGCCGCAGTCCTGGGTCGACCCGCTCGTCGACGGCGTCGCCGTAGGCCTTCAGCACCTGAGCCTCTCCCGAGTACCAGAGCACATGAAACGCCTCGACCGGATCCGCGAATCCCGGGTCGACCTCGTCCACGTGGGCGCCGGCATCGGCGAGGACGCCGACGGCGGTCCGGACCGCCGCGTCGACGTCGGGATCGTTGCCGACGAACCCGAGGTTTGGCGAGAACGCGATCCGCAGTCCGGCGACACCACCGTCGAGGCCGTCCAGGAAGGAGCGCGTCGGCGGCGGCATGGCTGACCAGTCACGGGCGTCGAAGCCGCTGATCACGTCGAGCAGCGCAGCGCAGTCCCGCACCGACCGGGTCATCGGGCCTGCGTGCGACAGGGTGCCGAACGCGCTCGACGGATACAACGGGACCACGCCGTAGGTCGGCTTCAGCGCGACCGTGCCGGTGAACCCCGCGGGGATGCGGACCGAGCCGCCCCCGTCCGTGCCGACCGACCACGCCCCCATGCCGAGGCCGACCGCCGCCGCACTGCCGCCGCTCGACCCGCCCGCCGTCTTGCCGGGGTCCCAGGGGTTGCCGGTGACGCCGTACCGGAACGAGTCGGTCACGCCCTTCCACGAGTACTCCGGGGTGGTGGTCTTGCCGAGGATGACCGCACCCGTTTCCCGGAGTCTCGCGACACTCGGTGCGTCTTCTCCCCACGGGCCTGCCTCGTCGATCAGCGTGCTGCCGCGCAGGGTCGGCCAGCCCCTGGTCCACAGCGCGTCCTTGATCGACGTCGGTACGCCATCACCGGGGCCAAGCGGCTCACCTGCATACCATCGGTCCTCGGATTCCTTCGCCGCGGCGAGCGCGCCGTCGGCGTCCACCAGCACGAAGGCGTTCACCTGGCGGTCATACCGCTCGATCGCCTCGAGTGCGGCGCGGGTGACCTCGACCGGCGAGAGCGCCTTGCGTCGGTACACCCCGACGAGGTCGACTCCCTGCGGAATCATCGAGTACCTCCGGGTTTGGATGTCGCCGGCAGCCCGGCTCCGGGTTTGGATGTCGCCGGCAGCCCGGCTCCGAGGCTGGGGATATAGCCGAGTTTCTTGTCGACCACGTTGACCAAGGGTTCGCCGGCCAGCCAGCGCTGGACGTTCGCCGCGTACTGCGCGGCCAGGGTGTCGCGCCAGCCGACGACGTCCCCGGACATGTGCGCGGTGATCGTCACGTTCGGGGCGTCCCACAGCGGGTGCTCGGCGGGCAGTGGCTCGGCGCTGAACACGTCGAGTGTCGCACCGCCGATGCGGTGTTCGCTCAGCGCGGCGAGCAGCGCGGGCTCGTCGACCAACGCACCGCGGGCGACGTTCACCAGGTGGGCGTCCGGTTTCATCGCGCTCAGCACGGCCGCATCCACCAGGTCGCGGGTCGCCTCGGTCAGAGGTGCGGCCAGGATCAAGAAGTCGCACCAGCCGACCTCGGTGGAAAGGTCGGCGCTGGCAACCACTTCGCCGAAGTCGGGGTCGCCGGTCCGCGCCGCGCGACCTGCCCCGCGCACCTCGAGCCCGGCTGCGCGCAGGAGCCGCGCGATCTCCCTGCCGATCGCGCCGGTGCCGACCACGAGGGCCTTGGCGCCGGTGATGGCGCGCGTCTCTCGGTGCTGCCACTGGTGTCGCCGTTGCAGGTCGAAGCTGTTGTGCGTGTCCTTGGCGTGCGCGATCACGGCGCCGAGCGCGTACTCTGCGATCGGCCGTTCGAAGACGCCCCGAGCGTTGGTCACCAGGACGTCGGAATCTCTCAGTTCGTCGAAGAGCAGGGTGTCGACACCGGCCGCCGTGATGTGGATCCACTCGACGGTGCCCGCGTCGGCCCAGACGTCGCGGACCGCGGTGGAGAAGAAGTGCCAGAGCAACACCCCCTGTGCACCGCGCACGGCCTCCGCCAGCCCGTCGGCGGCGCAGTAGCGGAACTCCACGTCCAGTCCGTCGAGCCCCGGCGGTCTGTCGGTCGCGCGCTCGCAGAGCACCGCAACGACCGGTCGCCGACCGCTCATCGCGCGACCTGACTCGCTGGGCGTCGGCACGCATTCGAGGCTAGGAACGCAACTGTCTGATTGTCAACAATCAGTTGCGGTTGGGCGGTGCGCCCCCAAACGAGGCCGGCCTGACATCGACCCGTAGGTCGACCTTCCCGCTCTCGGCCACGTGGGTCCTCGAGGCTGTCCGCCCGCAAGCGGAGGGCGGCCAGCGAATTGCGCAATTGATGTGACGCGTCGGCGACGAGTCGCGTGACGCTGATGCGAGGCCCGGCCCACCTGCGCCATGGTGTTGAACGCCGAGTTGAAATGGCGCACTTCCGGCGGCCCGCTCAAATCGAGGGGCGGGCCGGCGACCCTTCGTCGTGTCGGCGACGGCGCGCTCCAGCCCGTTGAGTGGGCGCAGCACCCGCCGCCTGAAGGCGCGGGCAATCAGGACCGCCATCACGAGAAGGCTCAAGCAGCCAATCGCCACTCACAGCCAGCAGTAGCCGACGCCCACGCGCGACCGTGGTGTCGACTTCCACGCACGATGGCGCCGACCAGCTCCCCGTCGTGTCGAATCACCCGCCGCTGCACCGGTACCGGCAATGGGAGCGGCCTTGGGAGATGAAATATGTGTGTGCGTGTCGCACCGTCAGAGCTCGCGGGTGATGCAGCCAACGCCGGCGCCGCGGACGGAACAGAGCAGTCGGCGGGACACCAAGTCGGCCGTTGTACTTCGGGTCCGGAGCGGCTCTGGAGCCGGCTCGATCCCGCGACGGCCGCCGGAAGCCTCTGCAAAGCGGCATCCGAACGCCTGAGGCGCGAGGACGTACCCGCTACACCTCCCCACGTCGCCAAGCGCATCGTCACTGTGAGCCCTGATGTCAGCTCGACGACAAACCTTGCAGGATGGCTGAACAAGGTCGGTGTGTGGTCACCCGACGAACGCCGCAGCTGGTTCGACGACGACGCCGAAACGATCATGCCCTGGCGGGAGAAGCCGACCGGTCAGCACATGGAACTCGGCATCGCCGAGACGAACCTGGTCGGGTTGATCAGTGAACTCGTCGCCACCTGGGCGCGGTGGGGTCAACCACTGTTTCCGGTCGGCGTCCTCTACGACCCGTTTGTCGAACGTGCTTTGGAGCCATGGTCATTCGGCATCTATGCCGGGGGACAGTCCATCTTGGTCGGTGCGCCGGCGGGAGTCACGTTGGCTACCGAGGGCGGCGCGCACCAGTCGGTCAGACGCCATCCATCGGGCTCGAACAGCCCGGATGCACGAGCTACGAGCCCGTATTCGCCATCGAGGTCGAATGGGCCCTGCTTAACTCCATCTCGAGGTTGGGCGCCCCGACGGTGGATCGTCCTACCTCCGGTTGTCCACCAGACCCGTTCGGCAGGAACTCGCAGAGATTCCCACCGACCCGGCCGGCCACGAACGTCGCCGCCGCCAGGTCGTCGCCGGTGCATACACGCTGCGGCCATGTGCCCATCCTGTGGTGACCATTGTGGCCGTCGGCGGGATCGTGACGGAAGCAATCGAGGCAAGGGATCGATTGACCGAGATGGGAATCAACGTTGAAGTGGTGTGCGTGACGAGTCCGAGTCTGTTGTTCGAAGCCGTTCGCTCCCGGCAAGGGCTCTGCGATGCGCCGACGTGGATCCTGGATCAGGTTTTCCCGTCGACCGTGCAGCACCGATGGTGACCGTCATCGACGGACACCCGCACACCCTCGCGTTCCTGCTCGCCATCAACCTGGTGCGGGGTACACAGTTGGGGGTCGACAAGTTCAGGCAGGCCGGGTCGCTAGATGCCGTCTACCGCTACCACGGTATCGATGCCGACAGCATCGTCCGAGCGGGACTGGATCTGGCCGATTGACCGCGGGGCCCTGCACGCACATCGGCCCGCGTCGTTGACTGGGTACGCGCCACAGCTACTGGGCCGCCTGCCTCGAAGAATGCCCCGGTCGACGCCATCGACGACGAAGACGATCTGCCAGAATCGCTCGAGCGCTTCAAGCGGATCAACGCCGCCTACTTCGGGCGCAACCCGATCCAGACCGATGCCGCCAAGGCACGACCCCGGCGTGGAAGTCGACGTGTTCGAGCGGCTGCCCACACCCTTCGGTCTGATCCGCGCCCACGTGGCGCCCGACCATCAGCACACCAAGTAGGTTGTGCGAATATTCGGACCGGCCGTCGCCAACAGGCGGCTGCAATGCCACTTCAAAGTCGAGATCGGACAACAGCTTTCCCACGACGAACTAAGCAACTCCACGCGCTGTTGGCCGAACGCGGCGCCGGGCGTAAGCGCGCCGTGCCGTCATAGGCTGCCACGGACGCGGTTGAGCCCGTCGGCAAGGGCGGCTTGGTACAACCACAGGTCACCGCTGTACGCCAGCACACGGAATCCTCGCTGCTGCAACATCTGTGCCTCGGCGACGGTGGTTGGCATCTGGCCGGCCCATTTGCCGGCACCTTGCGCGGCAGCTGAGACTCGGTCCAGTGCCGCGAGATAGTCCGGATGGTCGAACTGGCCGGGGATCCCCATGCTGTTGGTCAGATCGTACTGACCTACCCAGAGCACGTCGATGCCTTCTACCTCGACGATCTCGTCGACGGCCGCTAGGCCCTGCATTGTCTCGATCTGCGCGATCAGAAGGTGATCAGCATTGGAGCGGCGCATGTAGTCCACGCAATCGTGCTGGACGTAGTCGTCGTGGGCCACGCCGAACGCAGCTCCCCTCACACCTTGCGGTGGGTAGGTCGTC
>NZ_JAVROT010000342.1:0-7220 GCF_032162605.1 Mycobacterium sp. | reverse complement strand
CAGTCTTCAGGGCGGACCACGTGGTGCGCCCCGACGGTGTACCAGAGCACCACGTCGGTGTCGGCGATCGGCGCGTCGTCGGCGACGAACTGCGGCAGCCCTTGGGCATCTGGCGACTGATAGGGATAGTCGCCGGCCGCGAACTTCTCGGCCGGGTCGTACGTCGTCACCCAGAGGTTGTGCTGCACGAACCGCGCCCGGTCGTAGATGTAGGAACCCTCCTGCACCATCACGGGCACGATCTCCTTCGGCACCAACTTGTAGGCCACGGGAGCACCGACCTCGTTCTTCTTGGACGGGTTGGTGATCTTCCAGTACCGGCCCGTCTTCCAATCCCAGTCGCGGGCGCCCTCGGCCTCGGACGCCACCAACGTGTCCTGGGTGATCCAGGCATTGTGGTGCGGATTCAGCGCGGGGTCGGGCTCGGGGATCGAATCGACCTCGTAGACACTGTTTCCCGCCCCGTCGACGCTCATGTCGAGCCGGAAGTTGAAGAAGTGCTGGTGATTCGGCCCGTAGACACCGGGGGCGACGAGCTTGCCCCACCGCGGCAGCTCCCCCTCGACGATGGAGCCCGTGGTCAGCACGCCGGACAGCTTGACCTCGACCTCGATGGAGGCGTCGTTGTAGAAGTACCAGAAGAATCCGTACTCGTAGTTGCCGACTGTGCAGATCATCGAGATCACCAACCGCCGCGAACGGCGCACCTCGACCTCTTGAGTGCGGAAGTCGGTGTGCTTCCAGGAAATCCCGTAGTCCTCCTCGTGCATGCAGATGGCGTTCGGGATAGTGACGGCGCCACCGCTCGAGTCGTTGACCGTGCCGTCGAAGTAGTGGATCTCGCCGAGGCAGTCGCAGCCCAGGGTCAGTGGATTGGCCGAGAAGCCCATGCCCACCTCGCCCATGTCGAACACGTTCTTGTTCCAGTGCGTCGGCGACGTGTCGCCGTAGGGCACCACCATCTCCGACAGCGATCCCCGGTACATGATGGGCCTGGTCTCGCCGCGGTCGGTGTAGGTGACCTCGTGCAGCGTGATGCCCTCGCGTGGGTTGAAGCCGATCCGCAGGGACCACTTCTGCCACGTGACGTGCCAGCCGTCGACGGTGAAGCTCGGACCGTCGGGCTGAGTGATCTCGATCGGCTTGACGTCCGAGCGGAACTCGCTGAATGCCGGGCGGTTGTTCGGGTCGAACATGAACCGCTCGTCGTAGTTGCCCGCGGTCGGCGGCATCGGCACGACGCCGTGATCCTCGATGTCGATGATCACCATGGTGTCGAGGTCGAACGTGACGATCAGACCCTCGACCGGACGCGCATAGCCGTGCTCCGACGGCGCCGCCCTCATGAAGGTCAGCGGCCGGCAGATCAGCGGCGAGTTGTCGTAGTGGTCGCCCTGGCCGTAATAGCCTGCGGGCCAAGGGTCGATCATCGCCAGGTCGAAGTCGGTGATGCCGCGCTTGCGCATCGCCTCCTGCCACCGCGGGTCCTCGCGAACCTTCTCCTCCACCCCGGTCATGTGCTCGACCAGATAGGAGGGGAACCGGCCGGGAATCGACTTCCACGACTCGATGACCCTCGCGCCGAGGTCGACGACGGCCTCGTAGATCATCTTGACGGTGGCGTCGTACATCGTGGCGAAGGCGCAGCGTGGCACGTCGGCACCAGTGAACGTCAGCTCAGCGGTCTTGGCGGGCTCCGCCAGCTGAATCATCACGAACTTCAGTGTCGCCGAGGAATATTCGGATTCCATGATGATCGAGGCCGCCGATTGGATCTCGGCGCCCGAAAGCGGGTCGAGCGGGTAGTTGGTCTTGTCTTCGGTAGCGTCCGCGTGAAGCGTGGTGCTGTTCAGGGTCATCGGTCAGACTCCCTCGGGGGTGGTGGTTTCAGACTTCTTGGTCTCGAAGACCGCCAGATGGGCCAGCGAGTCTTCCTTGCTTACCTTGTGCGCCGATCGACGGCCGAAGACGAACACGATCAGACCGAGGGCGAACATGCCAATGCTGATCCCGCCGACCCACGTCATCCAAGTGCTCTGCGGGACGTCGATCCACGGGGTCACGAACGAGTAGTAGACGCCGCCGATGGTACCGAGCGTGCCGACGACGACGACGATCCACACCCCGACCATGCCACCGGGAATGCGCCAGAACGTCTCGCTGGAATAGCGATCGGCGTACTTCTTGCGTGCGACGACGACCGGAATCAGGAAGAAGAATCCCGACAGCAGCCACACCGTGCTCAGGCCGCCTTGCAGGTAGATGGTCACGTTCGCCATGCTGCTCTGCGAGTACAGCCCCACCAGGATCAGCGACGAGAGGACGCCCTGGATGAGGATGGCGGTCACCGGGTTGCGAGTGCGCGGGTTGAGGTGCGTGAACACTCGCGGGAGGTGACGCTCCAGGCCGGAGACGAAGATGAGTCGCGAATAGGCGACCTGGTAGGTCATGAGTGCCACGATGATGATGCCGGCCAGCACGACCGCGCAGATCTCCATCAACCCGGGGAAACCCGATACGCCGAGGGCTCCGATGACACCGGTCACCGGATCGATCTGGTCGCCGGGAAGAGCCATCATCGTGCCGAGCGTGGTCAACAGATAGATCGCCACCAGGGCGGTCGAACCCCACAGGATCATCTTCGGTCCGCTCTTGCGCACCGAAAGGAACTCCGCGCCCATGTTGTACGGCGTTTCGACGCCGAGCAGGTACAGCAACACGGTCCCGTAGAGGAATCCCGCTACGGCGAAGTTGGGCACCGTCGCCTCGTGCCAGTTGAACGGAGTGGCTGAGCCGTGCTTGGTGGCGAAGAGGACCCCGCAGATGAAGATCGTCAGCGTCAAGATGCCGTAGACCACGAAGACGACGTTCATGATGCGTTGGTTGGCTGCGAGTTTCGCCAGCGCCAGCCCGACCACCGTCCACAGAATCACCAACTGCAGGATGATGCTCGTCGTCAATCCCAGTTCCGTGTGGAAGGCCAGGAGTAGGAACTGCAGGACGACCGCCGGCGAGGATGCGGCGTTCAGGATCACCGGAACCCATGACAGATAGCCGCCGATGAATCCCCAAGTCTCGCCCATGGTTCGGGTGGCCCAGATGTACACACCACCCTGTCCGGGCCAGAGATTTCCGAGTTCGACCACGGCCATGCCGGCAGGGATCAAGAAGGTGAGGATGCCGAGCACCCACATCGGGATAGCGGTCCACCCGCCTGCGGCCATCACCGACGAACCGGTGATCCAGCAGATGATGAACACGTACGCCGCGGTGAGGCCGAACGTACTCATCACCTTGGGCAGGATCTGTTCGGGGACGAGCTCGGTCGTCAACAGCGCGTCGCGGTCGGACGGCCGCGTCGCTTCCATCTCTTGTGTCATTGCTCTTCTCCCAATCGGATCGAATCCCACACGGGGACCGGGTCAGTTGACGATCTGTCCGTCTTTCATCCGTACGACGCGGCTTGCCTCATCGGCGACGGTCGGGTCGTGGGTGCTGGCGACAACGGTGACGCCGATGGTCGAGCACAGGTCACGCAGCATTCGCACGACCGTCTCGCCCGTCTTGTGATCCAGATTCGCCGTCGGCTCGTCGGCGAGGACGAGCGTCGGATTGCTGATCAGCGAGCGCGCGATGGCGGTGCGCTGCTGTTCACCACCGGACATCTTGGTGGGCTGATGGTTGATGCGGTGGCTCAGCCCGACGAGCTCGAGGAGTTCTGTGGCGCGCTTGCGCAACGACTTCCGGTCGTACGGCTCGAACATCAGCGGTAGCTCGACGTTCTCGACTGCGGACAGGAACGGGATCAGGTTGTAACTCTGGAAGATGAAGCCGATGGTGTCGTGGCGCAGCGCGGCGAACTGGCTCTCGGTGAGCTGCCCGGTGTCCTTGCCTGCGACCTTCACCGTCCCCTTGGTGGGACGGTCCAGCCCGCCGATGATGTTGAGCAGCGTGGACTTGCCGCTGCCGCTTGGGCCCATCAGACAGACGAATTCGCCTGGCATCACCTTGAGTTCAGCCGCGACGAGCGCCTTGACGACCTCGTCGCCCAGCTTGTGCAGCTTCCAGACGTCGGACACTTCGATGACCGGTGCCACCTTCGTCTCGGCAACTGGCGCCTCGGCTGTGGCGATGTCGGTGGTTTCGTCGTTGTCTTTGATGACCGTCATGAATCAGCCTCCCGCGGAGAGCGAACGGATCGGTGGCCGCGACGCCGCGGTCCACGTGGGCAAGATGCTCGTCGCCAACGCGGCGACGATGCTGACGACGACGGCTATCCCGGCGCCAAGAAGGAGTCCACCGACGGCGACCCCGGTGGGAACGAAACCCGTTGCGCCGAGCAGGAGTGCCACGGCGGCGGCCAGGGCAGCGCCGACGATCGCGCCGAGCACGGCGGAGACCACGGGTTCGACGAGCAGTGCGGCCACCACGGGAGTGCGGGGCACGCCGTTGGCGCCGAGTACACCGAGTTCCTTGGTGCGGTGCGCGACCGTCCGAGTGGTGGCGACGGCCACCTCGACGACTCCGACCAACAGCACCATCACCGCGATCAGCACGACCGCGCGGCCGATCTCGTCGGCATGTCCCAGCGACGCGGACTGAGCGCGGATTCCGTCGGACATCCCGAACACCAGGACGACGAGGAATGCGCCGGTGGCCGTCGTGACGACGGGCAGGATCATCTCGCCGATGCGCCGCCGCGCGGCAAGCCAACCGTAGGCCAGGCCCTTACTCAGCATGATTCCCCCGTCGCTTCGCTCGCCCCGGTCATCAGCGGTCCCCCAGGAGGTCGACGGGGCGTTGTTGCAACAAGCGGTGCACCGGGACGAGCGCCCCGACGATGGCCATGGCGGGCAGGAACGCGGCGACCATGGCTGATGCCTGCAGCCACGCCATCGGCGTGGCGATTCCCGGAATCACCAGTGCCACGGCGATTCCCGCACCAGCGATGCCGATCACGTAGGCGACGACGAAGACGATCGCCGACTCGACGAGGAAGAAGTAGAGCACCTCGTCGGCCAACCCGATGCTGGACATGATGCCGAATTCGCGCTTGCGTTCCTGCACTGCCGCCAGGAATGACGACACGGCGATGACGAAGCCCAAGCCGAGTCCGATAGTCGAGATCAGCCCGAGCGTCGAGCTGGTCACCTTGCCCGAGAACAGAGCAGAGAACTTCTGCTCGAAGGTCAGTGGCCCGTTACCGCCGACGGTGTCGTAGATCAGGCCTGCACCTGCGGCGTCGGGCATCACCGCGGGATCCGATGTCGATGGCAGGCCCGTCGCGGCGCCAAAGGTCTGCGCAAGGTTGCGGTCCTTCTCCTGACCCGCCGGGGCGAAGACCGTCCACCACCCCTTCTCGCCAACGACCGACCGGGCCAGTCCGGTGGCGACGGCGGCGGATTGGCCGCCGCCCGAGATGCTGACCACGAGACTCTCACCGTCGATCTCCACCCGGTCGCCTGCAGGCATGTTGAGGCGGTCGGCCAGGGCGGATCCGAAAACGGCTTGGCCGGAGGGAATCTCGTCACTGCTGCGCAACGACACTGCGTTGCCGTCGATCTTTGTGACACCGGAGAGCGTGTGGGTGCCCCGCCAACCTGCGGGAAGCGCCAGCTCGGGTGCAGGACCATCGGCGACCAGCGCCTGAGCGTCCGGGTCGAAGTGCACACCGGCGGCAGGTACCGCCCACAGCTCAGCATCTCCAAGTACGTCGGTCACCGAGTCGGCGCCGGTGATGGCGAAACTCGACGAGATGGTGCGGACGACGGCGACGCACGCTATCGCCAACGCGATGCCAAGGACGGACAGCACAAACCGTTCGGGCCTGCGGCGAATGTTCGCCAACGCGAACCGGACGAGATACCCGAAGGTATTCCCCGAAGCAGTGGCGATCGCCGGTGATCGAACGGTCGTGGGTGCAGTGGACTCCACAGCAGGGATGTTCGGCCCGTCGTGTTTCTTCGATTGCTACTAGTGATGTCCGGCTCGTTAACTCGACCCAAGTCGGGTTACGGCGCTGTGTCACGCGGACAAAGGATTCCGTCGTCGAGATCGCGTCGGTGCGTCGATACCGTCCTCGAGTCCGCGCATCTGCCGACACCTGCGAAGCGCCGCGGAATCACCGGATCGTCCCTACAGTCAGCCAGATGCGAACTCTCGGCGCCGCATTCGGCGTCATTGCCCTGCCCGCCGCGGGTTGCGCCGAACCGTCCGCGCCCAAGCCCGAATCGGCGACGGCTGCCTTCGAATCCGCGCCGTGTCCGGTGCCGAACCTGCGCGGCGTCCCGAGCCTCGACCTCGGGCCAGAATTCTCGTGCGGATTCCTGGTGGTGCCCGAGAACCGGGCCCGACCCGACGGTCGCACCGTCAAAGATCGCGGTGGCCGGCGCCAGGTCCACGTCGGCGAACCCGAAACCAGACCCGATGCTGTACTTGGCCGGCGGTCCTGGCGGGGCCCGGCCTGCCGCTGGGAAACACGTTGGTAGCGGCAGGCATCAACCGCGACCGCGATTTCATCGTCATCGACCAACGCGGTACGTTGCACGCGCGAACCCGCGCTGACGTGTCACGAGATCGACGAGTTCGTCGCCGCGGCCACGGGAATGTCGATCATGGCGGCCAGTACCGCAGAGAAGGACCTCGCCGCCGTGCGGGCCTGCCATGCCCGGCTGGTGGGCGACGGCAACGACCTGGCGTCCTTCGATACGAGTGAAAATGCCTCGGACATCGCCGATCTCCGCACCGCACTCGGCATCCGCGAGTGGAACGTGTACGGCGTGTCCTACGGAAACGACCTCGCACTGCAGTTGTTGCGCGATCACCCCGACGGCATCCGTAGCCTCACCGTCGACTCCGTGGTAGCCCCACAGATCAACCTGATCGAACGGTTCTGGCCGATTGCCGCCGAGGGGTTGACGGCATTGTTCGATGCATGCGCGGCCGAGCCCACGTGCGCGCGTGCCTCCCCCGGCCGCGGCGCTGGTGCTCGGATCCGCCAGTCCTCCCGATCTGGTGGGCTACGGCCTGACCTATGGCGTGTTCTGTCGGGAGTCCGTGGCGTTCACCGACACGGCTTCGATTCTCGCCGCGGCACGGCGCGTCCTTCCGCGACTGCCCTCCGAGGTGCTCTCACTGCCACCGCAGGCGCCCCGCCTGGTGGACGAGTGCGCTGCGTGGAACGTCGGGCGCGCTGATGCGGCCGTGCACGAACCGGTGCG
>NZ_JAVROT010000341.1:0-3991 GCF_032162605.1 Mycobacterium sp. | reverse complement strand
ACGGCTGCGGGAACCGCTGAGATGGCAGTCAGCGTCGATGACGTTCGACGCGAAGGGCTTTCGCCGCGACCGGAGAGCGACTCGCGCGGTCGGCGACGGTCGGGTGGCCCGCGGGCTGGTGGTGGGGAATCCACCGGATTCAGCGGATGGAGGGCGAGTTCTGGCGCCGGCAGCGAAGCGGCACCGGCGGTGCCGCCGATAGTCGAGACCGCCTACACGGGTCCGCTGCCACTGCCGCCGGAGCCGCTGGACGATGAACCGCCACCGGACGAGGGAGAGCGCACTTCGGTGGGCATTCCGACCGGTCGGGTCAGGGGTTCGAGTCCCGTTAGCTCCACACCCTTATTTCCACCGTATAACCGCGTTCAGAGTTCGTATTTGTAAGCGGGCACGTCACGTCAATGTCCACGTCAGCTGGCGAACCAAAAGGGCCTCCTGCCCTCTCCTCGCGCCCGCACGGACCGCATCGAGGGTTCAAGCGCATGTCGCGCTGCCAGGGCGGTACGCCCAGTCCGTAGGACTTTCGATGACCGGCGTCCGGCCTTGCACGGTTGTATTGAGCGGCAATAAACGTGGGTAAGTGCCAGACGTGACGCTACGGACGATGGGAGTCGAGGAGGAATTCCACCTCGTCGATCTCAAGACCAGGCGCCTGACCGCACGAGCGCCGGAACTCTTGGCCGAGTTGTCCGACAGCTACGTGGCCGAGCTTCAGCGGTGCGTAGTCGAGATGAACAGCGAGGTCGTCGACACGCTCGATGGGCTGCGGGCCGACCTGCAAAGACACCGAAAAACTCTCGTCGATGCCGCAACGAAGCTCGGGATCGGCGTGGTCGCAGCGGGGGCGGTGCCGTTGTTGGTGCCAGCCGAGATGCAGGTCACTCAAACCCCGCGCTATCGACAGATGCTGGCGGACTACCAGCTGCTGGCCCGCGAACAGCTCATCTGCGGTACCCAGATACACATCGGCATCGACGACCGCGACGAGTCGGTTGCCGTCGCGAACCGGGTTGCGCCGTTCGTGCCGATTCTCCTTGCACTGAGCGCAAGCTCACCCTTCTGGGCCGACGGCTCCGACACCGGCTATTCCAGTGGGCGGACCTTGGTGTGGCAGCGCTGGCCGACGACGGGCCTGGCAGCGCCGGTTTCGTCGGCGGCCGAATACGACCGGCTGGTCGCCGACCTGGTCAGCAGTGGCGCGATCGCCGACAATGGCATGGTGTACTTCGACGTCCGGCCTGCGGTCGAGGCGCCGACCCTCGAGCTTCGGGTCTGCGACAGCTGCCCTTCGGTAGACACCATCGTGCTGATCGCCGGCCTGTTTCGGGCAATGGTCGAACGTGAGGCGGATGGATTGCGCGCAGGGGCGCCCGCCCTGGCGATCTCCGCACCGCTGGGTCGCGCGGCGCTGTGGCGCGCCGCCCGCTCCGGGCTCGAAGGTGACCTCGTTGACGTGACGGGCCCACAGGGCCGGCCCGCCGTGGAAGTCGTGACGGAACTGCTGCGGCTGGTGCGTCCACAATTGGAGGCGGCGGGGGACTGGGACGTGGTCAGCGAGCTGGCCGACGGAGTGCTGATCGCAGGCACTTCAGCCGCGCGGCAGCGCAGGGCACTGCGCAGGCGCGGCCGCCTCACCGACGTCGTCGACCAATTGATCGACGAAACCGCGGGCCGCTGGCCCGACGCGGCGCCCGCAGTCACAGAGGACCCCACACTGCTGTTTGGATACCACCCCTACCGCGTGTTCGATCCCGTCGACAAGCGCGCGCCGAGCTACGACGAAGCGGTCGATACCGAGGGTCTGCCTCGGCCCGCATACGACGAGATCCTGCGGTCCGTCGCCGATATGGGGGTGGCCGTGCTGCGGGCCCGCGAGAGCTCCGTCGAACAGGATCAGCGCGCCGAGAACATCACCTTCCGAGTCAGCGGCCAGAGCTGTGCGCAGGTGTTCCCGCTGGACCTGATGCCGCGACTCATCGCGGCCGACGAGTGGGCGTACCTGAAACCAGGGCTGGGGCAGCGAGCAAAGGCACTGAATGCCTTCCTGCGTGACGTCTATTCCGACCAGGCCATCGTCTGCGACGGTGTGGTTGGGGTACATGCGCTGGATCGGGCGCCCGCGTTCCGATCGGCGGGCCGATTGTCGCGGGACGCGGTGCGCGCGCACATCTGCGGCACCGACCTGGTGTGCGACGGTGCCGGGAACTGGATGGTTCTCGAGGACAATCTGCGCATCCCGTCGGGGATCGCGTACGCCATCGTGAATCGCCGGCTGTTGACCAAACACCTCCCCGAAGTCGTACCACCTCGCGAGATCGCCGACGCTGACCTGGTGCCGGCGATGCTCCTGGAGACGCTGCGAGCGTCGGCGCCCGCGCGATGCGAAGGCGAACCATCGGTGGCACTCCTTTCCGGCGGCTGGGATGACTCAGCTTGGTTCGAGCACACCTTCCTGGCGGCCGAGCTGGGCATCCCACTGGTTCAGTCCTCCGCTCTCTCAGTGTGCGATGGAAAATTGTTGCGGCACATCGGTTCCCACGTTCAATCCGTCGACGTCGTGTACGCGCGGATGGACGAGGACATGCTGCTGTCGTCCACCGGCTACGACGGCGCTCCGCTCCGATCCGGCCTACTCGACGCGGTCGGCGAAGGCACGTTGACGATCGCCAACGCGCTCGGCAACGGGATTGCGGACGACAAGGCGATTTACGCGCACGTGCCGGCGATGATCGAGTACTACCTCGGCGAGCAGCCGATACTCGCGCAGGTGCCCACGTGGATCTGCGCCGAACGCGCGCAACGCGACTATGTGCTCGACAACATCGCTGAACTGGTGGTCAAACCCATCGACGGATTCGGAGGAATCGGCGTCCTCATCGGTCCGGAAGCGACGGAAGAAGCACTCGAGGCTCGTCGACGCGAACTACTGAGCCAGCCCGAGCGTTTCATCGCCCAGGAGTCGATCGCGCTGTCCACCCATCCGACGTTCGACGGTGAGGGCATGTACCCGCATCACGTCGACCTGCGCGCCTTCGTGCATCTGCGCCCCGATGCGACGGATCACGTGACCGCCGAGGTCATGCCTGCCGGATTGACCCGAGTGGCGGCCCACGGGTCACGGATCGTCAACTCCTCGTCGGGTGGCGGCAGCAAGGACACCTGGATACTTACCGGGGACGACCGGCGTCATCAGGCATCGACGTAGGGGAACGGAACACGACGTGTGCGGCATCTGCGGGGAACTCCGCTTCGACGGTCGGTCTGCCGACGTCGCCGCGGTCGCCCGGATGACTGATGCGATGGAATCCCGCGGCCCGGATTCAGACGGCGTCGTCGCCCAGGGACCGATCGCTCTCGGGCACCGACGGCTGTCGATCATCGACCTGTCCGCGTGCGGCGCCCAGCCGATGGTGGACAGCGACCTCGGACTCACGTTGGTGTTCAACGGCTGTATCTACAACTACGAGGACTTGCGCACGGAGCTGGAAGCCGTCGGTTACCGGTTCTTCTCGGCAGCCGACAGCGAGGTGGTGATCAAGGCGTTCCACCGGTGGGGCACCCGGTGCGTGGACCGCTTCAAGGGCATGTTCGCCTTCGCGATCGCCGACCGCGCTTCGGGTGTGGTGACCCTCGCCCGTGACCGACTCGGGATAAAGCCGCTGTACCTTGCCGAACGACCGGGGCGGCTGCGGTTCGCCTCCACCGTGCGCGCCCTGCTGAAGGCCGGAGAAGTCGACACCGAACTGGACCGTTCGGCGCTGCACCACTACATGAGCTTCCATTCGGTGGTTCCTGCGCCCCGCACCATGTACCGAGGTGTGCGCAAGCTGCCGCCGGCGACGGTACGGGTGATCCAGCCGGACGGTTCACACGCCGACACCGTCTACTGGACACCGGTTTTCGAGCGCGATCTGGCGCGCGCCTCGTGGAGCGCTCGCGACTGGCAGGACGCGATCATGGACGCGCTGCGCACTGCGGTGGTGCGCCGCAT
>NZ_JAVROT010000340.1:0-3830 GCF_032162605.1 Mycobacterium sp. | reverse complement strand
CGTCATCGGAGCGTCCGTTGCCTACCACCTGACCAAGCTCGGTCTGACCGACGTGCTGCTGCTCGAGCAGGGCCAACTGTCCTCCGGCACCACCTGGCACGCCGCTGGGCTGGTGGGGCAGCTGCGCGCCTCGGAGAGCGGTACCAGACTGGTGCAGTACTCGACGGAGCTCTACACCGAACTCGAGGCCGAAACCGGTCTCACCGCGGGCTACAAGCAGTGCGGGGGTGTCACGGTCGCGCGGACCGAGGACCGGATGATCCAGCTGCGCCGAACCGCGGCCAACGCAGCGGCATTCGACCTCGAGTGCGAGCTCCTGACCCCCGAGCAGGCGTTCGCTCACTACCCGGTGATCCGCACCGACGACCTCGTCGGGGCCATCTGGCTGCCCGCCGACGGCAAGGCCAACCCGACCGACCTGACGCTCGCGCTGGCCAAGGGGGCGCGGCTGCGTGGTGCCCGGATCATCGAGCGCACCAGGGTCACCGGCGTGATCAGTGACCGCGGCCGCGTCACGGCGGTCCGCACCGACGTCGGTGACGTCGAGGCCGAGATCGTGGTCAACTGCGCGGGCCAGTGGGCCAAGCAGGTGGGATCGATGGCGGGCGTGAACGTACCGCTGCACTCCGCCGAGCACTTCTACGTCGTGACCGAGCCCATCGCGGGCGTCCACACCGACATGCCGATCCTGCGCGACCCCGATGGCTACACGTACTTCAAGGAGGAGGTCGGCGGACTGGTCATCGGGGGCTTCGAGCCGGAGGCAAAGCCGTGGGTCAGTCCCGACGCGATCCCGTACCCGTTCGAATTTCAACTCCTACAAGAGGATTGGGATCACTTTCAGATCCTCATGGACAGCGCTCTGCTGCGCATTCCTGCGCTGGAGGAGACCGGCCTCAAGAAGCTCTACAACGGACCGGAGAGTTTCACCCCCGACAACCAGTTCATCCTCGGCGAAGCGCCCGAGCTTGCGAACTTCTTCGTCGCCGCCGGATTCAACTCCGTGGGCATCGCGTCCGCAGGCGGCGCGGGGCGTGCGCTGGCCGAGTGGATCGCGAACGGCTCACCGACCACCGATCTCACCAGCGTGGACATCCGGCGTTTCGCACCGTTCAACGGCAACACCCGATGGCTGCACGACAGGGTGGCCGAGGTGCTCGGGCTGCACTACGAAATACCCTGGCCGAACCGGGAAATGACGACCGCCCGGCCGTTTCGTCGCTCGCCGGTACATCACCTCCTCGTCAAGGCGAACGCGAACTTCGGCAGCCGGATGGGCTGGGAGCGCGCCAACTTCTTCGCCCCCGCAGGCGCGGACCCGGCCATCGAGTACTCGTGGGGAAAGCAGAACTGGCTGCCCTGGTCGGCGGCCGAGCAGATCGGTACCCGTACCGGCGTCACCGTCTTCGACCAGACGTCGTTCTCGAAGTACCTCCTGGTGGGCCAGGACGCCGAAGCCTCGTTGCAGTGGTTGTGCACGGCGGACGTGGCCGTCGGCGTCGGCTCGTGCGTCTACACCGGGATGCTCAACGAACACGGCGGCTACGAGGCCGACGTGACCGTGACCCGTACCGGCGACGACGAATTCCTCATCGTCAGTAGCGCGGCCACCACCGAACGGGACAGGGACCACATCACCCGCAACATCACCCGCAACGTCTCCGCCGGAACGCGCGCGCAGCTCGTCGACGTCACGTCGTCGCTTGCGGTGTTCGGTGTGATGGGCCCCCGGTCCCGCGAACTGCTGGCCGCCCTGACCGACGCCGACCTGAGCGACGCCGCCTTCCCCTTCGGCACCAGCCGGCGAATCAGCCTGGGATACTCAACCGTTCGCGCGACGCGCATCACCTACGTGGGGGAGCTCGGCTGGGAACTGTACGTTCCGACCGAGTTCGCCGTCGGCGTCTACGAAGATCTGATGACGGCTGGCGCCGAGTTCGGCGTGATCCGCGGCGGCTACTACGCGATCGAATCACTTCGCCTGGAGAAGGGCTACCGGGCGTTCGGACGAGAGCTGACTCCCGGCGACAATCCCGTCGAGGCCGGACTGCTGTTCGCCTGCAAGCTCAGCACCGACATCGACTTCCTCGGCCGCGCCGCAGTCGAGAAAGCCAGAGCCGAAGGTCCACGACGCCGTGTCGTCGGTTTCTCCGTCGCATCACCGGACGCCATGCTCTGGGGCGGCGAGCTCATCCTGCGCAACGGTGTGGTCGCCGGCCAGGTCACCTCGGCGGCGTGGGGCGAGACGACGGGGTCGTGCGTCGGGCTGGCCTTCCTCAGAGCCGCCGACCGCGCGAAGGTCGACGCCGAGTGGGTCGGCGCCGGGGACTACGAGGTGAACGTGGGCGGCCATCTCCACCCGATCACCGTGACACTCAAGGCGATCTACGACCCGTCCAACTCGAGGATCCGCTGACAGATGGTCGATGCCGACCGACCCGACGGCGATACGATTCGGACGTGAAGATTCTGCTCGACGACGCGGACATGGACGCACAACTCGGCCGGACGCTGATCGCCGTCGCGGCGGAGGCGGCCGACCTGGGCGAGGTCATGGCGACGGCGGCCCGCACCACGGCAGGCGATTACGATTCCTGGTTCGACGAGTGGTCGGCGACGGCCGAGGTCGCCCAGACACTCGGTGAGGACGCACTCCGCGGCGGGCACGTCGTGACGGCCCGCAAGGCGTTCCTGCGCGCCTCGGAGTACTGGCGGCAGTCCTTCTTCTTCATCCGCCACGACATCGACGACGAGCGGCTGCAACACGCGTGGCGACAACACCGGTTGGCCTTCCGCTCGGCCCTGCCGCTGCTCGACTGCTACGCGGTGACCACCGAGATTCCGTACGACGGCGTATCGATGACCGGATACCTGTTCCGGCCGGCCGACGCGGACACCCCGCGACCAACCGTGTTGGCGCCCTGCGGTTTCGACTCGACCGCCGAGGCGGGGTACTTCGCCACCGGCTACATGGCGCTGCCGCGGGGTTACAACTTCTTCGTCTTCGAAGGGCCGGGCCAGGGCGGCATGCTCTACGAACACCGACGCCCGTTCCGGCCCGACTTCGAGGATCCGTTCGCCGAGGCGTTCGAGTGGCTGCTCGCCCAGGACGGTGTCCACCCTCACGCGGTGACCGTGATGGGCCGGTCGTTCGGTGGGTATCTCGGACCACGGGCCGCGGCTTTCGAGTCACGGGTGGCCGCGCTGGTCACCGACCCTGGGCAGTATGACTTCGCCTCCCGGATCGGCGCGCTGGCCAAGGGTGCCGGCCTCGACAGCCCGCAAGATTTCCTTGCGCGGCTGCAGGCCGCCGACCCCGAGCTGGACGCACGGCTGCAGCAGCTGCTCAGCGGGCCGCGCAACGTCGAGTGGTACGGCGCGCGGATGGCGGCGATGGGCACCGACACGGTCGGTGACTTCATCCGCAAGCAGCTGACGTTCTCACTGGAGGGCATCGCCTCAGACATCTCGTGTCCGACGTTGGTGACGGAGGGCGAGGGTGACTTCGCGTCGCAGAGCCAGAGGCTGTTCGACGAATTGAAGTCGGAGAGACGACTGAAGAAGTTCACCGAGGCGGAGGGTGCGGGCGGCCACTGCGAGGGCCTCGGCAGCACCCTGTTCGAGAGCTACGCCTTCGACTGGCTCGACCGCGTCCTAGGTCGCGCTCCGGCACCGACCGCGGCCAACTAGCCGACGTCGTCAGGTAGACGGCTCGAGGTCGTCCCACAGCGTCATCAGGTTCTTCAGAATCTCCTCGGCGTAACCGAGCCCGGCGAGATGACTCTCGCCGGGCAACGTGTAGAGCTCGGCGTCGGGCAGGAGCGAGACGA
>NZ_JAVROT010000339.1:0-9324 GCF_032162605.1 Mycobacterium sp. | reverse complement strand
CGCCGAGCACCAGGTCGACCTCGTCGGCCACCGGGACGCCGGTGTTGGTCAGCGTGTCGGCGTAGGCCGCGAGTTGCAGCAGGGCCTCCGCCTTGACCGAGCGCGCGAGCTTGGTGTCCCGCAGCCGGTAGCGATCTCCGTCGAGCACCAGGAAGTCGGCGAAGCCGACGAACCGACCGTCGAACATCGCCGCCTGGTAGATGACCGACGAACGGTCCTCGACCGCGCGCCTGGTCTGGTCGGCCGCGGCGCGCAGGCCCGCGGCGGTGTACGTGGGGCGGCCGATCACCGTGACGTCGCCGAACTCGGCGCGCAGGTCGTCCAACTGGCGGCGTTCGTGCTCGTCACCGAGAGTCGAAGTGCGGGCGAGCAGTTCGTCCTCGACTTCGATCCTCGGGCTGCGTCCCAGTTTCGCGTCGAAGGCGCGAAGCAGCGCGTACTCGCACCGCGCTGCGGCGGCGAGATCGGATGCGCTGTAGACGACGCGGTCGTCGCCCCCATCGCCCAAGACGAACACGTCCGCAACTGTAGGTCAGGACGCCGACGTCGAGCGGCTAGCCGGTGTTGCCGATCAGTTCCACACCGTTGCCGTTCCAGCGGAATCGCACGATGCTCTTGAGCTTGCTGGTCTCGTCGAGGTACATCAGGGCGATCGTGTCGCCAGTGGTGGCCGTCTCGTCGATGCCGTTGAAGCCGTAGGTGTCTGGCACGCCCGTGGGGATGACCTTGCCGAGGTGAAACAGCACGGCGCGGGTGTTCGGGTTGTCGGCGTTGGTGTTGGCCTTGATGACGATCGCCGACAGCTGCGCGCATTCGCTGTAGTTGCCCGCCAGGGGTTCTGAGCTCCACGGCTGGCCGCTGCGCGGGTCGCGGGGCAGCTCGGAAACGGCCTTCGCGATCTCGGGCGCAGCCAGGTTGATGGCGCACGGGTCGGCGGGCGCAGGTGCGGGCGACGGACCGGAGGCGACCGTCGGGGAAGGTGCCGGGGGAGCCGTCTGTACAGGTGCGACCGTGGCCGCGGGCGTCTTGGACACCGTCGAGTCGCTCGCCCCGCAGCCTGCGAGTACCGCGACTGCCGCCAGAACCGCGAACCACCTCACTGGGACATCACTGGGACATTATGAAGGGCGGCCGAGAGGCCTGGACGTCATCATGGCCTCATCGTGGGGGAGAGCTGCGAGTACCCGTAGACTGCAACCTCGATGACGTCTGAAGAACCCGACGCGAAGAGCGCGGAAGTGACCTTTGCTGACCTGCAGATTCACCCTTCGGTGCTGCAGGCACTCGCCGACGTCGGTTACGAATCGCCGTCAGCAATCCAGGCGGCCACGATTCCGCCGATGATGGCGGGTTCCGACGTCGTCGGGCTGGCGCAGACCGGAACCGGCAAGACCGCGGCCTTCGCCATCCCGATCCTGTCCAGGATCGACACCTCCAGTCGCACCACGCAGGCGTTGGTGCTGGCTCCGACGCGGGAGCTGGCGCTGCAGGTGGCGGAGGCGTTCAGCCGATACGGTGCGCACCTCCCGGTGCACGTCCTGCCGGTGTACGGCGGATCGTCGTACGGTCCACAGCTGGCCGGGCTGAAGCGCGGCGCCCAGGTGGTGGTCGGCACACCCGGCCGGGTGATCGACCACCTGGAGAAGGGCAGCCTCGACCTCTCGCACCTCGACTACATGGTGCTCGACGAGGCCGACGAGATGCTGCAGATGGGCTTCGCCGAGGACGTCGAGCGGATTCTCTCCGACACGCCCGAGTACAAGCAGGTGGCGTTGTTCTCGGCCACCATGCCGCCCGCCATCCGCAAGATCACCTCCAAGTACCTGCACGACCCCGTCCAGGTCACGGTGAAGTCGAAAACCGCCACCGCGGAAAACATTTCGCAGCGCTACATCCAGGTGGCCGGGCCGCGCAAGATGGACGCGCTCACTCGGCTGCTCGAGGTAGAGCCGTTCGAGGCGATGATCGTGTTCGTCCGGACCAAGCAGGCCACCGAGGAGGTCGCCGAGAAGCTTCGCGCGCGGGGATTCTCGGCTGCCGCGATCAACGGCGACATCGCTCAGGCCGTGCGCGAACGGACCATCGCGCAGCTCAAGGACGGGACGATCGACATCCTGATCGCCACCGACGTGGCGGCGCGCGGTCTCGACGTGGAGCGCATCTCACACGTGCTGAACTACGACATCCCGCACGATCCCGAGTCCTACGTCCACCGCATCGGTCGCACCGGCCGGGCGGGCCGGTCCGGCGCGGCGGTGCTGTTCGTCACGCCCCGCGAGAAGCACCTCCTGAATTCGATCGAGCGGGTCTCCCGGCAGAAGCTCGTCGAGTCCCTGCTGCCGTCGGTCGACGACGTCAACGACAAGCGGGTGGAGAAGTTCCGCGAATCGATCACCGAGGCCCTGAACGCACCGGGAATCGAGTTGTTCCGCAAGCTGATCGAGGGTTACGAGCGCGACCACGACGTGCCGACGGCCGAGATCGCCGCTGCGCTGGCGGTCCAGAGCCGTGGCGGTGGCGAGTTCCTGATGACGGAGCCGCCCCCGGAGAAGCGCAAGGAGCGGCCGGCACGTGAAGACGGTCCGCCGCGCAAGTCGCGGGACCGCAACCGCGACGACCTCGCGACGTACCGCATCGCGGTCGGGAAGCGCCACAAGGTCGGTCCCGGTTCGATCGTGGGCGCGATCGCCAACGAGGGTGGCTTGCACCGCAGCGACTTCGGCCACATCACCATCAAGATGGACCACTCGACGGTCGAGCTGCCCGCGAAGTTGTCGAGGGAGACGCTGAAGAAGCTCGAGCACACCCGCATCTCGGGTGTTCTCATCAACCTTCGGCCCGACCACGGTCCGCCGCACCACCACCAGTCGAAGTGACGTCGGCTGACTCCCCTAGGCGATCATCTGGACGGGTAGCCGCCCTGACCGGCATTCGCGCGGTCGCCGCAATCCTGGTGATGCTGACGCATGCCGCGTACACCACGGGCAAGTACACGCACGGCTACGTCGGGCTGTTGTTCTCGCGCGCGGAGATCGGCGTCCCGATCTTCTTCGTGCTGTCGGGCTTCCTGTTGTTCACGCCGTGGGTGCGGGCCAATGCCTCGGGTGCAAAGCCGCCGTCGGTTCGCCGCTACGCCTGGCACCGGGTGCGGCGCATCATGCCGGCCTACGTCATCACGGTGCTCGCGGCCTTCCTCGTGTACAACTTCCGCACGGCGGGGCCGAATCCCGGTCATACCTGGATGGGGTTGTTCCGCAACCTGACGTTGACGCAGATCTACACCGACGACTATCTCTTCTCCTACCTGCACCAGGGGCTGACGCAGATGTGGAGCCTCGCCGTCGAGGCCGCGTTCTATGTGGCGTTGCCGATGCTGGCATACCTGCTGTTGGTGGTGCTGTGTCGCAGGCAGTGGCACCCGGTGCGCCTGATCCTCGGACTCCTGGTGCTGTCGCTCATCAGCCCGGCGTGGCTGGTCCTGGTCCACACCACCGGCTTCCTGCCCGACGGCGCGCCGCTGTGGCTGCCCACATATCTGATGTGGTTCGTCGGGGGCATGCTGCTTGCCGCCCTGCTTCCACTGGGGGTGCGCGCCTACGCGATGATCTGCATTCCGTTGGCGCTGGTCTGCTACTTCATCGCCGCGACCCCGATCGCGGGCGCGCCGACGACGTCACCGGCAGAACTGCGCGAGGGGCTGGCGAAGGCGTTCTTCTACGCGCTGATCTCGACGCTGGTGGTGGCCCCGCTGGCGTTGAGGGGAAGCGACGGCGCCCAGGGTTGGTACACGCGACTCCTGGCCGCGCGGCCGATGGTGTTCCTCGGTGAGATCTCCTACGAGATCTTCCTGATCCACCTGGTCACGATGGAGTTGGTGATGGTGGAGATCCTGCGGTTTCCGATCTACACCGGCTCGATCTTCTGGCTCTTCGTCGTCACGCTGGTGGTGACGATCCCGTTGGCCTGGCTGTTGCACCGCCTTACGCGGGTGCGAACCCAGGCTCCCGCGATTCGCACTAGTTAGGCTAGCTTACCTAAGTCGATTGGAGGTAAGCATGGCAACACAGACGCCGTCGCGCGGGTTGACCGGTCTTCCTCGAGTCCGCGCACGACGACGACCGCGAGCTGCCGGTCGCCAGGGGCGAGGTCACGTGGATCGACCGCAAGAACGACGCCGCGGACCACTTCGGTTGGGTCGCGTGCGACAACCGCACCACCCGTGCCGTCGCCAAGATCTTCCGCGAGGACTACAGGATCCGGCGCAAGGCCGTCAAGGCTAAGGCCTACTGGGCGGCTTGACCGGTTACGACGGCCATTCTGCAAAGAGCCCCGTCGTCCGACGGCTGCCACCTAGGCTGTGAGTCTCGAAAGCGAGCAGCCCGTTTCGAGATCGTCCATGCGGCGATCACTTCGGCGAGTGGACGTCAATGAGCTCTCTCGATCAAACGCCGTTGGTCCGGCGTGACATTCTTCCCGTTCCCGACGTCGCGCACATCGGACTCACGACGTACGACGCGAAGGACCCCGATACCAGTTATCCGCCGATCAGGGATGTACGGCCGCCCGAGGGCGCGCCCAACGTGTTGGTCGTCCTGATCGACGACGTCGGCTTTGGCGCCAGTAGCGCTTTCGGCGGACCATGTGAAACGCCCAACTTCGAAAAGTTGGCCGCAGGGGGACTGAAGTACAACCGGTTCCACACCACTGCGCTGTGCTCGCCGACCCGCCAGGCGCTGCTGACCGGACGTAACCACCATTCCGTCGGCATGGGAAACATCACCGAAACCGCCACGGCTGCCCCCGGATACACCTCGGTGCTCCCCAACACCAAGGCGCCGTTGGCGTTGACGCTCAAGCTGAACGGTTATTCCACGGCGCAATTCGGCAAGTGCCACGAGGTTCCCGTGTGGCAGACCAGCCCGGCCGGTCCGTTCACCGCATGGCCGACGGGCGGCGGCGGTTTCGAGTACTTCTACGGCTTCATCGGCGGCGAGAACAACCAATGGGATCCCGCACTGTACGAGGGCACCACTCCCATCGAGCCGCCGAAGACCGCGGCCGAGGGTTACCACCTGACCGAGGACCTGACCGACAAGGCGATCAACTGGGCGCGCCAGCAGAAGGCGCTGCTGCCCGACAAGCCGTTCTTCATGTACTTCGCGCCGGGGGCCACGCACGCGCCACACCACGTACCACAAGAGTGGATCGACAAGTACAGGGGCAAGTTCGCTCACGGCTGGGACCGCCAGCGGGAGCTCACGTTCGAGCGGCAGAAGGAACTGGGCGTCATCGGCCCAGACGCCGTGCTGACTCCGCGTGACGCGGAGATCCCGGCCTGGGACGACATGGATCCGGCGCTGCGGCCCGTGCTCGAGCGTGAGATGGAGGTGTACGCCGCGTTCCTGGAGCACACCGACCACCATGTTGGTCGGTTGCTCGATTCCCTCGGGCCGGTGCTCGACGACACGCTTGTCTACCTCATCGTCGGTGACAACGGGGCGTCGGCGGAGGGCACGCTGCAGGGTGCATTCAACGAGATGGCCAACTTCAACGGCATGGCCGACATCGAGACCCCCGAGTTCCTGGCGTCGAAGATCGACGAGTTCGGTGGCGAGGGTTCCTATGGCCACTACGCGGTGGGCTGGGCGTGGGCGATGGATTCGCCGTACCAGTGGACCAAGCAGGTGGCGTCGCACTGGGGCGGCACCCGCAACGGCACGATCGTGCACTGGCCCAAGGGAATCGCGGACAAGGGCGGCCTGCGTAATCAATTCACCCACGTCATCGACCTGGCGCCCACCGTGCTGGAAGCGGCTGGCATCGTGGCGCCGACACTCGTCAATGGCGTGCTGCAGAGCCCCTATGAGGGCACCAGCATGCTCTACAGCTTCAACGACGCCGATGCGGCCGAGCGCCACCAGACCCAGTACTTCGAGATGTTCTGCAATCGCGGCATTTACCACAAGGGCTGGAGCGCGGTGACCAAGCACCGCACGCCGTGGGCGATGGGGGGAGCCGTGATGCCAGCCTTCGACGACGACGTGTGGGAGCTCTACGACGGCAACAGCGACTGGACACAGGCCAATGACCTGTCGAAGGAGAATCCGGAGAAACTGCACGAGCTGCAGCGCCTTTGGCTGATCGAAGCGGTGAAGTACAACGTGCTTCCGCTCGATGACCGCCAGATCGAGCGCATCAACCCCGCAAGCGCCGGCCGGCCATCGTTGATCAAGGGCAACAGCCAGTTGCTGTTCGCGGGCATGGGCCGACTGTCGGAGAACAGCGTGGTCGACATCAAGAACAAATCGTTCGCCGTCACCTCTGAGGTGGACGTGCCTGCCGACGGCGCCGAAGGCGTGATCATCGCCCAGGGTGGTCGATTCGGCGGCTGGAGTCTTTACGCAAAGGACGGTCGAGCCAAGTTTCACTACAACGTGCTTGGCATCAAGTCGTACGACATCGAAGCGACCGAGCCTGTTCCCGCCGGTACCTCCCAGGTACGCATGGAGTTCGAGTACGACGGCGGCGGCATGGGCAAGGGCGGCGACGTGACGCTCTACTATGACGGCAAGGAAGTCGGCAGCGGCCGCGTCGACCAAACGCAGGGCTTCATCTTCTCCGCCGACGAGACGACCGACGTCGGCTACGAGTCCGGCACCACCGTCAGCCCGGACTACACCGCCCACACCAGCCGCTTCAGCGGCAAGATCGACTGGGTACGAATCGATCTGGGTGAGGACGCCAAGGACGCCGACCACTACATCGACCCCGACGAACGCTTCCGGGTGGCAATGGCGCGGCAGTAGCTCAGCGCGCCGCGTCGCCCAGCCTCGGCGCCAGCTCTGTCATCAGGGCAGGCAGCACGAACTCCTCGAGCATCGCGCGCTCCTCGGCCTCGTCGTGGCCTGGGAACACGAGTAGCGAGACCATGACGCGCAGCAGCCAGCGAGCTCGCCGCTCGACGTCCTGCACGCCCAGCGCCGCCAGATAGGCCTCAGTGCGCGCCTTGATCACCTCGGAGCGCTCGGCCATCTCGCCGCCGATGGGGCGCTGAGTGGGCGCGAACCACGATGACAGCGCCGGGCTTTCGCGGACCTGACGCAGCGACGCGATGATGCCCTCGACGAGTTGCGCGCCGGGCTCGCCTGCGGCGGTGACCTGCTCGCCCAACTCGCGGAAAACCCGGTGGGCCTCCCGGTGGACGTAGGCGGTGTAGAGCGAATCGCGATTCTCGAAGTAGCGGTACAGCGTCGCGCGGGAACACCCCGCCGCCTTGGCGACCTCGTTCATGCCCACACTCGCCGCATCGTGCTGCGCGAACAGTTCGTCGGCGGCGTCGAGGATCCGATCCGCCGCGGCCCCGGTCCGGCTTTCGGCTAGCCAGTCGGCCATTACTGGACCGAAATCCCGGGTCGCTTCGCTCCCGACCGCCGAACCCGAAACGGCACCGACAGCGGTCGGCGCACGTAACTGCCGCCCGCCCATACTATTTCGGCCTCGTCGACCTCGAAGTCGGGAATGCGCGCCAGGAGCTCCTGCAGTGCCACTCGCGACTGCATGCGGGCCGCCGCTGCGCCCAGGCAGTGGTGCGCGCCGTGGCTGAAGGTCAGGATGTTGCGCGGCTTGCGCGTGACGTCGAGGTCGCCGGCATCGTCGCCGTACTGGCGCTCGTCGCGGTTGCCCGACCCGTACAGGAACATCACCCGGCGGCCCTCGGGGATCATGGTGTCTGCGATGGTCACGTCGCGGGTCACCGTGCGGCCCAGCATCTGCACGGGGGAGGTTAGACGCAGGAACTCGTCGACGGAATCGCCTATCAATTCCGGGTTTTCGACCAGCAGCCGTCGTTGATCGGGCCGCTGATGCAGCAGCTGTACCGACCCGCCGAGCATGCCGGTGGTGGTGTCGTTGCCGCCGGTGACCATGGTGAACGTGAATGCGAGGATCGACAGCACGCCCGTGATGTCGCCGTCGGCGCCGACGCCTGCGGCAACCAGGTGCGAGACGGTGTCGTCCTCGGGCTGGACGCGTCGGCGTTCGATCAGCGCGGTGAAGTACGACATCATCGCGCCCAGCGCGTCGCCGAGTGTCTCGAGCGCCCCGCCGATGCCGCCCTCGGCGGTGTTGGCGGCGACGATCGCGTCGGTCCAACCGTCGAACTGGTCGCGGTCGGACTCGGGCACCCCGAGATAGTGCGCGACGACCATCGACGGCAGCGGCTTGAACAGCTCGGCTACGATGTCGCCCCCGCCGTTCTTGAGGATGCGATCGATCCGTTCTCTCACGTAGTCGCGGACCTTCGGCTCAATCGCCTCGACCTGGCGCGGGGTGAAGCCACGCGACACCAGCTTGCGGAACTCGGTGTGCACCGGTGGGTCCTGCATGACCATCGGCGGGTTGTCGGCCAGTCCGATCATCTCGAGCTCGCCGTAGTTGACCGTCAGACCCTGGGCGGAGGAGAACGTCTGGTGGTCGCGGGCGGCGGTGAAGATGTCGCCGTGCCGTGACAACACGTAGTAGTCGTGGTCGGGGTTGTCCGGCACGACGTGATGCGCGGGGTCGCGGTCGCGCAGTGCCCGGTACATGGGCCACGGTTCGACCCAGGTCGCGGCGTTCGCCAGCTGGAACCGGGCTGAACTGTTCTGAGACAATATGGCTGACATGTCTCATGAATACGACAATGGTGTCTCCTTGTCAAGGTTCCCTCGTGGCGCGAGCGCGCGTGTCTGTCCGCGACACGCCGGGTGGACTTGGCAGGTTGCGCACGCTCGGCCGCCCGTCGCGTATCCCCCATTCAGTGGACCTCGAGTTCATCCGGTACCTCCACTGTTTGCCCGACATACATCGCGCCCGCGCCGCGTCATAGTTGTCCCATCGCCGGAATGCACCCGGGGGTTAAAACGAAATACACACTCACACAAAAGGATTGATGAGATGACGAGTATCACCCGCACCTGCACCCGCTTCATCGCCGTGCCCGCTATAGCCGCCGGGATCATCGGCGGCGCGGCCCTCGGCCTGGCCGGCATGGCGAACGCCACGCCAACCACCACCGCGCCTGCGCCGAGCGGCCCCGGCTATCAGTACTACCCGGACACCTATGCCAAGCCCGTGCCGACGCAGGCCCCCGGCTGGCATAACCACCACGGCCCGAATCACATGAACTGAGCCTTGAAACGGCGAGCCTTCCCCCTGAGGGGGGAGGGCTCGTTCGTATTGGGACCGCCGACCGACAGATCGGCGCGCGGTGGACGCAGCAGACCGGAGCTAGATCGCGGCGCCGGGGTTGAGGATGTTGTCGGGGTCGAGTGCCCTCTTGATGCG